>CAKZML010000123.1 GCA_937128475.1 uncultured Chromatiales bacterium
CCCCTGTTTGGCATGGGTTCATTCGCAGCTATCCCGACACCCTTCGGTGATTTGGTGTGTACCGGTACTCCCGGTGGCGAAATCGTACCTAATGGCAATGCAGCTGGATGTACCGACGAGGGTTACGTAACTGATTCTTCCTGGGGTTACAGAATGCGCTTGGTGTTCCAGTATGACGATGCCTTCAAGGGCGTTAACCTGGTACCCAGTATTAGCTATTCCCATGATGTCAGTGGCTGGCACCCGGCTGGTATCTTCAATGAAGGTAGCAAGAGCCTGGGATTGTCACTCAAGGCCAATTACCTGCAGCGCTATACGGCTGAACTCTTCTACACGGACTTCTCCGGTGGTGATTACAACACGCGCAATGACAGGGATTTCGCCGGCTTTAGCTTCGGCGTTAGCTTCTAAGCTAAGCCTACTGATTTTAGAGGATACAAAAATGACTTTATTGAAGAAAAGTATGCTGGCTGTCGCGGCCGCGACTTATATGGTATCCGTCGGCGCGTCTGCTGCAATTTCGCAGGAGCAGGCTGACCGACTGGGTGGCTCCGAGTTGACCCCGATGGGTGCAGAACGAGCCGGCAACGCTGCCGGCACGATTCCCGAGTGGAACCCGATTAAATCGGCGCCTGCCGGGTACGTTGCGGGTGGGCCTTTGCTTGATCCGTTTGCCAGTGACCAGGTGAAGTTCTCGATTACTGCGGCAAACTACGAGCAATACGCTGATAACCTATCTCCCGGTCAAATCGCACTTCTGAAGCGTTACCCGAGTACTTTCAAGATGGACGTGTATGAATCACGCCGTTCATCCGGGTATCCCCAGGCTGTGTATGACCAGGTGAAATCTGGTGCTACCAAGGCCGAACTGGCCGCCGGTGGTAATGGTTTGAAGGAACTGGTGTCTGACGCACCGTTCCCGATTCCTGCCAGTGGCATCGAGGTAATATGGAATCATATTCTTCGTTACCGGGGCGGCAGCGTGAAGCGCAGCTATACCCAGATTCCGGTCCAGGCCAATGGCAATTTCAGCCCTGTCGTGTTCGATGACCAGATTACCTGGGCGAACTACATGCAGGACAAGGTTGATCCGAATCGCCTGTTCTTCTACAAGCAGGCCATCGTGGCTCCTGCGCGTCTTGAGGGCGGCGTCTTGCTGGTGCATGAGAACATCGATCAGGTTAAAGAGCCTCGTGCAGCCTGGGTATACAACGCCGGTCAGCGTCGTGTTCGCAGAGCTCCTGATGTAGCCTATGACGGTCCCGGTACCGCTTCAGATGGTCTGCGTACTGCCGATGATCTTGATCTGTATAACGGCGCACCAGATCGTTACAACTGGAAGCTTCTTGGCAAGAAAGAGATGTACATTGGCTACAACTCTTACCGCATGCTGGGTAAATCCCTCAAGTACAAGGATTTGTTGCAAGCCGGCCATATGAACCCTGATTACCTGCGCTATGAATTGCACAGGGTATGGGTTGTTGAGGGGACTCTTAAGGACGGTGCCCGGCATATTTATGCCAAACGTACTTTCTATGTCGACGAGGATACCTGGCAGATTTCCATTGCAGACCTGTATGACGGGCGTGGCGAAATGTGGCGCGTGAAAGAAGCCCATAACCTTACCCATTACCAGGTTAACGTTCCGTGGTATGCGACTGAAACCAGTTACGACTTGATCTCGGGTCGTTATCTTACAATCGGTTTGGAAAACGAAATTCCTGAGTACACCTATGTGTGGGGCTATCCGGCATCATCCACGGAGTACACCCCCGCAGCGTTGCGCAGGGCTGGAAAACGATAATATAAATCGTCAGCTAGCAGTTTGACGCATTTGTAATAAGATAGCGGCTCGTCGTTTTTACGGCGAGCCGCTTATTTTTTGGGCTGCCAACTTGGCCCGTGAGTGAGGGATTAAATGCAACCGAATAATAAGGCCATCACCAGAATGGCGTATGGACTGGTGACTGTTGCGTCATTGCTGGTCGCAGGAACTGTTTACGGGCAGTCAGACGGGGAAGTGCGTACCGATTTCAGGTATCTCCCGGCCGTAAAAACTCACTGGATTGAACGTGCTTTGTTACTGGATGTCGCCAGGGCCAACGGGCGGTTGGTTGCGGTAGGTGAGCGAGGAATTATCATCCATTCAGATGATGATGGCCGTAGCTGGGTACAGGCTGATGTGCCGGTATCGGTTACCTTGACCGCTGTGAATTTTCCCAGCCCGCAGATGGGCTGGGCAGTGGGTCATGAAGGCACGATTCTGCATAGTTCAGATGGCGGTACCAGCTGGTCAGTTCAGTTTACCGGTCAGCAGGTTGCGGAGCAGGAAGTGAGCTTCGCAGAGGCCGTGATAGCCAGCAAGCAGGAAGCGATGGAAACCGCAGACGAGTTTGAACTCGAAGACCTGGGGTTTGAACTTGAGGAAGCCGAGTATGCGCTTGACGACGCCACGGTTGCGGTCGAGGCTGGCGGTACAACCAATCCCTTGCTCGATGTCTGGTTTGCTGACGAAAAATCAGGGCTTGCAGTTGGCGCTTATGGATTGATCTTCAGCACTGATGATGGTGGTGAGAACTGGAAAATTCGTTCTTCGGATCTGGATAACCTGGATAAGTATCATTACTACAGCATCGCCTCAGCTGATGGCCAGACCATCTACGTCTCTGGTGAGGCGGGGATGTTGTTTCGTTCTGATGACGCGGGCGTTACCTGGATTCGTCTGGATTCGCCGTATGAAGGTTCATTGTTTGGCATTGTCGCCTTATCCAATGGGTCGGCAGGTCGGGTAATATCGTTCGGACTCAGGGGTAACATCTTTGTCTCTGATGACAAGGGAGAGACCTGGGAGCGAAGGACGACGGCAAGTCAAAATACACTCATGGGTGGTGTGATTTCCCCTGGTGGCAAACTGGTGTTAGTCGGTCGTTCAGGTGCGGTACTAAGCAGTGACGATGCAGGAGAGACATTCAGCGTTGTTATCAGGGAAGATCGAAGCTCGTACAGTGCATTGATTGCTAATCCTGATGAAAACCTGGTCCTGGTGGGCGAGGGCGGTATACACCGGGCGAAGCCTGACGGTTCAGCTGAGGAAGAAGAATAATGAAAGGCCCAACTAAACATCACCTGACCCACCCTGTTGAGGATGTAGAACCTCTTATAGAACGCCTGATTTTTAATAATCGGGTGGTCTTGATGGTAGTGCTCGCCCTGGTAACGCTGTTTCTCGGATACCAGGCGTCTCATATCCGTCCGGATGCCAGCTTTGAGAAGATGGTGCCTACATCCCATCCCTATATTGCCAATTTCCTGAAGAACCGTGATGACCTGGCAAGTCTGGGCAACTCGGTGCGGATAGTTGTCGAGACCAAGAAGGGAGATATCTTCGACAAGGATTTCCAGGAAATCCTGCAAAAAATTAATGACGAAGTGTTTTATATCCCGGGCGTGGACCGGTCGAAACTAGAGTCTCTTTGGTCGCCAAATATTCGCTGGAGCGAAGTGACCGAAGAGGGTTTTCGTGGTGGCGCTGTCATTCCCGACGGTTATGACGGATCCCATGAGAGCCTGGAAAACTTAAGAGAAAACGTACTAAAGTCTGGTCAGATTGGACGGCTGGTCGCGAATAACTTCAAGTCGACCATTGTGCTGGCACCGCTGGTTGATCGGGATGCAGAAACCGGTGAGAAACTTGATTACAAAGAGTTGTCACAAAATCTTGAAACCCTGGTGCGGGACAAGTACGGCAGTGACGTGGTGGCTATTCACATCATTGGTTTCGCCAAAATTGTCGGCGACCTCATCCATGGTGCGAACCAGGTCGGCATATTCTTCCTGATCGCTTTCTTGACCACCATGGTCTTGTTGTACCTCTATTCTCGCTGTCTGTGGAGCACCGCGGTTCCCCTGCTTTGTTCCACTATCGGCGTGGTATGGCAGCTGGGTTTGCTGAACGTACTTGGCTTCGGTATTGATCCATATTCTATGCTGGTACCGTTTTTGGTCTTTGCAATCGGGGTGAGCCACGGTGTGCAGATGATCAACAGCATCAGGGCCAAGTCACTGTTTGGAGCTAGCCCCATGGCTTCGGCCAGGCTCACTTTCCGTCAGCTCTACATCCCGGGTTTGGTGGCGCTGGTCAGTGATGGTATCGGCTTCTTGACCTTGATGGTGATTGAGATTCCAGTCATCCAGGAGTTGGCGCTGACCGCTAGCCTGGGTGTGGCGGTACTGATCCTGACTAACCTGATTTTGTTGCCGGTACTGATGTCCTATACCGGAGTGACGAAAAATTCTGTTCAGCACATGGAGAAGCGCAAGGACAATCCCAGCAAAGTGTGGGAATGGTTCTCTGGGTTCACCGATATGAAACGGGCTCGCGTCACGTTGGGTATCGCAGTAGGCCTGTTTGTTTTCGGATTGTATTTTGGCCAGGGCCTGAAGATTGGTGATCTTGATCCCGGCGCTCCCGAGTTGCGTGCCGATTCGCGTTACAACAGGGACAACGCGTTCCTGACGGCCAACTACTCGAACAGCACCGATGTCTTTGTGGTGATGGTGGAAACTCCCGCCCAGGCCTGTGGTAACTACGAGGCGGTGGCGGCCGTTGATCGGTTCCAGGGTGAAATGGAACCGGTAGAGGGCGTCCAGTCGGTTGTCTCCCTGGTGAACGTGGCGAAGTTGGTTAATACCGCCATGAACGAGGGCAGCCTGAAGTGGGCAGCCCTGAGCAGGAACCAGTTCGTGTTGAACAGTTCCCTGAGTCGGGTTCCCAGTATCCTGATCAATACGGACTGCTCAATGGTGCCGGTCCTTGTGTTCCTTGAGGATCACAAGGCCGATACGCTTTTGCGGGTGGTGGCTGCTGCGGAGGAATTTGCGGCTACCTATAACAGTCCGGATGCGACTTTCGTCCTGGCTGCGGGTAACTCCGGTGTTGAGGCGGCGACTAATATTGTTATCGCCAAGGCCCAGTACCAGATGCTTGCCTGGGTATACGGCGTGGTCAGCCTTTTGTGCTTGATCACCTTCCGTTCGCTGCGTGCAGTGTTGTGCATTATCTTGCCCCTGGCCCTGACATCTGTCCTCGCCCAGGCACTCATGGCCGCCATGGGGATTGGCGTAAAGGTCGCCACCTTGCCGGTTATCGCACTTGGTGTGGGTATCGGCGTGGATTACGGAATCTACATTTACAGTCGGATGCTTGGCTTTATCAAGGACGGGCTGAAACTGACCGATGCCTATTTCAAGACTCTGCAGTCCACTGGCGTGGCCGTGGCCTTTACCGGGATGACCCTGGCCATTGGCGTAGGAACCTGGATGTTCTCACCCATCAAGTTCCAGGCAGATATGGGTCTGATGCTGACATTTATGTTCCTGTGGAACATGCTTGGTGCGTTGATTCTGCTGCCGGCCCTTGCAAGGGTCTTGCTTGAACCAGCCAAAATTCGTCAGAAATCTGCGGATGAGTTGGAGCAACTTGTGGCGGATAGCCGAAAGTGATTATGGTGGAGAGCCAGGGCGCCATAACCGAGGTCCTGCATGCTTTGCGTGCAGGGCCAAATTTAGTGGATGTCCTGGACTGACAAAGACAGACACGTCCGCTAGCGTTTGGTTGATGTTCGTTAAAGAGCCCGCAATAGCGGGCTTTTCTTTTTGGCAGGTAGCGGTGTCGTACCGCCCCCGGAAGGCGCGTTCAAGGCTGAAGTAGTGGCACAAATACGCCACGCTTAATTAGAGGAAACCTCCCGGGAGTGAAAATCTGCAACCTGATTCGCACTTTTCTGGAGCCGGTCTGGGTAAATTGGCAGGGCTGGCTCCATGAATCTTGCGGATATTTGGTATCGAATTAGATTAATTAACTAATAAACATGGGGTTAGCTTGTTTTCTTAAAAAAGTATGTCACAATCACCTCGGATGTGACTGAATTCTGTTCAGCTATCCGAATGGGGTTTGCCAATAGCGGTTAAGCAAGATCGGCGCAAAAATTTATAGAGGTCGGCCAATGGCAGTACGATCCGACGATGACAAGCATGAAATTACCCTAACGGGTTTGAGCGGCCGCCATCCTGTTGGAGTAGGCGCACGCAGTCGTTCGGGAATGGATACCGTATACACCAAGGCCGCAATTGATTTGCAGACCGTGGTGGAGGATGGTGCCGAAGCGATCGCAGAATGCCTTGAGTCGGTACGAGACGTCTCAGGCGTTGATGCCGTGTTCATCGCGATGTTGGACGAAGGCCGCCAGCGAATTGAGAACGTTTATTCTGCCCGCAGCGTATTTTCTACCTGTAACCCTGAAGTGCTTGCCGGTATGGAGATTGCGCCTTACGCCTGGTTGCAGTCGCACATGACCCATCTCCGGGTACTGGAACTCACCGATACGAATAACTCCGCCGAGGCCGAAGCCGGGCTGTTCGCCGAATTGAATGTAGGCGCAGTGCTGCTGGTTGGGCTGAGCATCAACGGTGAAGTTCGTGGATTTATCGCAATGGCCAGTTGCCTGCCCCGGGCGAGCTGGGATGCGAATCTTCATCTGGTGCTGAAACTGCTGGGTACCAGCTTCGTATCAGGCCAGGAAAGACATCTCTTGCGCTCGGAGTTGGCCGAGTCCAACGAGCTGCAAATGTTGGCAAGCGTGTCAGCCAATGATGGTATCTGGGATTTTGATCTCAAGACCAATGGCACTTATTTTTCGCCCCGCTGGAAATCAATGCTGGGGTATGACGAAGGCGAGTTCGTTAACGCGACGCCTGACTGGCGCAAACTGGTGCACCCGGATGACATGATCGGTGTGCAGGCGTCTATTCGCGATCACCTGGCGGGTAATTCACAGCAATTTGAAAGCGTTCATCGTATGCGTCACACCAACGGAGACTGGCGGTGGGTGCTGAGTCGCGCCAAAGCGCTACATGACCAGACCGGTCGCCTGAAACGCCTGGTGGGCGTGGAACTGGATATCACTGAGCGCAAGCTTTACGAGGAAGCGCTGTTTCGCGAGAAAGAGAGCGCCCAGATTACCTTGCAGTCTATCGGTGACGGCGTAATCACCACCGATGGCCAGTCCATGGTGGAATACATTAATCCGGTGGCAGAAGAACTCACCGGCTGGAAGCTGGATGACGCTACCGGCAGGCCTATTGACGAAATATTCCGTTGTTTCCACGAGGAAACCTGCGAGCCGCTGGAAAACGCCATGTCGGTTTCCATTCGTCGTGACAGGCCGATTAAATCTGTTCGACCCACACTGCTGATTCGTCGTGATGGCAACGAGCTTTACATTGAGAGTACGGCTGCGCCAATTCGGGATGACCGTGGTGTGGTCAGCGGTGGCGTGCTGGTGTTCCATGATGTCAGTGAGTCACGCGAACTAAACCGACGCCTGAGTTATCACGCCAGTCACGATATTCTTACCGGTCTTGTTAATCGCCGGGAATTCGAAGCCCGCCTGGAAAGAGCGCTCAAGAGCGCCAAGGCCAGGGAAACCTCTTACGCATTGCTTTCACTCGACCTTGATCAGTTCAAGATTGTTAACGATTCGTGTGGGCACGGCGCTGGCGATGCTCTGCTGGGACAGTTGGGAGCATTGCTTAAATCCAAGATTCGCTGGCGCGACACCGTGGCCCGCCTGGGTGGCGACGAGTTCGGCATCTTGTTGGAGAGTTGTTCGCCGGAAGAGGCGATTGCCACCGCGGACACCCTGCGAGAAGCAGTAAGAGACTTCAAGTTCCAGTGGGAAGATAAACCCTTCCGACTGGGAGCGAGTGTTGGCGTGGTGCCGATCACTGCTGACAACCAGGATGTCGAAACCCTGGTTAGTGCAGCTGAAAGCGCGTGTCGCGCGGCCAAGGAAGCTGGGCGTAACCGTATCCATTGCTTTAAAGAAAATGATATTGATCTCATGCGTCGGCGCAAGGAGATGCAGTGGGCGGCCAGGATTAATAACGCACTGGATGAGTCGCGTTTTGAATTATTCCGGCAGACCATCCGTCCGTTGCATGACAACATGGAGCAGGGCACGCATTTTGAAATATTGCTGCGTATGCGAGATGAAGCGGGCAAGCTGATTTCGCCTGAGTTGTTTATCGTCGCAGCCGAGCGTTACGGCATTACTCCCAATATTGATCGCTGGGTGATCGCGAACACCTTGCGTTGGCTGGTTTCCGAGGCGGATGAGAGAGAACGCCTGACCTTGTGCTCAATCAACCTCAGCGGCCAAAGCCTGGCTGATGACAAATTCCTGCCATTTGTGATTGAGCAGTTTCATCGCAGCGGCATAGATCCGAGCAAGATCTGTTTTGAGATTACTGAGACAGCGGCGATTGCCAGTTACTCCCAGGCCAACCGTTTCATTCATTCCCTCAAGGAACTGGGCTGCATGTTTGCCCTGGATGATTTTGGTACTGGTTTGTCGTCATTCGGTTACCTGAAGCATTTCCCGGTGGACTTCCTGAAGATCGATGGCAGCTTCGTACGAGAAATGCTGCATGATCCTATCGATAGGGAAATGGTCAGGTCGATTAACGAGATTGGGCACCTGACCGGCAAGCGGACCATTGCTGAATTCGCCGAGAATGAAGAAATCATCACCATGCTCAGGGGAATGGGCATTGATTACGCCCAGGGCTACGGCGTATCGGAACCCAAGCAGATTATGAAGGCCAGCCTTACCGAGACCACCGGGCGGATTTGATCTACATCTGCTCCAGGGTGAACCGCATTGAAAAGTCGGTTGCCCTGAGGTGCTTGGTGACAGCTCCCACAGAGACGAAGTCGACACCCGTCGCAGCGATCCCCGGCAGGGTCTGTTCAGTGACCGATCCGGACGCTTCAAGCATCGCCCTGTCCCGGGGCAGGCTGGCAGCCAGTTCCTGATTTAGTCGAACAGCCTCGGTCATTTGCTCCAGGCTAAAGTCGTCCAGTAGCAGGATGTCGGCACCGGCTGTGATGGCCTCGCGAGCCTCTTTCAACGTTTCCACCTCAACCTCAACCGTCAGCTCGTGAGCCGTTTCCCGGGCCGCTGCAACCGCTGCGGTGATACTGCCGGCGGCCATGATGTGGTTCTCCTTGATCAGGATGCCATCAAACAGGCCGATACGGTGGTTGCGCATTCCGCCACACAGGGCGGCGTATTTCTGAGCCTGGCGAAGTCCCGGGATGGTTTTCCGGGTGTCCAGGACGCTGCAGCCGGTCCCGGCCACCAGCGCGGCCAGGTTCGCAGCAGCGGTGGCGGTACCTGAAAGGGTTTGCAGAAAGTTCAGGGCAGTGCGTTCTCCGGTAAGCACCGCCCGGGCGGGGCCGTTAATTTTGCAGATTCGGGTATCGGGCTCTACCCGCTCGCCTTCTTTTACCATCCATTCCACGGAAATCTCCGGGTCCAGTTGGCGGAAAGTCTCGTTGAACCAGGGTTGCCCGCAAATCACCGCGCGCTCCCGGCAGGTGACCCAGGCGGTGGCCCGGGCCCCGGAGGGGATCAAATTCGCTGTAACGTCGCCGTCTCCCACGTCCTCTGCCAGGGCGGCCTGGACGTTAAATTGGGCGATTGAGGGGATATCGGGGGCCTTTTGGCCCGGATTCATGCTCTTTCTGTTGCTCATGGGAATCTGAATTTGCCTGTGTTCTGGTATCATATCGTTTTTATCGACCAATCTCGGTCTATTTTCTCAGTAACCGGGACCCCGTTTAAAGGAGAATTACATGGCACATGAATTGCCAAAACTGCCCTATGCAATGGATGCTCTTGAGCCCCATATCTCGAAGGAAACCCTTGAGTATCATTACGGCAAGCACCACAACACCTACGTTGTGAACTTGAACAAGATGATCCAGGGTACGGAGTTCGAGAACTCCTCGCTGGAAGACATCGTACGCAAGTCCAGTGGTGGAGTGTTTAATAACGCCGCCCAGATCTGGAATCACAGTTTTTACTGGAATTGCCTGAGCCCTAATGGCGGCGGCGAGCCTACCGGTGAACTGGCCGATGCGATCAACAAGGCTTTCGGTTCATTCGCGGCGTTCCGTGAAGAATTCTCCACCAAGAGCGTGACCGTGTTTGGTTCTGGCTGGGGCTGGCTGGTGCGCAAGGCTGATGGCAGCCTGGCTATCGAGCAGACCAGTAATGCTGGCACCCCGCTGACCGGTGACAGCACTCCGTTGCTGACCTGTGATGTTTGGGAGCACGCGTACTACGTTGATTACCGGAATGCCCGTCCCCAGTATGTGGAAGCGTTCTGGAACCTGGTCAACTGGGACTTCGTGGCCGCCAACTTCGCCAGCTGAGTCGTAGTCGGTGAAAGAAGCAATTGGGGGTAGGCGGCTGGCCGTCAAATCCCCCTGTATATCGGTCTGTGACATGGGGGATGAAGGCTTGTGTACAGGCTGTTTCAGAACCCTTGAAGAGATTGCAACCTGGGGCGCTATGGATGAATCCCGGCGCCTCCAGGTAATATCCCGACTTGATCTGCGACGGAATCAGAGCAGAAACAAGGCTGATGGTTAAGAACGACCCTGGAGGGTTTTTACTTGGACATTAAGGAAAGAATTGAGAATGAGCTGGGTTCGCACCCGGTGTTGTTGTTTATGAAGGGTTCACCAGATTTTCCCCAGTGCGGGTTTTCGGCCCAGGCCGTCGCCGTACTGCGCGCCTGTGGAACCAACTTCGATAGCTTTAATATTCTTGAAGACCCGGAGCTCAGGGAAGCCCTGAAGGCGTATTCAAACTGGCCTACGTTTCCCCAGCTGTATGTGAAGGGCGAGCTGATCGGCGGGAGTGACATCCTGGTCGAGATGTATCAGTCCGGAGAATTGCAGCCGGTGCTTGCCGAGGCTGATGTCGCCTAGGCCTGGCTAGAAATAGCTGACCAAACGGTTGCGGACTTGATGTCCTCAACCGTTTTTTTTGTCCCGTCGAAAGTGCCTAGCCCTTGGTGGCAACGGATTGCCGATAGATGTCCCTGAACTGATTGACGATCATGCAGAACAGGTCGGCAGTGCGTTCGGCATCGTAGGCGGCAGAATGTGCCTGCTTGCTGTCCCATTCAATTCCCGCCGCATCAATAGCCCGGGCCAAAACGGTCTGCCCGAAGGCGACGCCTCCCAAGGTGGCGGTGTCGAAGGTGCTGAATGGGTGGAACGGATTGCGTTTGACCTGGGTGCGATTGACTGCGGCATTGAGGAAAGACAGGTCAAAGCTGGCATTGTGTCCCACCAGGATCGCACGTGTGCAGCCGGTCTCTTTAACTTCTCGGCGAATTTCCCTGAAAATCCGGGTCAGCGCATCTTTCTCATCCAGGGCCGGTCGTAACGGGTGGTGTGGGTCGATGCCGGTGATTTCCAGCGCTGCCTGCTCAATATTTGAGCCTTCGAACGGCGCCACGTGAAAGCGCACGGACTCTCCGGGGCTCAAGATACCCTCATCGTCCAGCTTCAGCGGTACTGCCGCGATTTCCAGTAGCGCGTCTGTCTGACAGTTGAACCCGCCGGTTTCAACATCGACTACCACCGGCAGGAAGCCCCTGAAGCGGCTTGCCATGCTGGAGGTCTTTTTTTCTTCAGTCATTTAAAGTGTTTTCCATGCGCCAGTTGATGGTTTCACCGGCTCTGAGAGGAACAATGGGGTCGTTGACCAGGTAGGGATAGTTACCGGGGACCTGCCAGGGTTCCCTTATCAGTGTGATCGTATCTGTATTTCGGGGCAGACCGTAAAAGTCAGGCCCGGCTTCGCTGGCGAATTTTTGCAGGTGCTTGAGTTTGCCAACCTGTTCAAATGCTTCCGCATAGAGCTCGATACCCGCGTGAGCGGAGAAGATGCCGGCGCAGCCACAGGGATTTTCCTTGGCGCTGCGCGCATGGGGCGCGCTGTCTGTGCCGAGGAAAAAGCGCTCTGATCCACTGGTTGCCGCCTTTAGCACCGCTTCCCGGTGGCTCTCATGTTTGAGTACCGGTAGGCAATAGTGGTGGGGCCGCATGCCGCCGGTAAACAGCGCATTTCGGTTCATCAGCAGGTGTTGGGGCGTAACCGTCGCCGCCAGTCCGGGCCTGCCGGAATTCACGAAGGCCACGGCATCAGCCGTGGTGATGTGTTCCAGGACAATTTTCAGTTCGGGCAGCCGTCGGGACAGGGGCTCGAGTATCTGGTCGATGAAACACTGTTCGCGTTCAAATACATCCGTGTTGTCCGTGACCTCACCGTGTACCAGAAGTGGCATACCAAGTTCGGCCATGCGCTCCAGGGTTGGCAGCGCGTTGTCGATGTCAGTCACACCGGAGTCGGAGTTGGTGGTCGCTCCGGCCGGGTAAAGTTTGACTGCCACGATATGTCTGGATTTTGCTGCCTCGGAAATCACCTGGGGAGTCATCTTGTCCGTCAGGTAGAGAGTCATTAGCGGATCGAAATCCGACTCCGCGGGGAGGGCATCGAGGATGCGTTGCCGATAGGCCAGCGCCTGGACGGCGGTGGTCACAGGCGGTCGCAGATTGGGCATGACAACGGCCCTTCGGAACTGTCGTGCCGTAAACGGGACCACGGCAGCCAGCGCTTCGGTATCTCGCAGATGCAGGTGCCAGTCGTCGGGGCGTGTGATAACCAGGCGATCAGTCATTAGCTGTCCAGATTTTTCATGAATTTCTGATCAAGAAGCAGGTTCATTATAAACCTCACGCCGAAGCCTGTAAGCGCGGTGGGGACATGACCCAGGCCACCCTTATGGTTCACAGAGCTCAGGTCCACGTGAACCCAGGCGATATCCTTGCCGACAAACCGGCTCAGGAAACGGGCGCCCATGATGTGATCGCCATCGTTGGTAGTCGGGCATTGCAGGATGTCCGCGACTTCGCTGTGCATGGATTGGTCAAAATCTTCGTCCATGGGGAATGGCCATACTCTCTCACCGCTGTCCTTGCCGGCGGTGATCAGCGCAGGGTGAAGGTGTTCCCGGTTGGTGAATACGCCGCTATATCGTTCTGTCAGGGCGGCCACGCAGGAGCCTGTCAGGGTGGCGAAGTCAATAATCGCCCTGGGCTTGGTCTGACTGGCCAGGTGCAGGGTGTCTGCCAGGACCAAACGGCCTTCGGCATCCGTATGTATCGCCTGGATAGTCGTGCCATTGGCGGCAGTAATGATGTCCTGGGGGATATACCCGTTGGGACCCAGGCGGTTTTCGGAAATTGCCAGCCAGCAGTCTACCGGTTCCGGGTAACCCATTTCTGTCAGGGTCTGGAGCAGGCCGACGGCCACTGCGCTACCGCCCATGTCTTCGTGCATATTCAGCATTGATTTGAAGGGCTTGAGCTGTGAGCCACCGGTGTCGAAACAAATGCCCTTGCCCACCAGGGACAATCCGGCCCTGGCGGTCTTCTTGCCCGGGCGGTAACGGATGTGGGCAATGCCCGCATCGCGTTCGGCACTGGCCTGGCAAACGGCCAGGAATGCACCCGCACCTTTTCTTGCCAGTTCCTTTTCACCGATGAACTTGAAGTCCCAGCCGTTTTCGCTGGACAGTTTCTCCAGGTGTCGTCTGTAGCCGGTTGGATTGATTTCGTTGGGAGGCAGTGCTGTCAGCCAGCGTGCGAGGTGGTTGCCATTGGCTTCGGCCTTGATACGCCGGGTATCAAGTTTGCCGGGCAGACCGACGAAGTCGATCTGGGTCAATGAAGGCGCCGGGTCAGGCTTGGTCTTGCGATTGGGCATCATCGCCGCGGCGGCATAAAAGGCGCTGGCGATGGCCTCAGCCATGATCATGGCAGTATCAGCCTCCAGACCGGCCAGCATCACGGTGACCGCCGACGGGCGATCCTCCATAAATTTGCTGACCAGAGCCCTGGCCTGGGTCAGGCGCGCGAACTGGGTGGCCTTGGCCGGAGTGGGGCTCAGCAAGACCTGGCAGGCTTTGCCTTCATGAGAAATGAAGGATCTGCGGATTTGAACGGGCTTGGACTCGGAGATTGCCAGCAGTTTGCGCAATTTGGCGCCATCGGGAACCATTTTCCACACAGACTCGGGCGGGGTTTCGGGGACCACCAGCATGAGGTTGCCACGACCAAGCAGTCTGGATGATGAAATATCACCCTTTAGCTGTGAAATTTTAAGTTTGACCGCTGTCAAACGATGAATCGGCCGTGTTGCCACCTTGACCTACCTCTCTCAAAACCCGATCATTGACCAGACAAAATTATACGAAATACGAGCACTTACGCAGAATTGCCAAGAGTGCGAAAAACCGGGCCATCGTATCAGTTGGTTGCCCGTAAATCATCCGCCGGCCTACTAGTATGGGCCAACCGTTATTCGATGCATTGGATAAAACCCAGATGTCAGATTCCGTAAGGTTCGAGGATATCGACCCCGAAGAAACCCGCGAGTGGATTGAATCGATCGATTCCGTGCTCAAGGCCTATGGACCCGAGAGGGCCCATTTCCTGCTTGAGAGCATTATTGATCATGCCCGACGCTCAGGTGCCTACCTGCCGTTCAAGCCCAATACAGCCTACCTGAATACCATTTCAGTCGGGCAGCAACCCCCTTATCGGGGTGAGCGAGAGCTGGAGCGGCGAATTGAGGCATATATCCGCTGGAATGCCATGGCCATGGTGGTGCACGCCAATCGTGAGAGCAAAGAGGTGGGTGGACACATTGCCAGCTACCAGTCCTCAGCCACCCTGTACGAGGTTGGGTTCAATCATTTCTGGCGTGCCCCCTCCGAAGAGCATCCTGGAGATATGGTCTTTTTCCAGGGGCATTCTGCGCCTGGCGTTTACGCCAGGGCATATATGGAAGGGCGCCTGGATGAGGCTCGTCTCAAGCGTTACCGCCGGGAAGTCGAGCCCGGCGGCCTGTCCAGTTATCCCCATCCCTGGTTGATGCCTGATTTCTGGCAGTTCCCTACTGTATCGATGGGATTGGGTCCGCTAATGGCCCTGTACCAGGCCAAGTTCTGCCGTTACCTGGAAAACCGGGGAATGGTGCCCAAGTCAGATCGCAAGGTCTGGGCATTCCTGGGCGATGGTGAAATGGACGAACCCGAGTCACTGGGCGCTATCACCATGCCGGTTCGCGAGGGACTGGATAACCTGGTGTTCGTGGTTAACTGCAACCTGCAAAGACTGGATGGTCCGGTGCGGGGCAACGGCAAGATTATCCAGGAGCTTGAAGCGGCATTCCTGGGCGCTGGCTGGAACGTTATCAAGGTTGTCTGGGGATCTCGCTGGGATCGCCTGCTGGCCAAGGACAACGACGGCTTGCTAAAGCGCCTTATGGAAGAGTGCGTGGACGGTGAGTACCAGGCCTTTAAGGCCAAGGGTGGAAAATTCACCCGGGAAAACTTCTTCGGCAAGTATCCGGAATTGCTTTCCATGGTCGCCAATATGTCAGATGACGAAATCTGGCGCCTGAATCGTGGTGGTCATGATTCATTGAAAGTGCATGCGGCCTACCAGGCGGCAGCCAATCACAAGGGACAGCCCACGGTAATCCTGGCCAAGACGATCAAGGGTTACGGCATGGGTGCGGCGGGCGAAGGACAGAATATTGCCCACCAGCAGAAGAAGCTGGCTGAGGAAGACCTGCGCAGTTTCCGCGACCGGTTCAGTATTCCGGTGTCGGACGATGAGATTGCCAGCGTCCCGTTCTGCAAGCCTGCAGAGAACAGTCCGGAAATGAAATACATGAAGGAGCGGCGCGAGCTGCTGGGTGGCTCGCTGCCCCAGCGCAAGGGTGATGCGCCTGCGTTGAAACTGCCTCCGCTGGGCACCTACAAGGCCTTGCTTGAGGGTAGTGGCGATCGCGAGATTTCCTCGACCATGGCGCTGGTTCGCATGATGACCAGCTTGATGCGGGACAAGGAGATTGGTTCCAACGTGGTGCCTATCGTTCCCGATGAGGCTCGTACCTTCGGTATGGAAGGACTGTTCCGCCAGGTGGGTATTTACTCCTCGGTGGGTCAGCTCTACACGCCCCAGGATGCGGACCAGTTGATGTATTACCGCGAGGACAAGAAGGGCCAGGTGCTGGAAGAAGGTATTAACGAAGCCGGCGCCTTCAGTTCCTGGATAGCTGCCGGCACCGCATACGCCAACCATGGCGTGAACATGGTGCCGTTCTACCTGTTCTATTCGATGTTTGGCTTCCAGCGGATCGGTGACTTTGCCTGGGCTGCCGGCGACATGCAGGCCAAGGGTTTCCTGGTGGGTTGTACCGCCGGTAGAACGACCCTTGCCGGTGAAGGCTTGCAGCACCAGGACGGTCACAGTTTGTTGGCTGCCTCCACCATTCCAAATTGCGTTTCCTACGATCCCACCTACTCATATGAGTTGGCGGTGATTGTGAATGACGGCTTGAAGCGCATGTACGAGAAGCAGGAAAGCGTTTTCTATTACATCACCTGCATGAACGAAAATTATTCTCACCCGGCGCTTCCCGAGGGCGTGGAAGAGGGCATTGTTCGCGGCATGTACCGACTGAGCAAGGGCGGGCGTGGCAAGGCCAGGGTCCAGTTGTTTGGTTCGGGTACGATCCTGCGCGAGGTGGAAGCTGCAGCGGAGTTGCTGTTGCAGGACTACAAGGTCAAGTCGGATGTGTGGAGTGTGACCAGTTATTCGGAACTGCGGCGTGATGCGCTGGAGGTGGATCGCTGGAACAGATTGCACCCGGAGGACACCCCGCGGCGTTCCTACCTGGGCAAGTGCCTGGAAAATGTCGAGGGACCGTTTGTGGCGGCCAGTGATTACGTGAAGCTGGTTCCCGATCAGGTTCGTCCCTGGATAGACGGTCGGTTCGAGGTGCTTGGCACTGACGGCTATGGCCGCAGTGATACCCGCAAGGCCTTGCGTTCGTTCTTTGAAGTGGATCGTCATCACATTGTGCTAGCCGCCCTGGGTACCCTGGTGGATGAAGGCAAGCTCAAGCGATCTGTATTGAAGGACGCCATTGATCGATATGGCATCAATCCCGAAAAACCCTATCCGGCCAACAGCTAGCGGCCCGGGGAGATAAAGTATTGGCTACGCGTACAGAAATTCTGATTCCCGATATTGGTGATTTCACCGATGTAGAGGTCATTGAAGTCCTGGTGTCCCCCGGTGATCAGGTGCACAAGGAACAGGGCTTGCTGACTGTGGAAACCGACAAGGCCACCATGGATATCCCGGCGCCAATTTCAGGCAAGGTCCTGGAAATGTGTGTGTCTACTGGCGACAAGGTGTCTATGGGAGACCTGGCCGTGATTATGGAGATCGGCGCGGATGTTCCCGAAATGGCCGTTCCCCATGCGAAAGCACCGGCGGTCGCCGCGGCACCTGCCCAGGCCGTGGCAGCAGCCTCTCAACCTGAAAAGGCTGCTGCTGAAACTGCTTCTACGCCTTCATCGATGCAAGTGAGCGTTCCGGATATTGGTGATTTCGACGGAGTGGAAATTATCGATGTGCTGGTCAAGGTTGGCGACGCGGTGGAGTCCGAGCAGAGCCTGGTCAGTCTTGAAACCGATAAGGCCACGATGGATATACCCTCGCCCCATGCGGGCGTGGTGGAGTCATTGCAGGTCAAGGTCGGTGACAAGGTTTCCGAAGGCAACCCTCTCTTGGTGCTGACCGTCATGCAGTCGATGGGTGAGTCGACTCCCGCACCGCAAGAGAATCAATCGGCAAAAGTTTCAGCGCTCGCATCTGAACCCGTCAAGGCAGTCGCTGCCCGGGTTCCGGAAAAGAAATCCAGGGCCGTTGATGAAGAAGGTTTCGCGTTGGCCCATGCAGGTCCCTCGGTACGCAAGTTTGCCCGGGAGGTCGGTGTTGACCTGATCAGGGTGACGGGAACCGGGCGCAAGGGTCGTATTACCCACGCCGATGTGAAGCAACACATCAAGAGCCGGATGAGCGAGGCGCCGGCAATAGCATCTGTCGGGCTGCCGTCGGTTCCCCAGGTGGACTTTGCCAAGTTTGGCCCGGTAGAGATTCGTCCCCTGGGGCGGATACACAAGATCTCCGGTCCTCGTTTGCAGGCCAGTTGGCTGAACATCCCCCATGTGACCCAGCACGACCTGGCTGACATTACCGACATGGAGGCGATGCGCAATGCGCTGAAGCCAAGCGCTGAGGCCAAGGGTATACGACTGACGCCCCTGGCATTCATCATGCGTGCCTGTGCCATGGCCTTGCAGGAATTTCCCCAGTTCAATACTTCGTTGGACAGCACTGGCGAGAACCTGGTGTACAAGCAGTATGTGCACATCGGGTTTGCCGCGGACACCGAGAATGGCCTGGTGGTGCCGGTGGTGAAAGACGCTGACAAGAAGGACGTTTTCGAACTGGCCAAGGAACTGGCGGACCTGAGTGCCGCCGCAAGGGATGGCAAATTGACCGCGGCCCAGATACAGGGTGGATGTTTCACCATCTCCAGCCTGGGCGGAATTGGTGGCACGGCCTTCACTCCGATTGTTAATGCACCGGAGGTGGCGATCCTGGGTGTGTCCAGGTCCAGCATGGCGCCGGTGTATGACGGGGAGAACTTCGTCCCCAGGCTGATGTTGCCCCTGTCCCTGTCTTACGATCACCGGGTGGTCGATGGCGCCGATGCCGCCAGGTTCACCAATTACCTGGGAGAGGCCATGGCTAATGCGACCAAGCTAATCCAGGCCATTCCCTGAGCATGGCCATGAATGAACGGATGACAATTGAAATTCCGGATATCGGAGATTTCCCCAGCGTCGATGTGATCGAGGTGCTGGTTTCCCCTGGTGACAAGGTGGAGCCGGAACAGGGCCTGATTACCCTGGAAACGGACAAGGCCACTATGGATATTCCGGCGCCCTATGCCGGGACGGTTGTGGAGGTCCTGGTCAAGGCGGGAGACAAGGTTTCCAAAGGGACGCCGTTTATTGTGCTTGACGCCACTGACGCGGTCGCGAACCCATCGGCTGCGGAAGTAATGGAAGAACCCCCGCAGGTATCAGAGGCGCCGCCAGAGAGCGCTGGCGCTGCCCAGATGCCTGAGGGCGACGTGGATATGCATGCGCCACTGCTGGTGCTGGGAGCAGGCCCTGGCGGCTATACAGCGGCATTTCGTGCCGCAGACCTGGGGCAGGAAGTGGTGCTTGTCGAGCGCTGGAATACCCTGGGCGGGGTTTGCCTGAACGTAGGCTGCATTCCCTCCAAGGCCTTGCTGCATGCGGCAAAAGTCATGGAAGAGGCTGAGGCGGCCGCGGAAATTGGTATTCGCTTTGCCAGGCCGGAAGTGGACCTGGAAAAACTGGTTGCCTGGAAAGACGGCGTGGTAGGCAAACTTACTGGTGGCCTGGACGGCTTGTCCAAGCGACGCAAGGTTAGCGTGGTTCACGGTGTAGCCCGGTTTGTGTCTTCCCATCGCGTCCTGGTGACCAACGAAGAGGGCGAGAAACTGATCAGTTTTGATCAGTGCATTATCGCCGCAGGATCTGAGCCCATGCGCCTGCCGGGAACCCCGGATGATCCGCGTGTGATGGATTCGACCGGGGCTTTGAAACTGGAAGAGCTGCCCGAGCGCATGCTGGTGATCGGCGGCGGTATTATCGGGCTGGAGATGGCCACGGTATATGCCGCCCTGGGTGTCAAAATCACCGTCGTGGAATTGACCGACGGCCTGATGCCCGGTTGCGACCCTGACCTGGTTAAACCTTTGGCCAAACGTCTTGAAGCACGCTACGAAAACATCATGCTGGGTACCCGGGTGGCCTCAATGGCTGCCGAAAAGGACGGTATCCACGTGCAGTTCACCCGTGGCGATGAAGCCTTCTCTGAGGTATTTGGCCGGGTGCTGGTTGCGGTGGGAAGAACACCCAACGGCAATGGGCTGAACGCCGGGGCTGCCTCGGTGGATGTAAATGAGCGTGGATTCATCACGGTCGACAAGCAAATGCGCACCAGCGCGGGCCACATTTTTGCGATTGGCGATATCGTGGGGCAACCCATGCTCGCGCACAAGGCGACTCACGAAGCACGGGTGGCTGCCGAGGTTGCCGCTGGCCACAAGAGTAATTTTGATGCCAGGGTGATTCCCTCGGTTGCCTATACGGATCCCGAAATTGCCTGGTGCGGACTGACCGAGATCGAGGCCGATAATCGCGGCATCAAGGTGGGCAAGGGCGTATTTCCCTGGGCTGCCAGCGGACGCTCGCTGGCGATGGCCAGGGATGAGGGTCTAACCAAATTGTTGTTCGACCCAGAGTCTGGCAAAGTACTCGGAGCCGGAATCGTCGGGCCAAACGCCGGTGATCTTATCGGTGAGGTGGTCCTGGCTATCGAGATGGGATGTGATGCGGCCGACATCGGTTTGAGCATTCATCCTCACCCAACCCTGTGTGAAACGGTTGGGCTGGCGGCCGAGGCATTTGAAGGTACGATCACCGACCTGTATATGCCGCGTAAGAAATAGTCGGAGTTGTTCACAGGTGACTCTGCCGGTAAATCCCGACAGGGGGAGTCCATGAAAAACCTGCCATTGTTTGCCGGACCAGTGTTGGCCGGATTGCTTGGCTGGTATCTGTTTGAAACAGGCTCGTCTGCGGATGTGGCCTGGACGGCGGGGCTCACCGTGTTGTGTGCCACCTGGTGGATCTTCGAACCGGTTCCTATTCCCGTTACTTCCTTAATCCCAATTGCGATATTGCCCCTGGTTGGCGTGCTTACGCCGGCCCAGGTGGGCGAGTCCTATGGCAGTCCGTTGATTCTGCTATTGCTGGGCGGGTTCATGCTCTCCATGGGTATGGAGCGTAGCGGCGCACACCGGCGCATCGCACTGGGAATGGTGAATGCTTTCGGCGGCAGCAGTGGACGACGATTGGTAATGGGCTTTATGGCGGCCGCTGCGGTACTGAGTATGTGGATATCCAACACCGCGACCACGCTGATGTTGTTACCCATTGTGATTGCCGTCATGGAGAAAGTAGATAACCAGCGCCTGCGTCTTGCCTTGCTGCTGGGTGTGGCCTACGCGGCAAGTATCGGTGGTCTTGGTACGCCGATAGGCACTCCGCCTAACCTGATTTTCATGAAGGTGTACGCCGAAAATACCGGCATAGAAGTGACCTTCCTGCAATGGATGTCCTGGGCTCTTCCCGTGGTTCTGCTGATGCTGGCAGTGTCGGCTACATGGCTGACACGCGGGCTGGGTCACCCAGCCGGGGTGGACATGCCGTCCGTGGGTCGCTGGCGCAAGGAAGAGGTGCGCACCATGATTGTGTTCAGCATCACGGCCTTGTTGTGGATGACCCGCAAGGAACCCTTCGGCGGGTGGAGTGAGTGGTTCGGCCTGCAAACCGCCAACGATGCCAGTGTTGCCTTGCTGGCGGTTGTCGCCATGTTCCTGGTACCCAACGGGCGTGGTGAGCGCTTGCTTGACTGGGAGACTGCCGTACGAATTCCCTGGGGGATCCTGATCCTGTTTGGAAGTGGTATTGCCATCGCCAAGGCTTTTGTCGGCTCGGGATTGAGTGAGTCGGTGGGCATGTCCCTGGCTGGGCTGGGCGCGCTGCCGGTAGTGCTGGTTGTCGCAACTGTCTGCCTTGCGGTGACATTCCTGACCGAGATAACCAGCAATACCGCATCGACTACCTTGCTGATGCCGATTCTGGCTGCCGGGGCGATGAACTCCGGAATGGATCACCTGTTGCTGATGGTGCCTGCGGCCATGAGCGCAAGCTTCGCGTTCATGCTGCCTGTGGCCACCGGTCCCAATGCCGTGGTGTTCGGCTCGGGACTGCTGAGCGTCAAGGACATGGCCAGGGCGGGCGTGGCGCTAAATTTCTTTGGCGTCGCGGTGATCACCCTGGTTACGGTGTTGATGCATGGCTAGGGAGCCTCTGATCTATTCATGAACTTGTATCTTGGGTCCAAAAAACCCAGCTTCTATGTTGCCAATCTTCGCAATAGCGAGCTATTACGTTCGCTTGACGCCTTGAATCTGACTTTTTTGGCTCCCAATCTGCTAAGCCCAGAATAAATCAGAGGCTCCCTAGTGTCTGAAGCGTCTCTCAATCCAGTAATCGATGCTGACGTAACGACCGCCGCCCATGAACAACAGGGCGAGCAACATCACCAGGTAAGTGATGGCCCATTCAATGCCATTGTTGGACAACACAAAGTTCCCATACTGGGTCAGCCATTCGTAATTGCCATGTTGCTGGAGAATTTCTTTAGCCTCGTCCAGGCGCACCATGGCATCGGCAGCGTGAGGACTGGCGAAGGGGCTTTGCAAATCGTGCACGGCCTGCCAGCCGTTATGCCAATGCACGCCGGTAGCTGCTACCACCATGGTCACGATCAGCGGTATGCAACTCCAGCGTGTTGCCAGACCCAGCAACAGGGTCACGGCGCCGACGACTTCTGCTGAAACAGCCAGGGTCGCCATGAGCGTGGGGAAGGGCAGCCCAAGTCCCCAGTCCGAATTGCCGAACCAGGCCACCACGCTTTCAAAGCCCTGCAACTTGTTAGTGCCGGCGATCCAGAAAACCGGCGCCAGGTAAAGGCGTAGCGCCAGGGGTGCCAGCCAGTCGACGCTGCGTGTTGCATCCAGCATATCTTGCAGTCGGTTAAAGAATGAAAGCATGGGTTCCTCCAGGTTGATCCCTTCTTTTGTAGTCTCGGTTTTCTATTCCGGGTTTTATATTTGGGAGTACTGTCGTCAGGCGTTGCGGGTACCGAGAATGACTTGGCTGTCGCGCAATCGGGTGAGAATTTTTTCACCGGCCGTAATGGTCGAGACTGAATCCTGCTCGCCAAGTTCAGCTGCTATTTTTTTCAGTATCTCTTTGCCAGTGAACTGATCTTCTTCCATCAGTTCGAGCAGCCTGGCGGTGACCGGATTGATTTCGGTGAAATTTACCTTGTCATTGTCATCACGGTTTATCAGCAGGTGCACCGGTTGCTCTTCAGGTTCGGTGGGTTGGTAGTCCACTGAGATTCTGTGCACGGCAAAGTGATATCCCAATCGCCATGCCAGCGGGGAAAGCACCGGGATTTCTTCAAGCAGATCGCCGGATGGATTTACGCCTGAAAGATCTTCCAGGTCGTCTTCCAGGGTCATGGCCAGTTCCACCCACTCGTAATGGGCCAGTTCGAACAAGTAGGGCGGGTCATCGTTGTTGGATGCTCTTGCTTGTTGCAGGTAGGCCAGGAATTCTTCCGATACCTGGTGAAAGTAGGGGGTGTGGCAACGGTGTTCAATCATGAAATCCCGGATCAAACCTTCCCATGCTGATTGGCCGATGACTTTGTTCAGTACCGGGAAGGTTCCGGACAACAGGCTGG
This sequence comes from uncultured Chromatiales bacterium, assembly GCA_937128475.1. Taxonomy (GTDB): domain Bacteria; phylum Pseudomonadota; class Gammaproteobacteria; order Steroidobacterales; family BM003; genus CAKZML01. The sequence goes on from CAKZML010000123.1 coordinate 23,270, forward strand.
AGAGATTGTTGAAAAACAACTCCCGGTAAATCGCCATGCGACGGTCTTCTATGTCGGCCGGTGGGGGCGTGTTCTGCGGATTTCGTATGTGGGCAGCGAAATCAAATTGCAGATCCTGGAAGCGTTTGCGATCACTCACGAGAGGCGCTTCCTTCAGATCCGGCCCACTTTTCCTGCAGGGCGTGTATCTGGTCTACCTCTTGGAGCAGTTGCGGCAGGGGCGGGATGTTGAAGTCTCTTTCCAGCAGGGTGGGGACGATGCCGAAATGCCGGTAGGCTTGTTCCAGCAGGGCCCAGACCGGGTCGCAGACATCCGAACCATGGGTGTCCACCCGCAGGTCTTCGGCCTCCACGTAGTGGCCTGCCACGTGGAAATAGCGGACTCGTTCCGCGGGCAGGCCCGTCAAAAATTCCATGGGGTCATAGCCGTGATTAATGCTGTTAACGTAGATGTTGTTCACGTCCAGCAGTAAATCGCAGTCCGCCCGCAGCAGTACCTCGTTAACGAACTCAAGCTCGCTCATCTCTTTGCCGGGGGCTGCGTAGTAGGAAACATTTTCCACCGCAATGCGTTGCCCCAGCATGTCCTGTACCCGGCGGATCCGTGCGGCCACATAGTCCGCTGCTTCGGTGGTGAAGGGGATGGGCATCAAGTCGTACAGGTGACCGTCGTCGCCGCAATAGCTCAGGTGTTCCGTATACAAGCGAATGTCATGTGCCTGGATGAAGGCCTTCACTTGCTGAATGAAGTCGGTATCCAGGGGGGCGGGGCCTCCCAGGGACATGGATAAGCCGTGAACCACGAATGGGTAACGCTCGGTGAAATAGCGGAACTTCCGGCCCAGTGCACCGCCCACGCCTATCCAGTTCTCCGGCGCCACCTCCATGAAATCTACCTGGGACGGAGGATTTTCCTTGAGCACATCCATGATCCCGCGCCGCAAACCCAGGCCTGCGCCGGTCACCGGGTATTGCCTGTTTGCGAGGGATTGGGTCATGTGCGTGGCTCGGCGTTGGGGGGACGTTACAATTTTTCTATTATTTTGATCAGACCGCGCTTCTCGGCGGTGGTTCCGATATTTGTCTTACGCTACGGCAGTTTGCGCTGTATGGACAGCAGGTATTCCTGTTCATCTGTCTCGGTGCCGTTGCGATGGGCTTTCCACAATGACTCTGCCAGGCACTCCAGCAGGCTGTGCTCGGCGTCATGCTCGGTGTCTGCGGCCGCGGCGATGCGTGCGTATGCTGCCTTGATTCCCATTGGCCTGTCGGTGCTGACCTGGTCGCGAATTGCCAGGTGCAGCCCCATATGCAGGAAGGGGTTGGACTGGCCAAGCTCCGGGGGAAAGTCCTGGCTCAAGGCGGCATCGGGATTGTCCAGGATCCCATGGTATTCCGGGTGGGCCTGGACCACGGCGGCAATCTGCGCCTGCAACGGCTCAAGGGGTTGGCCCTGGCGGAATCGATTCCATGCATCCAGGTACATCTGACGTAGTTGATTGCGATCAGGATTAAAAAGCATGTAACAGGCGCCTTGGAAATTTGCGAAGGACCATTCTAACCGGGTGGAGGCCGCCGGGTCAGGCCGGGGTCTTTTTTCGATATTCGCACAGGTCGGCAATGCCGCAGCGGGGACAATCGGGTTTGCGGGCCTTGCACACATAGCGTCCGTGAAGGATAAGCCAGTGGTGGGCATCCAGTTTGAATTCGTCCGGCACCAGTCGCAGCAGTCGCTTTTCCACCTCGACAACGGTCTTTCCCGGCGCAATGCCAGTGCGGTTGCTGACCCGGAAAATATGCGTATCCACCGCGATGGTCGGCTTGCCAAAGGCGGTGTTCAAAATCACATTGGCGGTTTTTCTACCTACCCCTGGCAGCGCTTCCAGATCCTCCCTGTTCTGAGGAACCACGCTGTCATGTTTCTGGACCAGGATATGGCAGGTCTTGATGACGTTTTGCGCCTTGGTGTTAAACAGGCCGATAGTCTTGATGTAGCGCTTCAGCCCGTCCAGACCCAGCGCCAGTATGGCCTCGGGTGTATTGGCCACGGGATAGAGTTTGTCAGTCGCCTTGTTCACGCCCACGTCAGTGGCCTGGGCAGACAGGATGACTGCGATCAGCAGTTCGAAAGGGGAACTGTAGTTAAGTTCTGTGGTGGGTTTGGGATTGGCTGTGCGCCAACGGCTGAATATTTCGATGCGCTTGTCGCGATTCATAAGACGCTGGGTGGTCAGGAAGGCGTTGCAACAGGCAGCGCTTCGGCAGGTTTGGCTGCCCGCCGGGCAAGACGCGCATCGATGACATTTTTTGCCGCGATCATCAGACCCAGCCCGATGAATGCGCCGGGCGGGAGCAGGGCGATCAGCAGTCCATGGCGATCGGCGCCAAACTGCAGGGTCCAGTCCCTGGCCATGGGGCCGAACAAGGTGTGTGCCTGGTCGAACAAGGTTCCCTGGCCGATAATTTCACGGCCGGCACCCAGGATGACCAGCACTGCAGTAAAGCCGAGTCCCATCATCAGACCGTCCACGGCTGCGGCCGGTACCGGGTTGCGCGAGGCGAAGGCCTCGGCCCTGCCGATGATGGCGCAGTTGGTCACGATCAGCGGAATGAAAATTCCCAGTACCCGGTACAACTGGTGGAACCAGGCGTTCATGGCCAGGTCCACCGCCGTCACCAGCGAGGCGATGACCAGCACAAACACCGGTATGCGGATTTCCCTGGGAACCCAGGCCTGGATCATGGAGATCACTGTGCTGGAACCCACCAGTACCATGGTGGTGGCCAGGCCCAGTCCCAGGCCGTTGGTCAGGCTGTTACTGACCGCCAGCAAGGGGCAAAGTCCCAACAGCTGCACCAGTCCGACGTTGTTACGCCAGAGGCCGTCGCGGCTAATTTCGCGGTAGCTTGTTTGCATGGTCCTGGGTTCCAGTTTTCTCGTCAGGCTGGGAGAACAATTCGTCTTTGTGTGCGGCGAAGTATATCAAAGTGTTTTTGACGGCCTTGATTACCGACCGTGGGGTGATGGTCGCGCCGGTGAACTGGTCGAATTCGCCACCATCTCGTTTGACCTGCCAGCCGTCCATGTCCGGGCGGCCCAGCCCACGGCCATCAAATCCCATCACCCAGTCCGAACGCTCGATCTCGATGCCGTCACCCAGTCCGGGTGTTTCCCGGTGGCTGGTGACGCGCACTCCGGCCAGGCTGCCGTCGGTATTTACGCCAACCAACAGGTGTATGGCGCCGTTGTATCCATCCGGTGCGGTCGAGGCGATGATCGCCGCCACGGGCTTTCCTCCCTTGCGGGCTCGATACACCTGCACCGGGTCCTTGCTGCCCAGCAGTTCCCGGTTGTGGACCATCAGCAAGTCGTTAAACAGATCGTTGTCGTAGCGTTGTTCGTCGACAATCTGGTTAAGGCTGCGCAGGGTAAATTCCCGTTCGTTCTGGGCAATGCGTTCATAAGTGCTGGAATAGGTCAGTGCCAGCAGGCTGCCGCCGGCCAGGGCGAACGCCGCCAGTAATATTCCGGCCTTTGCCGAGTGTTTCCAGATTGGCCCGCCGGGATTACTGCTCATTGCCGTACACCCGGGGTCGTGTGAAATGATCGATCAGGGGGGCTGCTGCGTTCATCAGCAAGACGCCAAAGGCGATGCCGTCGGGATAGCCTCCCCACTTGCGAACCACGAAGGTAATCACACCCACGCCCAGTCCGTATATCAGTCTTCCCCGGGGGGAGGTGGCTGCCGAGACAGGATCGGTGGCGATGTAAAAGGCACCCAGCAAGGTCGCACCGCTGAACAGGTGCAGGCCTGGTGAGCCGTTACTGCCGGGATCGACCACGTAGGCCAGGGTGGCGGGAATCAGGACGCCCAGGATGACGGCTACCGGTATGTGCCAGCGGATGACGTTCTTATAAATCATCCAGGCGCCGCCCAGGGCGATAAAGTTGCCTACCCATTCATACCCGCGCCCGGCGAAATCTCCGAACATCACGTGGGATTTTATTTCCGGCATGGTGGTTAGCCTGGCCAGTTCTGTTTTCACGTAGTCCAGGGGAGTGGCCATGGTGACCGCATCCCACTGCAGACCACCGCCAAATTGCCCGGTAAATGTGGCCCACACGGTTTGCAGGGCGTCGGGACCATTGCTGGCCAACGTGGTAATCGGTAGCCAGCGGGTCATTTCCTGGGGGAAGGAGATCAGTACCAGCACATAGCCGGCCATGGCTGGGTTAAACGGATTGTGGCCGAGCCCGCCATACAGGTGTTTTGCGAAAACCACCGCGAAGATCATGCCGGTTGCAGTGATCCACCAGGGAGTGGCCGGCGGCAGGCACCAGGCGAACAACACCGCTGTGACCAGTACGCTGCCATCGCCAAGGTAAGGCCTCAGAGGGCGTTTTCGGAGGTTCAGGACCGCTGCCTCGGCCAGTATTCCAACAATGCTGGCGACCAGTATGTTCAACAACAGTCCCGGGCCGAAGAACCAGGTGTAGGCCGCGGCAGCCGGCGCCAGTGAGAGCAGCAGACGAGTCATCATCTGGCTGACGGAGTTTTTCGGTTGCAGGTAGGGTGCGCCCGAGGTATCGAAGCGTTTCATTGTGTTTCGCCTCCCTCGTCAGCATCGGTTTGTTTCGCCTTGCTGCGGGCAAGAATGGCGTCTATCTCACCCTTGATAGCCTTGGGGGCCTTTTCCTGGGAGGCTCTTTTCTTGCGCTTCTCTTCCAGGCGTTGCTTGCGTCGCGCGGCCTCGGAATCCAGGCGTTCTTTACGATCTTCGAAGCGCTGCCGCGCAATGTCGGACTGTACGCGCCGGGCGTCCAACAACCGGACCTGGGACTTGGCGAAGCGATAATACTGGCTCAAGGGGATATGGCTGGGGCAGACAAAGTCGCAGCAGCCACATTCGATACAGGCGGAGAGATTGAGCTCGTCGGCCCCGGCAAGGTCATTGCCGCGAATATGCCAATACAGTTCCTGGGGCTGGAGTTGCGAGGGGCATGCTTGCTCGCATTCGCCGCAACGTATGCAGGGCATCTGGTCGCCCGTGGCGCGCACCTCGTCTTCCTGTAATACCAGCATGCAGTTGGTTGCCTTGACCACCGGTACCTCATCACTGGGCAGTGCAATACCCATCATGGGCCCACCCATGATCAGCCTGGATGCCTTGGGGCTGTAGCCGCCCGCTGATTCGGCCAGCGCTCCCAGGGGAGTGCCGAGCATGGTCAGGTAATTGCCGGGTTCTGCGATACCGCTACCGGTTACCGTGGTGATGCGTGAGACCAGGGGGTGGCCATCCTTTACCGCACGGTAGATTGCCGCCAGGGTGGCCACGTTCTGGCACAGGTAGCCGATGTCGATGGGCAGTTTGCCGGCGGGTACTTCCTTGCCGCTGAGAACCTGGATCAATTGGCGCTCACCGCCAGCGGGGTAGATGGTAAAAATCTTTTCCAGTTGAAAGCGTGGATCACCCAGTCGATCGATAGCGGCCGACATGCTTTCCAGGGCCTTAAGCTTGTCCCGTTCGATGGCGACCAGTGCGCGTTGAGCGCCCAGTGCATCCAGTACGATTTTCGCACCCAGCAAAATCTGGTCTGCCTGCTCTCGCATCAGCATGTCGTCGCAGGTGATGTAGGGCTCGCACTCGGCGCCGTTAATCACCAGGGTGATTCCGGTGGAGGCAGCTGCCCCGGCCAACTTGGTGGCCGTGGGGAAGGTGGCGCCACCGAGTCCGGCAATTCCCGCGTCGCTCACTCGAGTGAGCAGGCTGGGCAAATCCAGATGGTCTGGATCCATAGCCGGAAGGAAGTTGCCGAATTCATTTTTACCGTCGGGTTGCAGTACCAGGCAGTCGCCCATCAGGCCGCTGGGATGGGGGATGGGCAAGCGTTGAACACCCAGCACTGTAGCTGAGGTTGGTGCATGCAGACTGCAGGAGACCTCGCCATCGGGCCTGGCAATTTCCTGGTGCCCGAGTACCCGGTCTCCTGCGTTGACCACCGGCACCGCTGCCCGACCGGCATGTTGGGTCAATGGCAGGATTAGTTGTGCCGGGACGGCGGCGGTCTTCAGTGTGCCGCTGGTCGATTCCAGCTTGTGGCCGTTAAGTGCCAGGCCGCCGTGAAAGCTTTTAGCGCGTGGTGATTTATTCATCATCTCAGGCCGCGCTCTTGCTGCTGGGCTCTGCCGGGGATGGCTTTGGCCAGCTCCATGCAGCCAGTCCGGTCTTTACGACCACCATGTCTATGCAGTCCACCGGGCATGGCTCCAGGCACAGGTCACAACCGGTGCATTCACTGGCGATGACCGTATGCATTTGTTTTGGACCACCGACGATGGCATCTACCGGGCAGGCCTGGATGCACAGGGTGCAGCCAATACAGGTGTCCTCGTCGATCACTGCCACCGTAGTGGGTTTTTCCTCGCCGTTCTCCGGATTCAGCGGCTTGGCTTCCCGGCTGAGCAAGTCTGCCAGGGCGCGAATGGTTGGTTCTCCGCCGGGAGGACACTGGTTGATGTCCGCCTGGCCGTCGACGATTGCCTCGGCATAGGGTCGGCAACCGGCGAAGGAGCACTGGCCGCACTGAGTCTGGGGAAGCAGTGCATCCACCTGGTCCACTACCGGATCACCCTCGATGCGAAAACGCTGGGCGGCAAAGCCCAGTGCCAGGCCGAAGGCCAGGGCGAGTGATGTCAGAAGCAGTACCGCGACCATGATGCTACGCCAGGCCCGCGAAGCCGAGGAATGCCATGGACATCAGACCTGCGGTGATCATGGCGATGGCTGCTCCCTGGAAGGGCTCGGGCACATCGGCCATGGCCATGCGCTCACGCATGGCGGCGAACAGGGCCAGTACAAGCGAGAATCCGGTGGCGGCGCCAAAGCCATACACCAGGGACTCGACAAAGGAATGTGACTCCTGCACGTTGAGTAGCGCAACGCCCAGCACGGCGCAATTTGTCGTGATCAGTGGAAGGTAAATACCCAGCACCTGGTAGAGCAGGGGGCTTACTTTCTGCACCATCATTTCGGTGAACTGCACCACTGCGGCGATCACCAGGATGAAGGCGATGGTGCGCAGGTATTCCAGGTCAAGGGGGGCCAGCAGGTAGGTGTCCACCAGGTAGCTGCAGGCCGCCGACACCGTCAGGACAAAGGTGGTTGCGGCAGCCATGCCCAACGCGCTTTCCAGTTTTCTGGAAACACCCATGAACGGACACAGGCCAAGAAACTTCACCAGGACGAAGTTATTGACCAGTACCGTACTCAGGATGATGAGCGCCAGTTCTTTCATCAGCAGGTGCTACTTGATCCGCATGCCGGGCTCGGCACCTTCGTCGGGTGACAGGATAAAGATATCCGCGCCACCGGGGCCTGCGGCGAGCACCATACCTTCGGAAAGGCCGAAGCGCATCTTGCGAGGCTTGAGATTTGCGACCATGACTGTCAGTCGGCCAATGAGTGTCTCGGGGTCGTAGGCGGCCTTGATGCCGGCAAACACATTACGTGTCTCGCCCCCGATATCCAGGGTTAACTGCAGCAGCTTTTCTGCGCCTTCAACCTGTTGTGCATTGACGATGCGCGCAACCCTCAGGTCTACACTGGCGAATGTATTGATATCGATTTCGTCGGCGATGGGGTCCATGGGTTTTGTTTTCTCCGAGGTCTTCAGGTCTTCGCGTGAGGCGTCCACCATGGCGTTCACAGACTGGGGGTCTACTCGAACGGCCAGCGGTTTGAATGTTTCGATCTTGGTTCCAAGCAGGGGCGACGAAACGCTGTCCCAGTTCATATCGCCGGTGGCCAGGAACTCTTCCGCCCGCTGGGCAATGCCTGGCAGTACCGGTTTGAGGAATCCCATCAGCACCCGGAACATGTTCAGCCCCTGGGTGCACACGGCCTGTACCGCATGCAGCTGTTCGGGATCTTTCGCCATGACCCAGGGCTTGTGAGTGTCTATGAACTGATTTGCCTTGTCTGCCAGCGCCATGATCTCGCGCATGGCCCTGGCGAATTCGCGCGACTCGTAGGCCTGGGCAATGCCTTCGCTGGCCTGGGTGAATTCTGCAAACAACGCGGGGTCCATGAGCTCATCAGATAGCTGGCCGTCAAAACGCTTGCTGATGAAGCCGGCGCAACGACTGGCAATGTTTACCAGCTTGCCCACCAGGTCGGAATTCACCCTGGCGGTGAAATCTTCCAGGTTCAGGTCAATGTCGTCGATGCCCGCGCCCAGCTTGCTGGCGTAGTAATAACGCAGGTATTCCGGATCCAGGTGATCCAGGTAGGTACGGGCGGTGATGAAAGTGCCCCGGGACTTGGACATTTTCTGGCCGTTCACGGTCAGGAAGCCATGAGCGAAAACGGCAGTCGGGGTGCGATAGTTCGCGCCGGTGAGTACCGCAGGCCAGAACAACGAATGGAAGTAGACGATGTCCTTGCCAATGAAATGATACAGCTCGGCTTTGCTGTCCCTGCCCCAGAATTCATCGAAGTCCAGGTCGTCGCGACGTTTGCACAGGTTCAGGAAACTGGCCTGGTAGCCAACCGGTGCATCCAGCCAGACGTAAAAGTACTTGCCGGGCTGGTCAGGTATTTCAAAGCCAAAGTAGGGAGCATCGCGGCTGATGTCCCAGTCCTTCAGGCCTGCGTCAAACCACTCTTCCAGCTTGCGTGAAACGCTTTCGTGCAGCCGGCCCGAAGAAACCCACTCCCTGAGCATTTCTTCGAAATCTCCAAGGCGGAAAAAGAAGTGCTCGGATTCGCGTTCTGAGGGGGGCGTGCCGGAGAGCACGGACACCGGGTTTTTCAGATCGCCGGGAGAGTAGGTGGCACCACAGGACTCGCAGCTGTCGCCATACTGGTCAGCTGCTCCGCAACGCGGGCATTCGCCACGCACAAAGCGGTCGGGCAGGAACATGTTCTCCTGCTCGTCAAAGGCCTGCTTGATGACCTCGCTGCGAATATGGCCCGCGTCCCGAAGGCGCAGGTACATTGTCTCCACCAGTTCACGATTTTCTTGGGAATGGGTGCTGTGGAAATTATCGAAGTCCACCAGGAAATCCGAAAAGTCCTTGCTCATTACCTCGCCGACCCGGGCGATCAGATCCTCGGGGGCAATGCCTTCCTTTTGGGCCCGAAGCATGATGGGAGTGCCGTGGGTATCGGTAGCGCAAACGAAGATGCAGCGATGACCGCGCATCTTCTGGAAGCGCACCCAGATGTCTGTCTGGAGATACTCCACCATATGACCTAGATGGAGGTCCCCATTAGCGTAGGGCAGGGCGCTGGTGACAAGGATATTTCTTTCGTGTTCGCTCATGAGCTGGACCCGCGGGGTCTGTGTGGTTGACCAAACCCCCAATTATGCCATAGCCAGTGCAGCAACTGGTCACGAAAGATGGCGTTTGATCGGCCGGAATTCACCGACCGGAGCCCCTAGCTGCCGTAGAGCCCGGTGCCTTTGAGTTCCTCGAACTTCAGCTTCTTGATGGCTTTTTGGTAGGCCTCGTCACCGGTGATCTTCCGTTGCTTGTAGAGCTGCGTCAGTGCCCCGTCCATGGTCTGCATCCCGGATGAAATTCCGCTTTGGATGGTATTTTCCAGCTGGTCCAGTTTTCCTTGCCGGATCAGGTTGGAGACCGCCGAGGTGTTCACCATGATTTCCAGGGCCGCCACGCGTCCCTTTTTGTCGGCAGTGGGTATGAGCTGCTGTGAGATGACCGCGCGCAGCGAGGTGGCCAGCATGGTCCGAATCGGGCCTTGCTTGTCGCTGGGGAAGGCGTTCACGATACGGTCCACAGTGGGTGCGGCGCCGTTGGTGTGCAAGGTGCCCATGACCAGGATGCCCATCTCGGCCGCGGTAACGGCAATTGACATGGTCTCCAGGTCGCGTAGCTCGCCCACCAGGATGACATCAGGATCCTCACGCAATGCGGAATGCAGGGCAGCGGCGAATGAGCTTGTATGCACGCCCACTTCACGTTGGCTGATCAGGCAGCTGCGACGTGGGTGTATGAATTCGATAGGGTCCTCAATGGTGATGATATGCCCCTTCATCCGACGATTAATCGCATCAACCATTGCAGCCAGGGTGGTGGATTTACCAGAGCCGGTTTTTCCGGTAACCAGTATCAAGCCGTTCTTGTGCTTGCACAGGCTGTAAATCACGCTGGGCATGTTGAGTTCTTGAAGGGTCTTGGCTGCAGAGGGGATCGCCCTGAATATTCCGCCCAGACCATTCAGATGACGCATTACGTTCACCCTGAATCGTCCAATGCCCTCGATTTCATGGGCAAAATCGGCGCCATCGTGGTCGTCCAGTGCCTTGCGCGCAGTGGCCGACAGGATTTCTTCCAGCATTTCTTTCGCCATCGCTGGCTGAAGCACGTCATTTTCCAGAGGTTTCAGATCGCCATTAACCCGAATCCGGGGTGGATCGCCCGCAAGGAAGTGCAAATCTGAACCGCCGTTCTCGACCAGGCGCTTGAGGTATGAGTCTATTGCTGCCACGTGTTCTCTCCTATGCCCGCTCAGGAATCAGCCAGGTCGATCTTGGGAAGAATTGATGTGTCAGTAACAAAGCGCTGGAACTGCTTTTTGTCCACTGCATAATTGTAGGCATCATCCGGGTCGATCTCCTTGGCCTGGATTGCCAGCAGCAAGGCCTGATCCAGTAACTGCATTCCTTTATCACGGCCGGTCTGCAATTGAGCAGGAATCTGGTGGGTTTGATCAGTCATGATTAGCTTGGCGATGGCCTTGGTCATCACCAGGGATTCAACGATAGCTTTGCGACCACGGCCGTCCGGAGTGCGAATCAGGAACTGTGACAGCACCGCAATCAGGCTTTGTGACAGGAAGCTCTTGGTTTGCTCTCTCTCATCGGAGGGCAAGGCGTCCACGACCCTGTCCAGGGTTTTAACCGCACTGGTGGTATGCAGCGTTCCCAGGACCAGGTGTCCGGTTTCCGCTGCGGTCATGGCCATCGAAATGGTTTCTTCGTCACGCAGTTCGCCTACCAGGATAACGTCGGGGTCCTCACGCATGGCGGCGCGCACGCCTTCTGCGAAGCTGGGTACATGAGTACCAACTTCGCGCTGGATTACCTGGGATTTCTTGCTTCGATGCACAAATTCGATGGGGTCTTCGAGACTGATGATATTGACCGCGCGATTGGTGTTGATGAAATCAATCATCGAGGCCAGGGTTGTGGATTTGCCGGTACCGGTGGAGCCGGTGACCAGCACCATGCCCTGATGGTAGTCACATAATTTCGGCACAATCTCGGGCAGTCCAAGCTTTTCCAGAAGAGGGATGTCGCCAGGAATGTTTCGGAAGGTGGCTCCCAGGCCAGTTTCCTTGCGGTAGATGTTTGCCCTGAAACGGCCGCCGTCTTCGGAGACGTAGGAGAAATCCAGGTCCTGTCCGCCGTCGAACCATTCCTTCTGCTTGGGCGTCAGGACTTCGTAGATATAGGTTTCCAGTTCCGAATCACTCAAGTCGCGGAACTTGATTGGCATGAGTTCGCCGAACATTCGAAGCATTGGGGGAATGCCCACGGCCAGATGAACATCTGAACAGCCCTGGGCCATGCCGAGTTTGAGGAATGAGTCTAGTCTAGCCATTTGTCACCCTGTGCCGTACCTGGCACCGGAGTGATAACCAGGAACGGCTATTTAAATTTTTCTACCGCCTTCTTGAACTCGTCCATGGAGGCGTATCTCTTGCTCCGATCTACCTGCATGGCTTTTGAAACTGCAGCATCCAGTTCTTCTGGAATTTCAGCGTTCAACTGCCTTACCGTCTGGGCCTTGCCCTGGACATGCTGGTACATGACCGACATGTGGTCGCCCTTGGTATACGGAGGTATTCCCGTAAGCATTTCGTACAATATCACGCCAACACTGTAAATGTCGGCCTTCTCATCGACCTTTTTACCAAGGATTTGTTCCGGTGCCATGTACTTTGGCGAGCCAATGACATAACCGGTTTTGGTGAGCTGGGTGTCTCCGCTTGAGCGTGCCGCGGCAACACCAAAATCCACGATCTTCAGCAAGCCTTCATCATTAATCAAAATGTTTGCGGGCTTCAAGTCGCGATGCACGATGCCCGCCTGGTGAGCCACCGTCATTCCGGTGGCGATATCCATGGCGAAGCCCACGGCCTTGCCGATTGGCAACGGCTTTCCGTCAGTTTCCTGGCCCAGGGTGTGGGAGGGGAAGTATTCCATGGAGATGGCGTAATGGCCGCCCAGGTGCAAGAAGTCATAGATTCGAATGACGTTCTTGTGAGTGATCTTTCGTGAATAACGCAATTCGTGCACGAAGCGCTGCAGCATTTCCTCGTCTGAAGAAACGTTGGGGTTCAAGAACTTCAGGATAAGCTGTTCGTCCACCACTGTATCTTCCATCAGCAACACGGTGCCGAAAGCGCCCTTGCCGATCTTCTGCAGATACTTGTAACGCCCTTCGATTATATCGCCGGGGTTGAGGGTGGAAATATCCAGGCTGGGTGCTTTCTGCCTCTCCATCACTTCCTGGATATCCTTGCTGTCCATCAGCAAGGTCTTGGCCGGTTCCACGAATTTTTCCGCGTCTTCCCTGGCTGCAATAGCGGTGGGCGAGAAGCGGTCATCCAGGTTCGAAATGGCCGAGGACACAGCCTTGTTTACCGAGCTGTCCTGTCCGGTGCTCAAACTGGCCAGGTTTGCCCTGATGGTATCTGCCTGGGATTCCTCTGACAGGGACGAGAGGGCCTTGACCGCCTCGATTTTGATTTCTCTTTCCGGGCTGGCCAGTAATTTCATCAGCTCATCGACGGCGCCGTGATCTCCCAACTTGGTCAGTGCCCTGATTCCCGCGGGAATTGAGCGCGGATCTCCGGTAAGCATTTTTCTCAGTGCCGGAATCGCCTTTTTGTTGCCAATTTCAGCCAAGGCATCCGCGGAGCGCTCTTTCACCCACCAGTCCTTGTCCTCAGTGGCGCTGATCAAGTGATTAACAGCCCTTTCATCTTTGGTGGAGTTGAGGATTTCCACGGCCGAGCGCCGGATTTCCTCATCCTCGTCCTGGACCAGGACCAGTACAGCTTCCACGACCTTTTGTCCGCCAATCTTGGCCAGTGCGTCTCCGGCCCGGGAGCGAACCCACCAGTCCTCGTCCTTGATAGCGTCCAGCAGGTACTTGATGGAATCCACGTCGCCAAGTTCGTTGAGAACCTCGACCGCTGCGCGTCTCGCGTACTCCGATTCGTCCTTCAGAACTTCAACCAGGTACTTGACTGTATCCGGGTGGCGCTGGGCGATGATTACGTCTACGGCCTTGTCCTGTACGTCCAGTTCCGGGTCCTGCAACAGGACGCAAAGTGTCTGGATATTGACGTTGCCGGAGATTTTTTCCAACGCGCTCAGGGCGGCGTGCTTTACCAGTTTGTTGCGATTGCCCAGTTGCTTCTCCAGGGCCCGGTGCACTGGAGGAATGTTGAATTTGGCCAGGATGGACATCAGGTGCACTCGCACCAGGGTATCTTTGCCTTCAAGCCGGTTTATCAACTCGGGGACCATGGCCTCATCAGCCATTTCCCCGATGATCTTGAACAGTGCCGCTTTATCCTGTGGTTCAAGTTCATAAACAATCGTGAGCAATTCCCGCATATTCAGCCGGCTTTTATGGGCTGACAGAATTGCAATGACGCCGCCCTTGTTCATCTCAGGGGCAGCGAGCAGAGGCAGCAACTTGTTGGGGTCATAGCGCTTGTTACTGCTCATGGCCCAGGCGAGGCCAGAAATAATGCGCTGATTTGAGCTTTTCAGTCCCTCTACGAACAGGTTCAAGGTCTTGGTGTCCAGCACCTTGGATAGAACCTCGACAATCAGTACGGTTTCTTTCTTGTTGCTGTGCTCCAGAGCGGCGATCAGCTTGGGCACCGACGCGCCACCGATCTTGGCCAAGGCCTCAACAGCCTTTTCGCTCTGCGCAGAATCCTTGTCCGCGCTTTCGATCAGCTGGGCAATGAGCTTGTCAGCTCTTAATGATCCAAACATTTTCAACATAAGTAGTCGCGTGACCCCGGGGATTCCCAACAGCTAAAGTCTCCGACGTGATCGCCGGGTTCACTAAAAATGTCTGGACGTGGTTTACACATCACACAGTATGTCCTTAACAAGCTTCATCTGATTGATTCTCTGACCCGGGACGTCCCTGTTTCACCGGGTGGTATGCATGGCTTGGGCACTTCACCCTCCCGGACATACCTCGCCGAATTATGCCATACCCACCAAACTCTTATAAGTCGAACGAGTCTGAATTTGGTGACCAAGTTTACCCTTCCGTGGGGTTGGGGCAAGGGAGCTGGTGGATTGAATAGTGAGGATTTCTCTGTTTCGGGTACAATCTTGTGCTTTCGGGCATTCTGACTTGGCGCAGTAAGGATTGATGGTATCTCTATGGAGCAAGACGTAGATAAGCAGGTTAAAGAGGCGATTGCCGCAATTCAGGATCCCTATGCGGGCAAAAGCCTGGGCGAATTGAAATGGGTGAAGTCGACGGCGGTGGAGCGGGGTGTTGCCTCGGTTCACATTGAACTTGGTTATCCGGCCGCAGGTGCCAGGGAACAGTTCGAACAGCTGGCGCGAGAGGCCGTGGAGTCTCTGGAAGGCGTGAAAGAGGTGAAGGTGGAGATCTCCTGGAAGATCCTTTCCCATGCCGTGCAGCGCAATCTCAAGCCGATCAAGTCCATCAAGAACATCATCGCTGTTGCCTCGGGCAAGGGCGGCGTGGGCAAGTCCACTACCTCGGTGAACCTGGCCCTGGCGTTGATCGCCGAGGGTGCCACAGTGGGTTTGCTGGACGCAGATATTTATGGCCCCTCCCAGCCGCGAATGCTGGGTTTGTCCGGTCGTCGTCCTGAAACTCCGGATGGAAAGTCGATTGATCCCCTGGAAGCCTATGGTCTGGAATGTATGTCCATCGGCTTCATGATCGATGACGAAGAGCCAATGATTTGGCGGGGTCCCATGGTGACATCGGCTCTGAACCAGCTGATCGGCGACACTAACTGGAGCGAACTGGATTACCTGGTGGTGGACATGCCCCCGGGTACTGGAGACATCGCCCTGACCCTGTCACAGCAAGTGCCTGTGAGCGGTGCGGTCATTGTTACCACGCCCCAGGATATCGCCTTGCTGGATGCCCGTAAGGGTCTGAAAATGTTTGAGAAAGTTTCCGTTCCCGTGTTGGGTGTGGTGGAAAATATGAGCACCCATATCTGCAGCAACTGTGGCAATGAGGAACATATTTTTGGTACCGGTGGCGGCGCATCGATGGCCGAGCAATACAGTGTGCCCCTGCTGGGTTCGCTTCCCCTGGATATTCGTATCCGTGAGGAAGCTGACTCAGGTCATCCCACGGTCATTGCCGACCCGGAAGGACCGTTGGCGTTGCGCTATCGCGAGATCGCCCGCAGCGCGGTGGCAAAACTGGCTGCACAAGGACGCGACTACAGTCGCCTCTTCCCTAAAATCTCCATCGAAAACAGTTGATTACATGAGTATTAAATCAGATAAATGGATCCGTCGGATGGCTGGCAGCCAGGGAATGATTGAACCCTTTGAGCCAGGTCAGATAAGGGCAAACGAGAAAGGAAAAATCGTCTCCTACGGCACCTCAAGCTACGGCTATGACGTGCGCTGTGCTGGCGAATTCAAGATCTTCACCAATATCAATTCCGCGGTGGTGGATCCAAAGAATTTTGACGCCAACAGTTTCGTGGACGTCAATGCGGATGTCTGCATCATTCCGCCGAATTCCTTCGCCCTGGCCCGCACCGTGGAGTACTTCCGGATTCCCCGTAACGTGCTGACTATCTGCCTTGGAAAATCCACCTATGCGCGTTGCGGGATCATCGTGAACGTAACCCCGCTGGAACCCGAGTGGGAAGGTCACGTGACCCTGGAATTCTCGAACACCACACCGCTGCCGGCGAAGATCTATGCCAACGAGGGCGTCGCCCAGATGCTGTTCTTTGAATCGGATGAGGTCTGCGAGACCTCGTACAAGGACCGGGGCGGCAAATACCAGGGACAGATCGGGGTAACCTTGCCCCAGACCTGAGTCGACGAGACCCAGGTTAATATCCTCGGCCAAGAGGAGCGCTTCGGCTTAGTCGGTTTTCGCCTGAGCAGCGTTTGAGGCCGGTTGCTCACAGGCCACGACCGGGCCGTATCCATTTCGGGCCAGGCTGTTGATGGTCATGGTGGCCTGGGTTTTCCCCCTGCGCTTGTACTGGATTTTTACCGGCAGGTAATCCAGTTCGGGAGCAACCCACACTTTGCGAGTGCGGATGTCAGTCTCAAGGCCTTCCTGCAAAACCAGTGTAGAGACCTTGCCCACCTTGGTCTCCAGTTCTTCTTCACCGACCGCCTTGAACGGGTAGGTCTTGATCTTGGTCCTGTCCAGGGCGGTATAGGTGCCCAGGGTCAGTCCCTGTTGCATATCCAGCATGACTGCCAATGACAAAATCTGGGGGTCCACGGTGCCTGGGGGCAGGTCGAAGTTCAACGTTTCGCCCTGGTAGTTCACTGTGGCTTTGTGATTGTCGGCGTCGAATGCGGTGAACACATCCTCGTCCAGTTTTTCCGAGCCATCATCCCGCTGGTTCTCCACCGGGACAATGCCGCGACAATCCAGCTTGAATCGGCCCTGATCGTTGGCGATGCCTGGAAATTTCAACGTTGCCAGGCCATTGGCCTCAACTCTCGTTTGGTAGGCGTACTCAGCGGCCTCATCATTCCAGCCGATGGTCGTGTCGGTGTCTGCGGTAAAAGTCAGAATGCCGAAGCGGTAGCTGGCGGTGTAAGAAACCGAATACAGGGGCATGCTGATTTCAGCCGCTGAGGCGAGGTTGCCAACGCCGGTCAGGGCAAGCGTCAGTATCAGGATTCGCGTTGCAGTCATAGGCATTATCTCGACAGGTCGAACTCCATGGGTTTCTCTAGTGGCTTGTCATCCAGCCACGCTTGACCGTCTTTCATTTCTATCCGCTTCGCAGCGAGCATATTCAGTACGGCTGGGTACATCTTGCGTTCGCGTTCCTTAACGCGAGCTGAAAGCGACTCTTCATCGTCCCCATCCAGTACCTTTACCCTGGCCTGCATAATCAGCGGGCCGCCGTCGAGTTCCGCGGTAACAAAATGTACGCTCGTACCGTGCTCGGCATCACCGGCTTCCAGGACCCTTGCGTAGGTATCCAGGCCGCGGAACCTGGGCAGCAGCGATGGATGTATGTTCAGTATCTTGCCCGCGAAGCGCTCGACGAAGCTCTTGCCAAGAATGCGCATGTAACCGGCCAGCACAATGTACTGGGGTTTGTAACGGTCGATGCACGAGGCGAGGGCGTGATCGAAGCCTTGTCGATCAGGATAGTCCCGGGGTAACAGGGCGCAGGTCTGGATGCCCACGTTCTCTGCCCGGGTCAGTCCGGTGGCATCAGGCTGATCGCTTATAACAGCGTTGATCTCGACGTTGATATTTCCAGAGCGTATCTCGTCGATAATCGCCTGCAATGTGGTTCCGCTACCGGATAGCAAAACTACTATTTGCAGCGGAGAAGCGGGGTCGTTCACTAGATCAGTTCAACCTCGTCACTGCCGCTGACAGTCTCGCCAATGTGCCAGGCTTTCTCGCCCAGGGCGATCAGTTCTGCGACACATTGTTCCGCCTTGTCGGCGTCCACCACCAGTACCATGCCAAGTCCGCAATTGAAGGTGCGGTACATTTCACGATCTTCGATGTTGCCCTGTTCCTGCAGCCACGGGAAAATCTCGGGACGGGTCCAGCTCTTGCTGTCAATGCGAGCGCCAATGCCATTGGGCAATACCCGGGGCAGGTTTTCAGGCAGGCCGCCGCCGGTAATATGCGCCATCGCTTTGATGGGAATCTTTTTTATCAGCTCCAGTACCGGTTTTACGTACAGGCGGGTAGGGGCCAGCAGCGCCTTGCCCAGGGTCGTTTCACCCAGGGGCTGATCCAGGTCGGCACCGCTGGTCTCGACTACCTTGCGAGCAAGTGAATAGCCGTTTGAATGGCAGCCGGAAGACCCGATGCCAATCAGTGCATCGCCTGCGCCGACCGATTCGCCGGTGATCATTTCGCTGCGCTCGACGGCGCCGACACAGAAGCCGGCCAGGTCGTAATCGCTGCCCGAGTACATGCCCGGCAGTTCCGCGGTCTCACCACCGATCAGCGCGGCACCGCAATCCTTACAGGCTCTTGCGATACCAGCCACCACGGCTTCGGCAACATCTACGTCCAGGTGGCCGGTAGCGTAGTAGTCCAGGAAAAACAGGGGCTCGGCGCCGCATACCAGTACGTCGTTCACGCACATTCCCACCAGGTCATACCCTATGGTGTCGTGAATGTTCAGGTCTATAGCGAGCTTGAGCTTGGTGCCGACTCCATCGGTACCTGAGACCAGCACCGGTTCTTTGTAACGGTCCACGGGGAACGCAAACAGCCCGCCAAAGCCGCCAATACTGGCCATGACTTCGGGGCGCCGGGTTTTTTCGACGTGGGGTTTGATTCGTTGAACGAGATCATTGCCTGCGTCGATGTCGACGCCAGCATCTGCGTAGGTCAAAGAGGGCTTGCCGGTCATAAGCTGTCTGGTTCCGATGGAGGAATTTAATTGGATTGTTTGCCCGAAATGGCCACAGCCATTCCAAGGGTTGTAGTATTCTACATGAGCTTTTCCTGGAGGACACGAGACACCGTGATGGTACCCATGAGCAGAACCTTGTTCGGCTGCAGTCTTGCCCTGATGATTTTCATGGCCATCTGGTCGGGAACCGCCGTGGCGGTGACCCGTGTTGACCTGTATAGCGAGACCGTTGAAGTGGAGGCCAGGGATTACGCCGCGCGGCTGAAGGGCTACCAGGAGGCGCTTGCCCGGGTACTGGTGCGGAGTACCGGCAGGCGGGATATAGCCAATGAAGCCGGAATTGCCGGCCTGGTGAAGGGGGCCAACCGGCTGGTGTTGCAATACCGGTTCCTGGAAGACGGCCGCATGAACGTCAGTTTTGACGGCCCGGTCATCGAGCGATTCCTGTCCAGTAACAAGCTGACCCTGTGGAGTCGTGAGCGTCCCAAGACCTTGATTTGGTTAGCAATGGACAATGGCGCCGGGGCGCGAACCCTGGTGGGTGGCGAGCAGGCGGCCCAGGCAAAGGAATTTCTGGAGGGACTTGCCCAGGTGCGCGGAATGCCGGTGGTGTTTCCGATTATGGACAGTGTTGACATGGCGGCTGTCCCGTTTGTGGATGTCTGGGGCGGGTTCAGTGACAAGGTTATGCAGGGATCCGAGCGATATCAGCCGGATGCGGTATTGATTGGTCGCGCATTACGTGACGCCGCCGGCTACTGGTCGGTCCGCTGGAGCCTGCATTTCGACGGCCAGGTCCAGGCATTTAACGGAACTATTGATGACGGTGTGCAGGTCAGCGCCGACTGGTTCGCCCGGCAGTTCGCTATCGAACTGGACTCGGGGCCCTCGCGAGTCCAGATGCACATTATCGGGATCGAGGATGTGGAGCAGTACGGCCGGGTGCAGGCCTATCTCAGGGATTTGAGCATGGTGCGGTCGCTGAGGGTGCTCCAGGCCAGCGCAGATGATGTGGTGTTTGACCTGACCCTGGGTAGCAGCCTGCAGGTATTGCGTCGGGCAATGGCACTGAACAGGACAGTGGTCCAGGTGAGCGGGCAGGCAGCTGGACAGGATGACACTCTGTACTATCGGATAGGTAAGTGAAGCTCAGTTACATTCCAAACTTGATTTGCCTTGGTCGCATCGTGCTGGTGGGACCGATCGTGATGAGTCTTGTTCGGGAGCGCTATGAGGCGGCTATCTTGATGTTTGTGCTGGCCGGCTTGTCAGACGGACTGGACGGTTTCCTGGCCAGGCGTTTCGACTGGCGTACCCACCTTGGGCTGATCCTTGATCCTCTTGCTGACAAGCTGCTGATGGTCAGTGTTTTTGTCACCATGACGGTGATGGGCCTGATCCCAACCTGGTTGGCCGCGGTGGTGGTGGGACGGGACCTGATCCTGATGGCCGGTGGCATTGCCTATCACTTTATGATCGGCCAGGTGGATGGAGAGCCATCCCAGATCAGTAAGTGGAATACTTTCCTGCAGCTTGTTTATGTGTTCGGCACCATGCTGGCCGCTGCCGGTTTGAGTTTCCACCCGAAGGCCATGATCATCCTGGGTTACGTCGTCTTTTGCACGGTGATTATCAGCGGCGTGGACTACATTGTCTTGTGGGCACGCAAGGCAATCAAGAACCGGCCGGGCGCGAACCAGTGAGCCAGATCCCTCTTGGATTGGTGTTGCGGGACCGCAGCACCTTCGACACATTTTTCCCGGCTGGAAATGAGCAAACCGTCGCTTTCTTGCAGAGCTTTGTGCTGCAAGGAGAGCAAAATGTGGCATGGATCTCCGGTCCGGCCCACAGCGGTAAGACTCATCTGCTTGGTGCATCCTGTATCGCCGCTATCGAAGCCGGCAGGCAGGCTGCCTACCTGAGCATGGATCAGTTACGTGACCTTGGGCCGGATTCCCTGGCAGGCTGGGAAGAGCATGATTTGCTGTGTCTGGACGAACTGGACGCGGTGCTTGGGAACGCGGCCTGGGAACAGGCTCTGTTTTCCCTGTTCAACGCGATGAACGACTCGGGCAAGCAGTTGCTGGTGGCAGCTTCGGGTGGCCCCCGGGCCTATGAGTTCTCCCTTGCAGATTTGCAGTCCAGGCTGAGCTGGGGAGGCGTCTATGAATTGGCGGAACTTGGCGATGAGCAGCGCGTATCGGCCTTGAGGTTGAGAGCACATACCAGGGGTTTCGAACTACCGGAGGAAACCGGGCGGTATTTGTTGCAGCGAATTCCCCGGGACATGACCAGCCTGTATCAATTTCTGGACACCCTGGATAAAGAGTCCCTGGCGGCTCAGCGACGCCTGACCATTCCCTTCGTCAGGATGGTTTTGGAGCAGAAAACGTCCTGATTTTCAGGCTTCCCGGGGCAGGCGAAGTACCGCGACCGATCCGGCAAAACAAAGCAGGCTCAGCAGCAAGACGGCAGCCGCCCATGGACGTGCGGCCTGGTTGGCAATGACCTCGGTCAGCCCGATGGCCATGTACAGCGCTTGTAACAGGACTCCGGTCTGTAATGCCCTGGGCTTGTTGCGTGCCAGGCCCCATGCGGGAATCAGCAGGGGGGCCGCCAGTGCCAGGCCCAGCCAGATGCCGTTGCGTTCAAGAGCGCTTACCGGCCAGGCAATCAACAGTGCAGCCAGTAATGCCAGGATGATCCAGGTCAGCGCTTTCACGCTTTTTGAAGTCACTTGTTCGCCCCCAACTTCAGGGCTGTCTGGGCAAGTCGCTGCCCCAGCAGGCGGGCTATCGCGCTTTCCTCTTCCTCGAGTTTCGAGGGGCCGGGACCGGGTGCAAAGGCGCTGGGTCCGTAGGGCGTTCCCCCTGAACGGGTCTTGCCCAGGTTGCCGTCGCTGTAGGGCACACCCATCAGCAGCATGCCGTGATGGAAAAGCGGCAGCATCATGCTCAGCAACGTGCTTTCCTGCCCGCCGTGCAGGCTACTGCTGGAGGTGAATACACCGGCAGGCTTGCCCACCAGGGCACCTTTTAGCCACAGGCCTGAACTCTGGTCCAGAAAGTATTTCATTGGCGCGGCCATATTACCGAAGCGGGTAGGGCTTCCAAGGGCCAGGCCATCGCACTCGGCCAGGTCTTCCATGCTCGCGTAAGGCGGGCCTTGCTCTGGCACTGCGCTCTCGCTGGCCTCGGTAGCGGCCGAGACCGGTGGCACGGTTCTCAAGCGGGCGGAAACTCCCGGGACAGATTCAATACCCCGGCAGACTTGCCTGGCCAACTCGGCAGTGCTGCCCTTGCGTGAGTAATACAGGACCAGGATTTCCTTGCTCACTCTAAAGTACCTCCAGCACGGATTCCGGCGGCCTGCCTATCCTGGCGCCACGCTCGGTTTCCACTATCGGGCGTTCCATGAGTCGTGGATGGCTGACCATGGCCTGGATGATCTGCTCATCTTCAAGACTCTCGTCGGCCAGTCCCAGTTCGCGGTATTCCTGCTCACCTTTGCGTAAAAGGTCTCTAGCCGAAAAGTTTAATTTTTTCAGTAAGTTGCGAATGGTTTTCGCGTCCGGCGGGGTGTCCAGATATTCGATTACCTGGGGGTCCAGTCCCTGGTCCTTCAGCAGCTGAAGGGTGGCTCGGGATTTGGAACAGCGGGGATTATGATAGATGCGTACCATCTTCTGGCCTTTTGGGCTAAACAAGGCTGGCATTGTAGACCGGGATTGCTTGACGGCCTAGGGGGAGCTTGCTAGTTTGCTTGTCTCTTCTGACGGTATGTAATGGCGTGTTGTTGAATATCCTTAAATCATTGCCTAAATTGGCGGTTCTGGTGTTTGCCAGCCTTGTGCTGCCAGGCCTGTCCGCATGCTCGGTAGCACCTGTTCAGGAGATGAGTGATGCCCGCCAGGCCGTGAGTGCCGCTGAGCAGGCTGGCGCTGCGGATTATGCATCGGAATCCCTGGGTCGAGCCCAGGCGCTGTTGCATAACGCCGAGAGCAAACTTTCCCAGCGCCGGTACAAGGAAGCCAGGGAAGAGGCCAATGCAGCAAAAGCCGAGGCGCTTGTGGCCCTGCGCACTGCAGAGCAGACCAGGGAATCCGACAAGCCCTGAGGCTATCCCCCATGAATGAACTTACTGCGCGTCGCTGTTTTGTCAGTGGCCGGGTGCAGGGCGTGTTTTTTCGCGCCACCACGGCTACCCGGGCAAGAGAACTGGGACTGGACGGCTATGCGATTAATCTGCCCGACGGCAGGGTAGAGGTGCTGGCGGTGGGTGAGGCCCAGGCAGTGGATACGCTTGCCCAATGGCTTTGGCAGGGATCGGCCATGTCAGAGGTCAGCGCGGTGGAGTGTCAGTCAGTGGACGAGTTGGACGAGAAATATCGTCGGGGAAGATTTATTACTGGATAACGCCGGGTTGCTCGTCGGATCTAGGGCATCCAGACCCGGGTCCAGCGACCGATCACCTTGCGGGGATAATCGGGCTTGCCCAGGCTGCCGTTGTATCGAGCCAGGGCAGGGATGTAGTCCCCTTTTTCCATGTCCAGGTAGTAACGCAGGATAGTGCAACCCATTCGCAGGTTGGTGCGAATGTCCATCAGGTTATCCTGGGGACGCCCAATTTCCTTGAGCCAAAAAGGCATGACCTGCATCAGTCCCTGGGCTCCGGCATGGGACAATGCAAATCGATCAAACGCGCTTTCCACTTCGATGACCGACAGCACCAGTTCCGGTGACAGCGAAGCCCTTGTGGCCTCGTAATGCACGTGACGCAGAATCTTTAGTCGTTCCTCGGGATCGGAGACGAACCTTTCCGCCCGCTGGGAGTTCAGCTTGAGCCATACCTCGGCGTCGTAGCGATCGGTAAAACTGTCGGCCGATTCAATTGCCTGGCGCAGCAGTCCCAGCAATTGCGGGTCTGGCTCATCGGCCCCCGACCACCCGGGCAGGGCGGTCAGGACACAACAACAGATTGTAAGGATCAGCTGGCGCATTGTTCCACTATGCTAGTCCCTGTTGGTGCGGTCCATGACGAACTGCACAATTTCGTCGATGGCCACGTCCTCGTTGGTCTCGGACCTGCGGTGCCTGTATTCCAGTTTTCCGGCGTCCAGACCGCGTTCACCGATAACGATGCGGTGGGGAATTCCGATCAATTCGGCGTCGGCGAATTTCACCCCAGGGCGGGCATCGCGATCATCCAGCAACACTTCCAGTCCGGCCTCGGTGAATTCCCGGTAAAGCCTGTCTGACTCCTCGCGAACACGTTGTGACTTTGCCGGGTTCATGGGAATCAGGATCACCTGGAAGGGTGCAATGGCATCGGGCCAGATGATGCCCTTGTCATCGTTATTCTGTTCGATGGCTGCGGCAACTACCCGGGTGACACCGATGCCGTAGCAGCCCATGTACATGTCAACTTCGCGACCCTGTTCGTCCACAACCTTTGCGCCCATGGCTTCGCTGTACTTGCGGCCCAGCTGGAAGATGTGTCCGACCTCAATTCCCCGGGCGATATGCAAGGTGCCTGTGCCGCTGGGGCTGGGATCACCTTCGACGACTTCGCGCAGATCGGCTGCCTGGGGTTCGGCGATATCCCGTTCCCAGTTGACGCCGGTAATGTGCAGGTCTTTTTCGTTGGCGCCGCACACGAAGTCCGCCATGTTGGCGGCAGAGAAATCCACAATCAGGTTGCAGTTCAGACCCACCGGTCCAATGAAGCCCGGTTCGCAACCGGCGACTTCCAGCACTCGTTCCGGGGTGGCCATGCACAGGGGGCTGGCGACGCCGGGAATCTTTTCTGCCTTGGTGGCGGATAGCTGGTGATCGCCCCGCAGGGCCAGGGCAACCAGTTTGCCGTCTTCACCTTCTACCAGGAGTGTCTTCAGGCACTGCTCGGGCCCAACCTTCAAGAAGCCGCACAACTGATCGATGCTGCGCACCTCCGGGGTGGCCACCTTCTCCATTTCACTGGAGGGGGCGGGACGGGGATCTGCCGGGGCCTTGGCCGGTGCGACCTCCACGTTAGCGGCGTAGGCATCGCCATCGGAGAACGCGATGGCATCTTCACCCGAGTCTGCCAGCACGTGGAATTCCTGGGACTCGCTGCCGCCGATATTGCCGCTGTCTGCCTGCACTGCGCGGAATTCCAGTCCCAGTCGGGTGAAAATCCTCGAGTAAGTGTCATGCATAATCCGGTAGGTCTCGGCCATGGACTCCTGGTTCAGGTGAAAGGAGTAGGCGTCTTTCATGATGAACTCCCGGGAGCGCATCACCCCGAAACGGGGGCGAATCTCGTCACGGAATTTTGTTTGAATCTGGTA
>CAKZML010000124.1 GCA_937128475.1 uncultured Chromatiales bacterium
CCGGCCATGGCCCGGCGGATATGATCCAGCAGGTCATCCTTGTCGATGGGCTTGGTGATGAAGCCAAAGGCGCCGCTTTGGGTGGCCTTCACCGCATCAGGGATGGTGCCGTGGGCGGTCATTAGCAAGACCCGCAAGCCCGGCCAGCGCTGCTGGACTTCCTGAAGCAGCTCAATCCCATTCATCTGGTCCATCTTCAGGTCGGTGATGATCAGGTCGGGTCTGAAATTGGTTGCGGTCGCCAGGGCTTTCATGCCGCTTTCTACCGCGGCAATATCGTAGCCCTCGGTTTTCAGCCGAATGCTCAACAGCTTCAGCAGTCCCGGGTCGTCATCCACCAGGAGTATTTTTCCCTTGTAATCAGTCATGATCAGTTCCGCTCTGGTTCCAGTCGTTCCATCTCGCGTTCGATATTGGCGATAGCATCCAGTTTACTCTCTGCGTCCTTGAGTTGCTCGCGCAGGGTATTGAGCTGTCCACGCAATTCTCGCATCTGGTTGTCCCGGGCTTCCTGTGAAGTTTCTGTCACCTTGGCAAGCTCCGTGGACAGGTCGTCTCGCTCCATGGCCACACGCTGCCACTGTTGGGCATAGGCCATAAACACACGGGTAATTTCCAGTTCTTCGGTGGCAAGCGCCTCGGGATTGGCCAGCAGTTGGCTGAAAAGGGGCTGGGCGGCCTGCACATCGCTGTTGGCATGGCCGGGTGTGGCCAGCACTAATGCATAGCTCAGTAACTTAACCGCGCCGGGATCGGCCAGCCAGTCTTCGTGGGCGCGCTGGAATAAGTCTTCCTGCTGCTGGGCATCCCCGGTCACCAGTTGGCTGAGCATCTCGAGATAAGGCTGTGAGACGTTTTGTTCCAGCGCCGGGGGCGCTTCGGGAGAAGGCTCCATCCATTCGTTCACGGTTTCACAGCCCGTGAGAAACAAACTTGCCGCAAGTAGTGAGAGCAGGGCGCTTCTAGTCATGTTGGGTTACCTGGTCCATGGGTAGGTGTACGCGAAAATGTGCGCCGGGATAATGGCCATCGAGAATTTCAACCGTGCCGCCGTGGGCGGTGACGCATTCCATCACCACGGACAGGCCTATGCCGGTGCCTTTTACGTGGCCGTCTTGCTGTGCCTTGCCCTGGTAGAAAGCCCCAAAGATCTTCTCGCGCTCTTCAGGTGCAATGCCTGGGCCGTAGTCAGCCACATCGATATTAAGTTGGTCCCGGGCGGTACGCACAACCACGTGAATCTTGCTGTCGGCAGGAGCGAACTTGGCAGCGTTGGACAGCAGGTTATCCAGGATGATGCGCACCTTTTCCTTGTCGGCCACAAGGGTGGCCTCATCCATATCCTGCTCAATGGTAATCCGCTTGCTGCTCAGGGCCAAAGCGTGCTGACGAAGAATTGACTGCACCAACGGCTTGATTGGAAATTCACTGAGTTCCAGGCTGGCGGTCTTGGATTGCCAGGCGCTGAAACTCAGCAGGTTCTCGATATCCTTCTGCAGCTTCACGCCGCTGGACTGGAGGATGATGGCCACCTCTTTCTGACTCTCGTCCAGGCTGCCTACGGAGCCGTCCAGCAGCAGTTCTGTGCCCTCACGGATGTTGGCCAGGGGTGTCTTGAGTTCGTGGGACATATGGCGCAGGAATCGGTTCTTCTCCTGGGCCAGTTCCAGCAGCCTTACCCGCAGCCATTCCAGCTGATGCCCCAGCGACTCCAGGTCGGAGGGGCCGGAGACTCGTATGGGCCGCGAGAATGCGCCACGACCCAGGTCGCGAATCACCCGGTCGATCTGGCGGATGGGTCGGGTGACCAGTGAGACGAATATAGCTACCAGGATGAGGGTGCTGGGAATAAGAATGGCCAGCAGCCAACCAAGCGCCTGGCGAGCCTTGCGACTGGTGCTTTTCAGCCTGTTCAGTCCGTTGTCGATGAAAAGGCGGTTTTCGTCAGCGATATCTTTTGCCGTGCTGTTAAGGGAGGAAAATTCAGCGAGCGCCGCTGATAACGCTTCCTGGTCGACAGGATCTTTGGCAATAGTATTGGCTATACGCCGGCTCTTGGCGCCCAACAGGGCCAGCCAGCTAGTCAGGTTGGCCTGCTCGCTCATGGAGGACAGCTTGTCGACGGTTTCTTTGAGCTGCTCCTGGTTGTTCAGGTACAGCGGGACCAGGTCTTTGTTTCCCAGCACTGAGTACAGCCTGGCGGTTCGCTCCAGGTCGGGAATAAGCTCAACCATCTCCTGGGACAGGCGGGTTGCCTCGACGCCCACCAGGACCAGCTTTTCGCTATCCCGGGCAAGGCGGTCCATCTGGAAGGCAGCCCAGACGATGGCTACAAGCAGCGGCAACGTGACCAGCCCGAAACCCAGCAGGATCAGGCCGTTTATCGATCGTGGGCGGGGCAGGGGCGAAAAAGCCAAGGGTTCCTCCATGGGTACATGCGTAATGCCAGGAGACCCACGTTAGGGCGGTTTTGAATCTGGTGCAATGGGGGCTTTACTTAGTTTGTCTTGAATTAGTAATGGTGGCCGCTGCAGTAGAGCTGCCAAGGGCTGCTTATACCTCCAAAAGTGTCGGCTTTCTTTACACTTTCAGTGAAACTGGAAAGGGGCTAAATCGGCATATTGAGGTAAAACAAGGAGATGGAGAAAAGGCATAAAATATGCATGTTTTTCAATGACTAGAGTAAATTCTTCAAGGACGTTTTTACTCTTGGTCTGAGTTGAAGAGCGAAGCATGTCAGGCCTTGATGGTCTGTGATCAGTTTCAGGGAGAAACGCTAATGATCAAAAAGCTCTTGCTGTCATCCCTCCTGGGGATGTTTATGTTCGGCAGCCTGGTCCAGGCCACGCCGATTTATCGGGATTCCATGGACGTTGGTGACTATCCAGCCTTGAGCAAGGCCGAGGGGTATTCACTGTTCGTTGAGAGCTCAAAGCTGAGTTTTTCGGATCCCGACGATGCACTGGTTGATGACCGCGTGTTCCACTACGGAATGCGGCACAGCTTTGATTTCGGTGGGAAATACGAGCCGTTTACCCGGGATGAGCATTTCTCGAGTGAAGAAATCGAGGAGTGCGAAGGAGGTTGCGCCGAGGTGTCGATTCCCGAGCCAGGAACACTGGGTTTGTTTGGCCTGGCGTTACTGATCCTGGGAATTCGTCGGTCCCTAAGCCACTAGGCGCCTCAGGAGAGGATAATTGAACCGGGAGCCTCGTTCAGTCGGGGTCCTCCCGGTTTGTGCGGTTTACGGGCCTGGCTATCTAGTACTGGGAGGCTAGGCCCAGGTCAGGAGTCCCTAACAGATGCACCGACTTCGAGTGTGATTCCCGCCGTCCGCGCAATGTGCTTCGGCTTAAAGCATCGATATTTCATTGAGTTAACGTAATTCTCCGAAAAGTGTCGGAAAACTTTACAACTTGCAGATCCCGGTAGGCAGCTCTTCTAACTTAATATATTAAAAACAATGACTTGCAAAATTGGCCCGGATATTGCTTTATATTCATTACAAACGTGATTTTTAGCTTGAATAAAGCTGGAACACAGGACCCGACCGGCAGGAAGCCGGCAATTTTTAGACGGATG
>CAKZML010000125.1 GCA_937128475.1 uncultured Chromatiales bacterium
AGGTGTGTACCCTAAAAGCGGGAATTATACGCGATGCAGCATGACCTTCCCAAGGGCGAGGAGGCTAAATATCGATAAAAGTAGGCTGCTTGGAGGGAAAACTTCCCCGAAGGCATCCACAACGGATGTTTAGTCCGCCAGCGCTTCGTGAATTACTGCTCCACCCAGGCATTCGTCGCCCAGGTAAAAGACCACGAACTGGCCCGGGGTCACCGCCCGCTGGGGCGTATCGAATACCACTTTGAATGTCCCGTCAGCCTGCTGGCTCAGGGTGCATGACTGGTCGGCTTGCCGATATCGTGTCTTGGCGGCCAGTTTCAGGGGCAATTCCGGCGCATGGCCCGCCACCCAGGCCGCCTGGTCCGCGATCAGGCCCTGGCTGAGCATCAGAGGGTGATCGTGGCCCTGGACCACCAGCAGGATATTTGTCTCGAGATTCTTGCCGGCGACAAACCACGGGTCCTCCGAGCTTTCGCGACGTCCACCGATGCCCAGTCCCTTGCGCTGACCAAGGGTGTAGTACATCAACCCCTGGTGCTCACCGATGGTCTCGCCTTCGGGGGTCTGTATCGGCCCAGGCTTGGCCGGCAGGTATCGGGACAGGAAGCTCTGGAAGTGCCGCTCCCCGATAAAGCAGATGCCGGTGCTGTCCTTGCGGTCGAAGTTCTCCAGGCCGTGATCCCGGGCCAGGGCCCTGACCTCGGTCTTTTGCAGTTCTCCCAGCGGAAACAGGGTATGAGCCAGCGCTGATCCGGGCGCGGCATGCAGGAAATAGCTCTGATCCTTGGAGTCATCGGCACCCTTGTACAGGCGTGCGCCGTCGGCATCATGGGTCACCCGGGCATAGTGGCCGGTAGCCACCAGCTCGCCACCCAGCCGTCTCGCGTACTCGAAGAATACCCCGAACTTGATCTCTCGATTGCACAGCACGTCCGGGTTGGGGGTCCGGCCGGCCTTGTATTCCTTCAGGAAGTATTCAAACACCCGGTCGCGATATTCCTTCGCGAAACTGACCTTGTGCAGCGGAATTCCCAGGTGCTCAGAAGCCGCTCGTGCATCCTGGTAGTCCTCTGCCGAGGTGCAATAGCCTTCCTCGTCTTCTTCCCAGTTGGACATGAAAAGGCCGTGCACGTCATAGCCTTGTTGCTGCAATAACAAGGCAGCAACTGAAGAGTCCACACCGCCTGACATGCCGACGATGACGCGTTTTGGGGAAGTTGAATTCATGGGAGCCTGATTATAGTGGAGGGTTAGCTCAGGTACACCTCGGACAGGGAAAATGCCGCGAGTTTTTCTAGACCGCCCCAGCCATGAGACTCAGTGCTTCGGGATGTCCTTCCAGATAGGCCAGCACATCTAATGGATAACGCCTGCCAATCTGGTAGTCATGCACACACTGCATCACCATGGGCCCGCGCAGCTTTGCTGCCCGGTTTTCCAACTCGCTGCGAGTCAGCCACAGTGCCCGGACGATGCCCTCGTCGAGTTCTTGTGAGGGGTTGTGATCCTCAACAGTTCCACAGAATGCGAATCTCAGGTATGTGCGGTTTCTGCCAGGTTGCTGCCATTGATAGATTCCCAGCAAGGCCTCTGGAGTAAAGCTCCATGCGGTTTCTTCAAGAGTTTCTCTTACCACGGCGTCTACCAGGGACTCACCTGCCTCCAGGTGTCCGGCTGGTTGGTTGATGACCAGTTTGCCCGAGGCATACTCCTCGACCATGAGAAAGCGGTCATCACGATGCACGATGGCAGCAACGGTAACGTGTGTTTTCCAATTCATTCGGGCAGTATAACCCGTGAGCTGACCGGGTCCGGCGTTGGGCCTGAGATGTTGATCACAAATTTAAAAAATTTTGGTCCGGGATCGGGCCAGCGCGGATAGCAAGAGACCAGGGCAGAAAAGAGTTGGTGAAACCAGGTTCTATAATCACAAGCGCTATTGTTACGGGTCTCCTGTTTGGCCTGGTTCTCCTGGCCCCGGTGACGGTTCAGGCCGATACAGCGGTATTGCAGCAGGCCGAACTGCTGTTGAACAATCGCCAGCCGGTCCAGGCTGCGGCCTTGTTGGCGGACTACGAAGATAAACTCGGTCAGCAGCCCAATTTCGCCTACCTTTACGGCTTGGCCCTGTTCGAGAGTGACAAGGCAGAGGAAGCGATTCCTTACCTGGAGATCGCCACCAAGGCAGACCCGATGTTTGCCGGAGTGCGCATAGAGCTGGCTCGAGCGTATTACAAGGTGGGTCGTTATACCGATGCACAGAAGCAATTCGAATACCTGACCACCCAGAATCCTCCGCCCACGGCCCAGCGGGCTATTGATGAATACCTTGCGGCGATCGATATCAAGCTCGCCCAGTCCCAGTGGCGTGCGAATTGGCGAGTGGCACCGACAACGGGGTGGGACACTAACGCCAATGCGGCGACAGAATTGAATGATTTTCTGGGATTTACCCTGGATCAGCGCAGTCGCCAGGCGGAGAGCACTTTTCTGGATATCTACGGTTCGGGAAATTTTTCCCGGTCACTGGGCGGCGGCAGATCTATCCGGTTGGGAGCTGAGTTACAGGGCCGTCACTATCCGGATGCCAGCTTTGCTGATTCCCTGGGAATTGTTGGTAAGGCCGGGATGACCTGGTCGGGCACCGATGAATCACGCAGCCTGAGACTGCGCAGCTACCGGATGAATGTTGATGACGATTTCAATAACCAGGGACTGTCACTAGAGGGCGCGTGGGACTACAACGTGACGAAAATGAACCGGGTGGGGATGTTTGCCCGGGTCGGGGTGCTGCGCTTTGATGATGAATTCGATAATCGCGACGTGGATCAGCTGCTTGTAGGCATTAGCGCCACGTCGGTGCTCGGGGCTGCACGTAGAGTCATGCTGACCGTCTCCACGATTCTGGGAACGGATAGTCCGAAACAGGATGGCTCACGCTACGGCCGGGATGTATTTGGTGTCAGGGGTTACGCGGCCTGGCGCATTAACGCCAAGTTTGCCGGGCGCGCCTCGGCGGGATGGCAGCGCTATTTGTATGACGATGCATTTTTCCCGGAAGTGGATACCTCCCGCCGGGCTGACAGGGTGTCTGACGGTGCTGTGAGCCTGGTCTGGAAGGCAATGCCAAACCTGGAAGCTACCCTGGGCGTCAGTTATCGCGACAACCGGTCCAATGTGGATTTGTTTACCTACGATCGCTGGGTGTTGTCCCTGGGGTTCTCCCGGGGTTGGTAATTATTTTATGTAAAACCGAATGCCTGGCTGATAGTCCATTAGCCTATGTGACGCACGTCACACCAACGGACTGCGCATTAAACTACTATCCCTCTTGTAGAAAAGGGTCATTGAGGGCCTAAGACGTGCGAAAACACATGATAAAACTTGCAAGCGTAGTGCTTACATTGGTTCTGGGGGTCGCCAGCGGCGCAGCCCTGGCCGATGCAGGGCAGGTTGTGTTTGTGTTTGGATCAGGCACGGTCTATCACGCCAGTGGCTCAGATGAGCCCGTATCTGTCGGCTTGAAGCTTGAACAGGGTGACCGGGTTGTTACCGAAGTAAACGGCCGCTTGCAGATTCGTATGGCTGACGGGGGCCTTATTGCCCTTCGTCCCAGTTCAGAATTCGTCATTGAAGCTTTCCAGTTTACCCCTCAGGAAGAGTCTGTCGCACAGGATGCCGAGCAGGATCGCAGCTTCTTTAAACTGCTTAAGGGTGGCTTGCGCTCAATTACCGGCGCCGTCGGCCAGGAAAACAAAGAGGCCTACCGGGTGGAAACACCTGTGGCCACTATCGGTATTCGCGGTACCGATTACATCGTCTATTTATGCGACAACGCTTGTGCCCGAGAGGGTGTACTCAGCGCTGGATTGCATGCTGCCGTGAACAAGGGTGGCATCAGGCTTACCAGCAAGGCTGGCAGTATCGACCTGGACGAAGGTGAGTCAGGTCACGTGGCGGATGCCGATTCGGTTCCTGAATCCGGGGTCGAGTTCTCTATTTTTATGCGCCAGCTTGACGATTTGCTGATGCCGTTCCCCCAGGCCCTGTTATCCCCGGGTGAGCTAACTGATGGCGAATCCCCTGGCACCAAGTCAGCGTATGTGGTCAGTCCTCGCCGAAATGTCTCGAATGGGGTGTCCTCTGCGGTTGAGTCCGGCACCGGTGTAGCAGCCGGTAGTAGTGGAAGCCTTGCGATCATGGCGGCAGAAACCACGGTGTCGTCGTTGACTGAGGCGACCGGCGGGTCGGACGATGAATCAAATTCGAGTACTGCACCGGCAGCCGAGGCTGGTTCCAGTGAAGTTACCTCCGGGCTGGTCGGGAATATTGCTCCCAGCAACCTGGGCGCCGGTGGTGGCAGCAACAACTTTAATAGCGGTCTAGCCGAAGAATACGCGATGAATGCCGGAGGTCCCGAGGATCCGGTAGAAGGCCAGGGTGATGCGAGCTTGCCGGCTGAGGAAGGCCAGGAAGAGTTGGTCGTTGCCCTGGGTACTTATGGCTCGAGTTCAAATGGCCTGACCCTGGATCTTTCATCCGGGAATTTGTCCGTTCCTCCTGCAGACCTGGTGAATAACTCGGCAGATATGACGCCTGGCGCCGGAAACACAGGCGGTTCCGGCACCACTGATGGTTCCGGCACAACCGATGGTTCCGGCACAACCGATGGTTCCGGTACCACTGATGGTT
>CAKZML010000126.1 GCA_937128475.1 uncultured Chromatiales bacterium
GCGGTCGACTCGGCCACCCTGGGCGGTAACATCACCAGTAACGGCGGCGCCGCCATCACCGACCGTGGCATCGTCTGGGACATCGTATCCCCACCGGAAACCGCTGGCACCGTGGTATCCATGGGTACAGGCAGCGGAGACTTCTTCGCCACCGTTAGCGGACTGCCCACCGGCACCCTGGTCTACTTCAAGGCCTACGCAACCAACTCCGCCGGCACCGCTTACTCGGGCGTGCAGTCCTTTACTCCGGCGGGAACGCCCGAGGTGACCTCCCCCACCGCGACCGCTATCAGTTTTAACTCTGCAATCCTGGGCGGTACGGTCACCTCCGGTGGTGGTAACCCGATACTGGCAAGGGGCACGGTCTGGAACACCACCGGCAACCCGGTAGTCGAAACCGACAACCCATTGGCCGAGGGCGGCACCACCATCGGCACCTTCACCCATAGCCGTTCCCTGCCTGCAAGCAGCACCATTTTTTATCGCGCCTATGCCACAAGCGTGGTCGGTACGGGTTATTCCAGCGAGGCTTCCTTTACCACCGGATCCGAGCCCACCGTGCAGGCCTCCAACATCACCTTCACAGGTGTCTACGGCAAGTCGCTGCGAATCTCCTGGACCCGCGGCAACGGCGATGGAAGCATCGTGGTGATGAGATTGCTCTCCGACGCGTCCACAGACCCGGTGGATGGCACTGACTACACGGCCAACCCGGATTACACCCTGGCCGCACCCATCAACGCCCAGAACGTGGTGGTCTACAAGGGTTCCAGCAACACCCTATGGGTCACCGGCCTGGAACTGAGCACTACCTACTCGGTCACCGTCTACGACTATGCCGGCTCAGGCGCCAGCACCGACTACCTGCAGACAACCCCGGCCCAGGCCAGCCAGGCGACGAGCAACGCCGCCTCGCACAATTACGACAACCGGGTCATGTGTACAGATTGCCACGACCACGGTGCCTGGATACCCCGTGACACGGTACAGAAATCGGCCTGTGAAACCTGCCACAACCCGGTGGGACAGGCATCGGCCAAGCTGGAGTTTGATAACCACCTGACCCCTGGCAAGAATCCGGGTGTGGACGTGGTGGACTGCGGCATGTGCCACGAACTGCACGCCCTGGGCGGGGCCAATACAACGGAAAGCTTGAACTCCGCTACCCTGCAGACCCAGCACAACAAGAGCTTCTTGCGGGCCAACGTGGACAAGTACGTGCCCGGCGCCGCCACCCCGGCGTACCTGCATACCGACCAGCCCTTGAGAGAGGCGCCCCACCCGGATGCACCGCAGGAGGCCCTGACACCTGATCGCGCCGTGGAGGGTGGTAACGACACCACCGCAAGAGGTTATTGCCAGGTCTGCCACACCCTGACCAATTACCACCGCAGTTCCAATACCGCAGGCGCTGACCAGTGCCATGACGGTGATACCGGCAATTGCGGTGGTGTCGAAACCAATTGCGGCACCTGCCACCAGCACAACAACAAGTTCCAGGGTGTCGGTGGTTCGGTAACCTGTGTAGCCTGCCACGATGGCGTGCAGGGCACGCGGCCGGCCATCACCACCCAGTTCAATCGCCTGAGCACCCACATTCCAGGCGGCGACGCGGTGGCGACCCAGGAAGACTGCATGGTCTGCCATGACCAGGGTGGTCACCAGGCCGGAGCGGTCAAGGCATGGGATGCCGATAATGGCTCGACCAGTTTTGCCCAGCCCACACCGAACGCACCGACCACCGCCTCGGGCGAGGGCGAGGCCTTCGAGGGCCACTGCATGAGTTGCCATGAGGACGGCAGCGCGGACAGTCTCGCCGGAGGCGCTCCAGACCAGACGCCCACCTCGCCGTTCACTGGCAGCGCAGCGCCGCCTGTGATCGACGAAACCGCATGGATCGGCGCAGCCCACAACCGATCCTTGGCTAACTTCCCCGCCTCCCCCATGACTTGCGTGGGCGACGGCGCCAACGGCTGCCACGCCAGTGGACACGGCTCCGAGAACACGGCCTTGCTGGCCCCGGTGGGAGGCCCGACCACTGCCATGGCTGATTTCTGC
>CAKZML010000127.1 GCA_937128475.1 uncultured Chromatiales bacterium
CAGATGAGCCAGGGCCTTCTCTTTATTTGAGAGACGCACGTGGATATCGCCCAGCGCAGCATGCACATCCGGTTGCGAAGATCGATTGGCGAGGGATGTGTTTAGAAAAAAGAGTGCGCGCTCGTCATTTCCTGTTTGCAGGTGGGCGAACCCGGCAGCCTTGGCCAACTGGGCATCTGAGCGAATATGTTTTCCCAGTTTCTCGAAGTATTTGATTGCTGTTGCGTAGTCACGCTCACGCATTGCCTGCATGGCCTTGTTAGCGTGTGCGCTGGGTGCTCCCGAAGGAGGTCTGTTTGCCAAGAATTATCTGCCGTTAGTCTGAGCCGAAGTGTCCACAATGTTAAGTAATAAGCCACAGGGGGTAAAGGATGGGTGGGCTGCCCATCCATTGCCTGAAGATGCCTGTTACAACCGGTGGCTTACCGTTTAAACCTGGGCAGCAAACCGCTGATGCCCGAACCGAACAACACCAGTCCAAACGCTGCCAGGTCCAACCTGGGTATGGGTCCGCCCGCGTAGCCATACATTGCCAGCAAGGAGATACCAAGGCAGATCATCAGTGCGCCGATAATTTGCCGTGCCGCGGAAGGAATGGGGGCGTCGGCACTGCGTGAACGGCGTTCCAGGGGCGACAATGCCAGGGCTGCAGGCGTGAGCAAGACCATGAGTACACCGATCCAGATGGGTCGGGTGAGCCACCAGGTAAGGGTGCCAGGCTCGATTCCCAGTCCCAGCCCGCCGGCCAGGTAGAGCAGGGCAATGACTACGACCATGATCGTGATATGCCAGAGGTAGACGGTCATGATCATGCTATTGATGAGTACGGTCGCAGTCCACAACTTCAGATTATCGAGTGCCCGCCGCATGGGTTCTTCCAGTGACAGGAGCAAGCCGAATTGAAAGATGCCCAGTACCAGCAAGGTTCCCTTGGGCGGCAGGGTGTTACTCAGTCCGGGGTCGGGTGAGCCCACCATGGCCAACGGATATGGTCCGTAAAATATCAGGCTGTAGAGGGTCGCGAATGCCGCGGCAGAATACACCAACAATTGCACACGGCTGCCCATGCGACCATCTCGCCATGCGAAGCCCAGGTGATGAACCGCCAGCCAGACCCACAGGTAGTTTGTCCAACCCAGCCATTCCCATCCCAGGGCAAAGAAGGCGAAATCCACCAGGGCCGCGATCGCTGCAAAGACCCAGAACGAGGCGAAGCCGAAGCGGCGCCAGAAGCGGTAGGTCGCCGGGGCGAGTATTACCACTACGATATAGATCGCCAGGAACCAGGTCGGGATCAGGGCAGCCTGGGATGCGTACTGGATGACTTTTTCACCTACCCCCGATAACTTCATGATGACCGCAATGGCGGCCCAGGCAATGAGCAGGATCAGCAAGGGTGCGACCAGCCGGTTCAAGCGGGCCGACAACCATCCGGCGTAGGCGGTGCCCTTGCGTTTGGCGCTTTCCAGAGAGACCGCATTGGAATAGCCGCCGACGATGAAGAATATCGGCATCACCTGGAACAGCCAGGTCAGCCACTGGGTCTGGGGTTCGGATTTCAGCAGGTGCCCCGGGGAAAGCGAGCCGTCCACGTAGTAGGCGGTGGCAATTAGCCAGTGACCCACGATGACCACCAGGATCGAGATAGAGCGCAGGAAATCCACGTAGCGGTTTCTCTCCGCGGGGGTCTGTGCCGCCATCTTGCTTGCCTGGGTCCAGATCTGCATGGGCCTGCTCCGTTTATGAATTATTGTTATGTGTCGATGTGGTTGGGCCAGGAGTTGCCCGGTGGAAACCTGCTATCGGCAAACTATTGTTTCGCCCTCAGGCCGGCATAAGTTCGGCCAGTGTCCCTGGCGCCAGTACTCATCCAGTCCCATCCGATGCACGAGATCCAGGAAACGCGGGTCGCTGCGGAATACCGCCATTCTGCCATCCCATAAATCGCCAAAGTCGTTGCCATTTATGTCATCCAACCTGGTATCGAAGTATTGGAAGGCATCATCTATGCGCCCCAGGTCGATGAGGCCGTAGGCTACGCCCACCGGCTCGTCTTTAAATTCATCTGACAATAGCCTGGCGGCAGCGGCATCCTGGGTGCCATCCACCAGCGCCTTGAACATGAAGGCAACGCTGCCTTCAGTGACGCCAAAATATTGCTCGATCTCGGTTACCGAGTCGAGAGCTTGGGCATACTCGCCTTTATTCAGGTGAATCAAGACCGTTCCCCAGCGCCCTCCATCGTGGCCCAGCTCCTTGCCCGTTTTCAGCAGCTTTTCAGCCTCATCGTAGCGCCCTGAGTAAATGTACAGATAACCCAGGTTGATATTGGCCCCGGGTGACAAGGGATCCAGGTCATAAGCGATCTTGATTTGGTGTATCGCATCTTCAAGACGACCGACCTGGGTCAGGAATTCTCCGTACCACAAGTGCGAGGTGGAATTTCGGGGTTCGCGAGCGATTGCAGCCTGGTAATAGCCCTCGGCTTCCGAATATTTCCTTTTCATTCGGGTCAGGTCCCCCAGAACGGCGTAGGCCTCGGCCTGGGAGTCATCCAGTTCCAACGCCCGTCGAGCGGCCTTCTCACCCTCAGGAAAGGCGTCCTTCTCCGGCACGTCGGAATAGGTGGGTAGTGTGATGTAGGCGGCGCCCAGGCTGGACCAGGCGCGAGCAAAATCGGGATCCAGGTCGATGGCGCGCTTGAACAGGTCGATGGCCCGGGTGATATTGTCCT
>CAKZML010000128.1 GCA_937128475.1 uncultured Chromatiales bacterium
AAAATCACGCCACTCAGCAGGTAGGATTGAAGGATCGTATTTTGTGGATGCCAGGGGTTGTGGCCCAGTCGCTCCAGCCGGCGGGATTCCAGCGCCCATCCCCGGCGAATACCTCCGGGTAGCTCGCGCAGTGCAAAGCGATAAATGTTTTCACCGAAGCGGGCGCTGGCCGAGTCTTCCGGTGTTGCGACCTCGGTATGGTGACCACCATTGTGCTCCACAGTGAAGTGACCGTATGCGGGAACGGCCAGGACGATGCGGGCCAGTACTTGTTCCAGCCGGGTTTGCTTGTGTCCTATCTCGTGGCCGGTGTTAATGCCCAGGCCGCTGATCACTCCCACGGTCAGGCTGACCGCCAGGTAGTCAACCAGCCCCAAGTCCTGGGTGCTGACAAACCATGCGCCTACTGCCAGGGTAAGGAAATGCAGTGGCACGGTGGCGTAGGTCAATACCCGGTAGTACAGATCGCGTTCCAGTTGCGGAACCACTTCCTCGGGCGGGTTCTGCTTGTCCTGTCCGAGCAAGAAATCCAGCACCGGTAACACGAGGTAAAGGAATATCAAGGGAAGCCAGAGTACCCAACTGCTCCCGCTCGACTGGAATTGCATGATGCTGATGATCGGTGTCAGCGGGAAAAAAACAGATAGCAGCCACAGGTACCGTTTTCGGTCTGTGTAAGTCGCCATACTCCCGTCGGGCAGTGCGTATGCAAATGTCTTCATGCGCGAATCCGTGGTGTTTAGTACGGTTCTAGCATATATCAAGACAGTTAAAAACCGCGCGGCAGATGTGCTGCGGTGCGGCCGAAGCATTTTTGCTTTATCCCGGGGCATAAAAAAACCCCGGCGACCGGAGTCGCCGGGGTTTCAATCTGAACGTCTTGTTTACCAGATTTTCACACGGTCTTCCGGTGCGAGATACATGCCATCGCCTTGCTTGGTATCGAAGGCTGTCTGGAACTCATCGATATTTCTGAGAGTGCCATTGGCGCGGAATTCGCCGGGTGAATGCGGATCAACCTTGATCAGGCGAACCGCTTCTTCATCGCGAATGATGGTGCGCCAGACCTGGGACCAGCCCATGAAGAAACGCTGGTCACCGGTGAGTCCGTCGATAACCGGAGACTCTTTGCCGTCCAGTGACAACTTGTAGGCGCGGTAGGCCATGGTCAGGCCTGCCAGGTCACCGATGTTCTCGCCAAGGGTCAGGGCGCCGTTCACGAACTGACCTTCCACCTGGCTGAACCCGTTGTACTGGTCGATAAGTTTCTGGGCCCGCAGGGTGAACTCCTCGTTATCTTTCTCGGTCCACCAGTCGCGCAGGTTTCCGTCGCCATCATACATTCGACCCTTGTCGTCAAAGCCGTGACTGAACTCGTGACCAATCACCGCACCGATGGCGCCATAGTTGGTGGCGTCATCAGCCGCTTCATTGAAGAAGGGCGGTCGCAGGATGGCAGCCGGGAAGACGATCTCGTTCATCACCGGGTTGTAGTAGGCGTTCACGGTCTGGGGCGTCATCAACCACTGGCCGCGGTCGATGGGGCCACCTAACTTGGACATCTGGAATACGTGGTCGAATTCTGCACTGCGGGCCAGGTTGCCCAGCAGGTCATCGCTGCGAATTTCCAGGGCGCTGTAATCGCGCCACTTGTCGGGATAGCCGATTTTAGGGGTGAACTTGGCCAACTTGTCCTGGGCCTGGAGGCGGGTTTCCTTGCCCATCCACTCCAAGTTGTCGATGGACTGGCCGAATGCGGCGCGAAGGTCCGCAATCATTTTGTCCATGCGGACCTTGGAGGCGGGCTTGTAATGTTCCGCCACGAACAACTGGCCGATCAATTCGCCCATGGTGTCGTTGGTGGCTTCCACGGCGCGCTTCCAGCGGGCCCGATTTTCCTCGGTGCCGCTCAAGGTGCGCCCAAAGAAATCGAAGTTCAGGTCAGCGAATTCATTGGACAGGTAAGGGGCGGCGCTATTGATGGTCTTGTAGGTGAGATAGGTTTTCCAGTCTTCCAGGCTGGTCTTTTCCATGGCGCCGCTAAGTGCTGTCAGGAAGTCCGGCTGGTAAACGACGAAACTTTCTTCTGAACCAAAGCCCACGGCATCTGCGAAGGCTTTCCAGTCGATGCCCGGGAAGGCTGCCTGGGCTTCAGCAAATGTGTAGGGGTTGTAAGTGGCCACCGGATCACGATTCTTTACGCGCTCCCAATGTGCCTGGGCGAAAGCGGTTTCCAGGGCAACAATGGTCTCGGTCTTGGCGGCGGCGTTTTCGATGCCTGCCAGTTCCTGTAAGGCGGTGACGTATTCAACGTACTTTTCACGCTTGTCCTGGAACTGGTCTTCCAGGTAGTACGAGCGATCGGGCATGCTCAGACCGGACTGGTAGATATAGGTGGCGTAGCGGGTGGAGTCTTTCTTGTCCTGGTTTACGAATACTGCCATGACATTGGAAATGGCCGAGCGCTGCATATGGGCCAGGTGACTGATCAGGGCCGCCTTGCTGTCGATGCCGGTAATGGCGTCGAGCTCGCCTTTCACAGGAGTCAGGCCCGCGGCGTTTGCTGCTGCCTCGTCCATGAAGCTGTTGTAGAAATCACCAATCTTGCGAGCGGATGTGCCGGGCTCGGCCTGGGCGGAGGCTGCCTGTTCTACCAGGACTTTCACGTCGGCCTCGGCACGATCGCGCAGTTGATTGAACGCGCTGTAACGAGCCTTGTCCGAAGGCATCTTGGTTTCAGTCAGCCAGATTCCGCTCACGTGACGATAGATATCGTCCTGGGGGCGTACATTGTGATCGATAAAAGCCGGGTCGATGCCGGTGCCCAGCGCCACTTCGGCAGCCTGGGCTGTCTTGGCGTCTGAGCCGTCGTCGTGCTGGGAGCATCCGCCAACGCTGATCAGGGCAGCGGTGGCCAGAAGGAGTTTCCAATGTCTCATTAGAGCGGTTCCGTATTAAAAAAAGATGGCGGCACGTTACCCAAAGGAGCTTGTGCTAGTCAATGATTTACCCTTTTGCGCCTTGAGATTAGAGTGGTTCCAGAGCAGGAGGGATTCCGGTAACGGCTTGGGCTATAGTGTCTGCTGAGCCATGTGTTGGTTGGAAATCTGTTAACTGGAGAGGCTTTGCGGTGAGTTATAGCAGCGACAATATCTTCGCCATGATCCTGAGAGGCGAAATTCCGGCCGCCAAGGTCTACGAGGATGAGCACACTCTCGCATTCATGGATGTGATGCCCCAGGCTGACGGTCACACACTCGTGATTCCCAAGGTGGAGGCGGAGAATTTTTTCGATATACCCGATGAGTCACTGGGACACTTGATTGTCACCACCCGGCGTGTGGCGCGGGCGGTTAATACTGCCTTTGAGCCTGATGGCGTGATGATTTCACAGCTTAATGGCCCCGCCGCCGGACAGTCGGTGTTCCACATACATTTCCACATCATTCCCCGTTATGCGGGCCAGGACCTGAGGGCCCACGGCCGCGGAATGGCGGATTCGGAATTGCTCCAGGAACATGCGGCGCGCATAAAAGCCGCCCTCGCGGAATAAACCAGGGAGTGGCAGGAATGTTTCGAGGCCCCTTGATGAATGGCCTGATGAGCAGGCTGGGTCGCTTGCGCTTTCCCTACCTGTTTGGGCTTACCGCGCTGGTTTTCCTCGGGGACGTGCTGGTGCCGGACCTGATCCCTTTCGCAGATGAGGTATTGCTGGGCTTGTTAACGATCTTGTTTGGCGCGTGGCGCAAGAAGCGCCATGAGATCCCGCCAGCAGATGAAGGCCCGACCGCCGGGAACTCCTAGGTTCCCGGATCCTGCACGCCGGCCATGCCGTGGGCGATCAGTCGTCTTGCCATTGCCGGGTCAATCTCGCCGGTACGTATCCGGGCAACGGTATCGAAGATCAATTCAGCCTGGGGGCGATGAACTTCGCCGATTTGTACGTGCAGAACATTGCCGTTGTGGTCGGTGAAGGCCGTGAATGGCATTGCCATGAATTCCACACCAAAACCCTCTGCAGCATCGATGGCATCCTGGTCTCCGATCATCACGGGATAATTCACCGGCGCCTGTTCGAGGTAGCCAAGCACGTCTTCACGCAGGTCCACGGCGATACCGATGATCTGTATGTCCGCGTCGGTATACTCGGCTTGCAACGCCTTCAACAATGGCATTTCCCTGCGACAGGGTGCACACCAGGTGGCCCAGAAATTTACTACCATGGCCTTGCCATCCCACTCGGTGATTGAGCGCATCACGCCAGCAGTATCGGCCAGGCTGAATTCGGGCCGGGTTTGCACGCTTCTTACCGTCTGCAAATTCGAAGCGCGCTGGACCTGGGTCGGGGGGGCGGCCATTGGCGCCACCTGGACTGCCGATCCGGCATCCGATTTGGCTGAATTGTAGAGGTAGGTGGAAATACCGGCGATAAGGCCGATGACTGCAAAGACAGCAGCTATAGCTTGTTTCATAGGAGTAGTGTCGCTAGCGGCTGTCTAGCGCCGCTTTAATGTGTGGGGCGAATTCTGCCGCAGGCATATAGCCCACGACCCGGTAGTTTTTGCGTTCCAGGCCATCGGCGCTGAAAAACGCGATGGTTGGCGGTCCGAAAATCTCGAAATGCTGGAGCAGGGCCTGGTCTTCATCATCGTTGGCGGTGACATCAGCTTGCAGCATTACAACATTGTCCAGCTGTGCTTTCACCATTGGGTCCGGGAAAGTGTACTTTTCCATCTCTTTGCACGAGACACACCAGTCGGCATAGAAATCCAGCAGCACTGGCTGGCCAGAGGCAGACGCCATGGCGACTTCTCGTTCCAGGTCC
Source organism: uncultured Chromatiales bacterium (assembly GCA_937128475.1). Lineage (GTDB taxonomy): Bacteria > Pseudomonadota > Gammaproteobacteria > Steroidobacterales > BM003 > CAKZML01. The sequence continues at coordinate 4,826 of CAKZML010000128.1, forward strand.
TGCAGGGTCTTGATGCGTTTGAACGGGATTTCCTCGTGTGCCGCGGATTCTCCGGCACCCAGTCCCAGGCCCTTTATCGGCTGCAGGGGATCGGTGTTGCCACCAGCCAGACCGGCAAGAATCAACAGGCCCCATGTCAGCAGCATCAGCGCGAAGCCGGCGCCAAATGCGCGGATCACTGCATTGCCCTGGGAGTTCCTGGCCTGGCTAAACGCGAATGCGCCAAAGGCTACAGACAGGGCCGACCAGAGCAGCATCACGATCCAGGCCGGCAATATCCGGTCGAGCATCCACAGGGCGACGCCCAACAGCAGGAAGCCGAAGAAGGATTTAACCGCTTCCATCCAGGCTCCGGCCTTGGGCAGCAGCTTGCCGGCTGAAGCGCCAAACACGATTAGCGGAGCGCCCATGCCAAGGCTCAAGGCAAACAATGCCGCGCCACCGCGGAACATGTCGCCTGCCTGGCCAATTACCGCCAGGGCGGCCACCAGGGGCGGGGCCACGCAGGCGGAGACGATCAGTGCCGAAAGGGCGCCCATGATCACGGTGCCCAGGTAGGACCCACCCTGCCGGTTGCTGGCCGTGGAGAGCCTGGTCTGCAAAGACGAGGGAAGTTGCAGTTCATAGAGTCCGAACATTGCCAGGGCCAGGGCCACGAACAGGCCGCTAAACAGGACGATGATCCATGGCTGCTGGAATACCGTCTGGGCCTGCTGCCCCACCGCGGCGAAAGCGACGCCTGCAATGGTGTAGGTCAGGGCCATGCCAGCGACATAGGCGATGGAAAGGGACAGGGCCTTGCGGGTGGTTACTTCACCTCCCTGGCCGACAATAATCCCCGACAGGATCGGGATCATGGGTAGAACGCAGGGGGTAAACGCCAGTAGCAGGCCCAGGCCGAAGAAGGTCGCCAGGACCAGGGCCAGGTTGCCGTCCCGGATCAGCCCGGCCAGCCGATCCTGTTCTGAGACCATGGGGGCATCAGCGGAGCCGGTAGCGGGGAGTAATTCTGCGGAGGCGGGAATCTCGAGAGCCAGCTTCCGGGAGGATGGCGGATAACAGATGCCATCTTCGGCGCAGCCCTGGTAGCCAAGGGTCAGGTCGACACTGAGTCGTTCCTGGACGCTCCGTTGAAACGGCAGGATGACCTGTGCCTGCTGGTAATACACCTCGGTTTCACCGAAGTATTCGTCGGTCTTGATCACCCCGGACGGCAGTTCGGGGAAGCCTAGCTGGATATCGCTGCTGCCGGCTGTGATCGTCAATTTGTCCTTGTAGAGGTAGTAACCTGGCGCGATGACCCATGTCACCGCAAGGGTGTTTTTATCAAGGACTGATACGCTGGATTGGAAGGCCTCGTCCGGAGACAGAAAGGGTTGGCCGCTACCGGTGGGTTCCGAAATCCAGTCGGTCAGCGCTTTGCTGCTGTTGCTGGATTGTCCGGCGGAGACCATGGAGCCGGTTGAGGCCGGCAGGATCACGGTGGAAGTCCAGTCCTGGGGTGGGTAGCACATACCCATGTCTGCACAGCCCTGGGAACGCATGCTCAGATCGACGCTCTTCAGGCCGGCCGGGGCGGTATAGGGAATCCGTATGGACTGCTTGCCGCGGTAAATTTCCTGCTCGCCGAAGAATTCGTCATGGTGATTTTCGCCGACGGGGTAAATCGGGTCGGATAGTTCCAGCCCCGGAGTTTTCGCGGTAAACCTGAATCTCTCCCGGTAAAGGTAATACTCGGGCTGAATATCCAGGTGAATCGTGATTTCTCTTGCGTCCGCATCCACTTTATAGGGGTAGGCCAGTTCCGGCCTGAGTGGATCTGCGCCAGCTGCCCATAACAGTGGGATCAGCAGGAGAGCTGTTAAGTGCTTGAATTTCATAGCTTCAATCGGTTTTTTGCGTGGCAATCGTTCAGCGTGAACCAGAATCCTCACCGGCGGGGCCTACGCTGTCAATAATCCATTTCACGTATCCGGCCAGTCCGGCAGTGATTGGGACCGCCAGCACTTCCGGAAGTTCATAGGGGTGGAGCTCGGTAATCCGCTTTTCCAGGGCAGGGTAGACCTGGTCAGTGGTCTTCAAAATCAGCTGAACCTCTGAGTCCGTATGGACCTTGCCTTTCCATATATAGGTGGAAGACATGGCCGGAATTCGGTTGGCGCAGGCCGCAAGCCGTTCATCTATCAGGATATTGGCGATTTGGGCCGCGGTCGTGTCTTCGGGGCAGGTGCAGTACACCAGCAGGGCGGTAGGCATGTTTCGAGCTTCCTTGTCGCACCATTAATAGGGCCTGTCCACAGGATACTAGGGGGGATTTTCGATGTCATTGAAAATAAATGCATTTTTCAGCCCTTGAAAAATGAAAATCCGCCGCTATTATTAGCACTCACTTGGGAGGAGTGCTAATGCTCTTCCCCGCGAATTACCTAATCTCGGGCTGGGAAGGCCCAGTTCTGAAGGAGATCCACCAATGAAGATTCGTCCCTTACATGATCGCGTGATCATCAAGCGCAAGGAAGAGGAACGTACCTCCCCCGGCGGTATCGTGATTCCTGATTCAGCCACCGAGAAACCCATCAAGGGTGAAGTGGTAGCTGTTGGTCACGGCAAGATTCTGGAGAACGGCGAAGTGCGTTCCCTGGACGTCAAAGTCGGCGACAACGTGCTTTTTGGAAAGTACAGCGGCACTGAAGTGAAGGTCGACGGCGAAGAACTGCTGGTCATGCGTGAAGAAGACATCATGGCCGTAATCGAAGGCTGAACAAGTCGCCCGATACGCAAATCAACAGAATTACGAATTTAGAGGTTTTAAACCATGAGTGTTAAAGAAGTTAAATTTGGCGATGACGCCCGTCACCTGATGGTGCGCGGCGTGAACATACTGGCCAATGCGGTCAAGGTGACCCTGGGTCCCAAGGGTCGTAACGTGGTCCTGGACAAGAGCTTTGGCGCCCCCACCGTCACCAAGGACGGCGTGAGCGTGGCCAAGGAAATCGAGCTGAAGGACAAGTTCGAGAACATGGGCGCACAGATGGTGAAGGAAGTTGCTTCACAGACGTCTGACATTGCCGGTGACGGCACCACCACTGCTACCGTACTGGCCCAGGCCATACTGCGCGAAGGACTCAAGTCCGTCGCTGCCGGTATGAATCCGATGGATCTGAAGCGCGGTATCGACAAGGCCACCATTGGTATTGTCGAAGAGCTGAAGAAACTGTCCAAGCCCTGTGAAGATGACAAGGCGATTGCCCAGGTAGGCTCTATTTCAGCCAACTCTGACGTGTCCATCGGTAGCATCATTGCCGAGGCCATGCAGAAAGTGGGCAAAGAAGGCGTGATCACTGTAGAAGAAGGCTCCGCCCTGGAAAATGCCCTGGACGTGGTCGAGGGTATGCAGTTTGATCGCGGCTACCTGTCTCCCTACTTCATCAATGACCAGCAGAGCCAGAGCGTTGAAATGGATGACGCCCTGATCCTGCTGCACGACAAGAAGATCTCTAACATTCGCGAGATGCTTCCCCTGCTGGAAGCTGTGGCCAAGTCCGGTCGTCCCCTGGTAATTGTTGCCGAGGACGTGGAAGGCGAAGCCCTGGCCACCCTGGTGGTCAATAATATTCGCGGCATTGTGAAAGTAGTTGCCGTGAAGGCTCCTGGTTTTGGCGACCGTCGCAAGGCGATGCTGGAAGACCTGGCTATCGTCACCGGTGGCACCGTGATTTCCGAGGAAGTTGGCCTGGCTCTTGAAAAAGCGACCCTGGATGACCTGGGCAGCGCCAAGAAGATCCAGATCACCAAAGAAAACACCACCGTTATCGACGGCGGCGGCAATGTTGCCAGCATCAAGGCCCGGGTTGAGCAGATTCGTGCCCAGATCGAAGATGCCACCTCTGACTACGACAAGGAAAAGTTGCAGGAACGTGTAGCCAAGCTCTCCGGCGGTGTGGCTGTGATCAAGGTTGGCGCTGCCACCGAGATCGAGATGAAAGAAAAGAAAGCCCGCGTGGAAGATGCTCTGCATGCCACCCGCGCTGCAGTTGAAGAAGGTGTGGTACCCGGTGGTGGTGTTGCCCTGATTCGCGCTCTCAAGGGTGTCGAGAAGCTCAAGGGTGACAATCACGACCAGGACATGGGTATTGCCATTCTCCGTCGTGCTGTCGAAGAGCCCCTGCGCCAGATCGTGCGTAACGCGGGTGAGGACGGTTCAGTTGTACTGAATGCCGTACGTGCCAGCAAAAAGGTGAACTTCGGCTACAACGCAGCTACCGGTGAGTACGGTGACATGATCGAGATGGGTATCCTGGATCCCACCAAGGTCGCACGTACTGCTCTGCAGAACGCCGCTTCTGTGGCTGGTCTGCTGCTGACCACCGAGTGCATGGTCGCTGATGCTCCGTCTGAAGACGGCGCCGGCGGCATGCCCGATATGGGTGGCATGGGCGGAATGGGCGGTATGGGTGGTATGGGCGGCATGATGTAATGCTTCCCTAGCTGACGCACCTATCGCGCAAGCAAAGAGCCCCGCCAATCGGCGGGGCTTTTTTTTGTCCCGGAGTTTGTCTTGAACAAGATATTCACCCGGGGTTTGCCCGCGGGCGCGTCCCGTGTCATCTTCGGCTGCATGACTAATGCGCCCATTCCCAAGACCCCGATTAAGATGCCCTCGGCGTTGCTGCCCGAACTGGAACGGGCCCGGGAACTGCTGGCACCTGTGGGGCCAGTCCTGGAGCGTTTGGAATCAGACCCTACGCTGGGCGCCGCCCTGGACAAGGTGCTGGTTTGCAGCCCGTTTTTTGTGGATTCGGCTTGCCGGGACGGACAGTTGCTGGAGCAACTGATTGATTCCCAATCCCTGGTCCGTCCCATGGACCGTTCCGCGTTGTCTGCCGAGTTGGATCAGCTGTTGCGCGATGCCCCGGATGAAGCCACGGCCATGGTGGTCTTGCGCCGTATGCGGCGACGGGAATGGATGCGTCTTGCCTGGCGGGAAATCGCAGATAGCTCCCGGGTGATGGACACCCTGGCTGAGCTTACGGACGCTGCGGATATCCTGATACGGGGCGCCCTGGATTTTGCCAACCGGAGTTTGGTTGCGCGCCACGGAGTTCCCCGTGGGGCAGACGGTGAAGCCCAGGAGTTGATGGTTTTTGGCATGGGGAAACTCGGCGGTGGTGAGCTGAATTATTCCTCGGATATCGACCTGGTATTCGTCTATCCCGAGAGTGGGGAAACCGATGGCGATCGGTGCATCAGTAATGAAGCCTATTTCACCCGACTTGGCCAGGCCCTGATTCGGTTGCTGGATCAGAAAACCCCGGAAGGTTTTGTGTTCCGGGTAGATATGCGCCTTCGCCCTTTCGGCGACAGCGGACCCCTGGTTTGCACCGAGGCGGCTTTCGAGAATTACCTGCAACAACACGGTAGAGATTGGGAGCGCTACGCTTACGTGAAGGCGCGCGCCCTGACGGGGAAGGATGAGGGCGAGTTACTGAGAAAGGATGTCCTTAGGCCCTTCGTATTTCGCAGGTACCTGGACTATGGCGTGTTCGAATCCCTTCGAAGCATGAAAGGCATGATCGAGCGGGAGGTAGAGCGGCGTGAGTTACAAGGTAATGTAAAACTTGGCTCCGGCGGAATTCGGGAAATTGAATTTATCGCCCAGGTATTCCAGTTGTTGCGCGGTGGCAGCGTGCCGGTGTTGCAGCAACGAAGCCTGGTTCCGGTGCTGGGGCATTTGATTGAGCTGGGGATGCTGGAAAAACCCCTGGGCGAGGGATTGATCGCCTCTTATCGATTCCTTCGCCGACTGGAGAACCTGCTACAGGCCAGGGCAGATGAGCAGACTCATGATCTGCCAGTGAGTGAACTGGAGCGTGCCCGCCTGGCGTTTGCAATGGGGTATGAGACCTGGAACAGCCTTGCCCTGGATGTGGCCTCCAATCGGGAGTTTGTCCAGGCCTGCTTCGAGAAGGTCGTGCTGGCAGGCGAGAAACCGGCGAAGGAGCGGGGGGACGAACCCCTGGATGGCCTGTGGGACGGCAGCCTGGGAGGCCGGGCAGCCTCGGAGTTGCTGGACTCCCTGGGAATGAAACATTCGGAGCAATTACTGGCCACCCTGGCGGGATTGAGAGACAGCAACCTCTACCGGCGCCTGGACGAGACCGGTCGCCAGCGACTGGATA
>CAKZML010000129.1 GCA_937128475.1 uncultured Chromatiales bacterium
CCCTGGAAGGTCCGCTGATCGTATTCAGGGATACGGTGGTCCTGGCTCCTGATGGGGTTACCCCGGTGGTTGATGCGGATTCCATTTCGGTGGTGATCAGCATGATGGACTTGCTGTTCGAGCAGGAGTTGGCGGTATCCAGTGTGCGCATTGAAGGGATTGTCCTGGAGGTGGAGCAGCTCGAAGACGGCCGCTTTTACGTGCTCAATCGTGTCTTGCCAGCGAAGCCGGGTGATGTGGGCCAGGCCGGCACCGGAAAGGCGCCGCCGATGCCCAACGGACGTTATGAAGTTCGCGATGCAACGATTCGACTAAGCAGTGCCAGGCGACCCGGCGAGCCGCTGGAGTTCCAGGGAGCAACCCTGGATGTAGACAAGACCGACAGCGAGCTTAGCCTGGGTGTAACTATTAAATTGCCGGATAACCTCGGCAACTCACTGCGAATCACTGCCAATACGGAAAACCTGGATGCGGGTCCGGGGAACCAGGACTGGCAGTTGCTGTTTCAGGCTCGCGAGCTTGATCTTTCAGGTTGGAACCGTGTGCTTCCCGATACGATTGGTGCGCCCATCGGAGGCAACGGGGATATCACCGTGTGGGGATCTCTGGGTCCCCAGGGCCTGGAGAACGGCATTGTCGATCTGGACCTGCATGAACTGGTATTACCTGAATCGGATGTCGCCCCGGGAAGCACTTTCAGCCGACTGGAGGGCAAGCTCGAGTGGATCAAAAAGCCCGGTGACTGGCAGTTCAAGCTTCTTGACCTGCTTGTAGAAAGGGACGAGCGTGCCTGGAATTCAGATGCCATCCGTCTTGAGGTGGCGCGTAAAAATGGTGATGGCCGATTGCTGTATATGACGGCAGACCGGATTTACCTGGACGACGTCCAGCCCTTCTTGCCATGGGTGCCTGACGAGGAAATTCGTAATCGGTTGATGAGCCTGAATGCAAAAGGCATGGTCAGCGATTTGAATTTGCAGTACGCCAGCCAGGCGGATGGAAATGCCAATTATTCATTGCGAGCCCAGCTGGCTGGAGCCGGGGTCGATGCGGTCGATAAGCTGCCGGGGATACAGGGGCTTACCGGGGCAGTAAAGGCTAACGAGGACGGGGGTGAGGTTGAATTGTCTTCGGTGGGCCTGGCCGTGGATTTCCCCAATGTATTTGAAAATCCAATAATTTTTGACCAGGCCATCGGGAAGTTGAGCTGGCAGCGCAGTGCAAGTGGTTTGAAAATTCGTGGCGCTGATGTGGTGCTGGCTAACCAGGACATCTATACCTACACCGCCCTGAGTCTGGATCTGCCCACTGATGGTACAGCCCCGATGATAGATCTGGAGACCCAGATCAAAAACGGCAATGTGGCTAACAAGACGGCTTATTTGCCGATTGTGAAGTTTTCACCCAAAGCTCGGGAGTGGCTGGATCGCAGCGTTGTCAGCGGTCGAATCCCCGAGGGGCGAATGGTGTTGAAGGGTCCGCTGGACAAGTTTCCATTCAAAAATGGCGAAGGGCGTTTTACGGTAGATTTTGTGCTTAATGAACTGGTCCTGGACTACAAGGAAGGCTGGCCAGAAATTCGCGACCTGAATACTCATGTTGTATTCGAGGGTCCGGGAATAAGCGTTGATGTGCTCGATGGCAACATGGCCGGGAATCGCATCGTCAAGGCCCGGGCTGAGATTCCGATTCTTGCTGAGGCCGAGCTGACCGTATGGGGGCAGACCGAGGGAACGGTTAATGCAGGGCTGGATTATCTTGCTGCGATTCCCCCGGGTGAGCGCTATCTTGATGCAATCAATGGTCTTGAAACCGGCGGTCGGGCCAGGGTGGACCTGGAGTTGTATCTTCCCCTGAAGGAGATCCACAACAATAAGCTGACACTGGATATGCAGCTTATGGACGCCGCGGTGCGCCCCGTCGGATTGAACCACGGACTCGAAAAAGTAAATGGTAGCTTGCTGCTCAAAGAGGGCGACTTGAGTGGCCAGGGCGTCGACGCAATCTACCTGGGCAAACCGGTCAGGGTGGATGTAAGTCCCGATCCGTCCTCCGATGAAGTGAAGGCGACATTGATGTTGCTGCGCGGTTGGTCGAATGCTGACGAATTGATGGAGGAGTTTTTCCCCATCATCAAACCCTGGGTTAGCGGCAAGACTGACTGGTTTGCCGTGGCACGGTTTCCCTCGGCAGACAGCGAACAGCCGGTGACGGTCTCGGCCCGCTCCGTACTCGGTGGTATGGGTTTGAGTCTGCCACGTCCCATGTTCAAGAATGCCGAAGACGTGCGCATGCTGGAGGTTCTGTACACCCTGCGTAGTCATGATCAGCGAACCCTGGAATTATCCCTGGGCGATGACGTTCGTGCCTACCTGGATTTCAGTCGTGAGAACGATGATTTCAACCTGGCATTTGGTGATATCGCCCTGGGTGGCAAGGTACCCGATCGCAGCGGTGAACCCGGCCTGGGCATCAGCGGTCGTACGGCATTCTTGCAGTTAGATGAGTGGCTGTCCCTGGATAATGGAGAGGTTCGTGATCCGGATGCGCCGGGTCTTACCGCCATTCTCAAGCGTGCGGATCTCCAGGTGGATCAGTTCAAGGCTCTTGCCCAGGAGATGGGGCCGTCCGCCTTGCAGCTTCGAAACGTGAACGATGAGTGGGTAGTTGTCATCGACAGCGAGAACATCCTGGGCCAGGTAAACGTGCCCCAGGACGAGGCTGGCGAGTTGTCTGCTCGGGTTGATATGGAACGCTTGATTCTCATGGGTTCCGACGCCGAAGACGGCGCCGAAGAAGTGGCCGAAGAGGGAGCTCTGAATGAAACCGACCCAAGAACTCTTCGTCCCTACGAAATTCGGGTAAAGAATTTTGGCATTGGTGATATGCGTTTTGGCACCCTGGAGGCGATAGCGTCCAAGGCGCCAATGGGTCTGAACCTGGACGTGATCAGGACCACCCATCCTTCGTTTGGTGGAGAGGGCGTGGGTAGTTGGCTGGTGACTGACGATGGCCAGATGACCGGGCTGAAGCTTGAGCTTCGCAGTTCAAACATCCTGGAGACGTTTAAATCTCTTGGCCTGGGCGAAATGATCAGCGGTGAACGTGCCAATGCCGAGGTTGATGTGTATTGGCGCGGCGGGCCTGACGGTAACTTCAGGAGCACGCTGTCGGGCCAGGTTCACATGCAACTGGATGACGGCACTGTGGCGGAAATTGACCCGGGCGCAGGACGTGCTCTTGGTCTGCTCAGTATTGCCACGCTGCCCCGCAGGCTGACACTGGATTTTCGCGACGTGTTTGACGAGGGTCTCGCTTTTGACCGGATATCAGGTGACTTCAACCTGGTCGATGGCAACGCCTACACCACTAACCTGGTGATGAAGGGGCCGTCAGTGGGCATTGCCATTTCGGGTCGTACCGGGTTGGTGGATCGCACCTATGACCAGGTGGCAGTGGTACATGCGAATATTGGCTCCACCTTGCCCCTGGCGGGTGCCCTGGCAGGGGGCCCCACCCTGGGAGCCGCGTTGCTGATTTTCTCAGAAGTGTTCAAGACGCCATTGCAGGGAATGACCCGGGCGCGCTACAAGGTTAGCGGAAGCTGGGATAACCCTGATGTGGAGCGCCTGGAGTTCAGCAGTCCTCCGCCTCCCACCCAGCCCGAGCCAACCACTGGAGGCCAGGCTGAGACCACCGGCTCGGCACTGGATGAATCCGATTTGCTGCTTGAGTTGGCGGAAGAGGCGCTGGCGGATGAGCCTGAACAGATTGATCCGAAGACCCCCGACCCCGATACAGAAGACGGTACCTGATGACTCGCGTTGCTGTGCTCCAGATGTGTTCGACTCCGGATGTGCAAGAGAACTTGCGCGATGCCCTGGGGTTGCTGAGTGAGGCCCGGGAGCGGGGCGCGGTAATGGGTTTCCTGCCTGAGAACTTCTCGTTCATGGGCTATAAGGAGCAGGACCGGATAGAGGTTGCCGAGACCGATGGCGACGGCCCGGTCCAGCAATGGCTGGCTGAGCAGTCCCGTGCTCTTGGCATGTGGATAGTGGCCGGCACGCTTCCCCTGAAACAAGACGAGGGTCTTCCCGGCGCGAGTTGCCTGGTATTCGATGACCAGGGCCAGCGGGTGGCTCGCTACGACAAGATTCACCTGTTCGATGTATCGGTAAGCGGCAGCGAGGGCGAGCGGCTATACCGGGAGAGCAAGGCTACCCGGGCCGGCGAAGAACTGGTGGTCGTCGACACGCCTGCCGGTCGCCTGGGGCTTTCAGTCTGTTACGATGTGCGCTTTCCGGAACTGTACCGGGCGCTGGTAGACCAGGGAGCAGAATTGTTCAGCATACCCTCGGCCTTTACCGTGCCTACCGGACGCGCCCACTGGGAAGTCCTGCTGCGGGCCCGAGCCATTGAAAACCAGGCTTTTGTCCTGGCACCGGCCCAGTCGGGCAAGCACGTGGGCGGTCGGGATACCTGGGGTGACTCCATGGTGGTGGACCCCTGGGGTAAAGTCATGTCCAGGCACTCTGCGGGCGTGGGTGCGGTGCTGGTTGACCTGGACCGGGAAGCACAACTGGAAGTCAGGGCCAAGTTCCCCAGCCTGGGGCACAGAAAGTTCAAGATCAGAACATAAGGAATCGTAGGGAATTCATGACAGCTGAGAATTTTGCAATTGCCACCGAGCGACTTCTCGCTCCTGCCGGCATTGAAGAGCAGCACTTGAGTAAGGTGCTGGGAACCATCATGGGTCATGCGGTGGATAACGCCGACCTGTATTTCCAGGTGAGCCGGCATGAGTCATGGACTCTTGAGGATGGCATCGTCAAGGACGGCAGTCATAGCATTGAGCAGGGCGTGGGCGTGCGCGCCATGAGCGGTGAGAAAACCGGTTTCGCCTACTCCGACGAGATTGTCCTGCCATCCCTGGAGAAAGCCTCGACGGCGGCCCGGGCGATTGCCCGGCAGGGTCAGGCAGGTTCGGTGCAGGCCTGGAAGAAGCCTGCCGGCAAACAACTCTATCGCCCCATGGATCCGATCCCGACCCTTGCTGATGAAGACAAGGTGGCCTTGCTGGAGTGGATGGATAAACAGACTCGCAAACTTGATCCGCGAGTGAAGCAGGTTATTGCAACACTCTCCGGCGCTCATGACGTCATCATGGTGGTGGCCAGTGATGGCACCGTCGGTGCCGACGTGCGTCCCCTGGTGAGACTGAACATATCGGTGATCGTTGAACAGGACGGTCGTCGCGAGCAGGGCTACGCGGGTGGTGGCGGCCGGTTTGGTTACGACCGCTTCAGTCGCGAGCTGGCCATGGAATATTGCGTGGAGGCGGTACGCCAGGCCACCGTGAACCTGGAGGCCGTATCGGCGCCTGCCGGTCCCATGACCGTAGTGCTCGGCCCCGGTTGGCCGGGTGTGTTGTTGCACGAGGCCATTGGTCACGGGCTGGAAGGAGATTTCAATCGCAAGGGCACCTCGGCCTTTGCCGGCCGGGTCGGCGAACGGGTTGCCTCGGAACTGTGCACGGTGGTGGATGACGGCACCCTGGAGGAGCGACGTGGCTCCCTGAGCGTGGATGACGAGGGTATGCCTACCCAGACCACGGTTCTGATCGAAAATGGCATCCTGAAGGGCTACATGCAGGACAAGCACAATGCCCGTCTCTCCGGAACGGTCTCTACGGGCAATGGCCGACGTGAGTCCTTTGCTCACCTGCCCATGCCGCGCATGACCAACACCTACATGCTGGCCGGCCCCCATGACCCGGGCGAGATCATCGCCTCGGTGGACAAGGGTCTGTATGCGGTGAATTTCGGCGGCGGCCAGGTGGACATCACCTCGGGCAAGTTCGTGTTCTCCGCCAGCGAGGCCTACCTGATAGAGAACGGCAAGGTGACCCGTCCGGTGAAGGGCGCCACCTTGATCGGAGATGGTCCTGATGTCCTGACCCGGGTATCCATGGTGGGCAACGACCTGAAACTGGATACCGGTATCGGTGTTTGTGGCAAGGAAGGCCAGAGCGTGCCGGTAGGCGTGGGCCAGCCCACCCTGCGAGTGGACGGCATCACCGTGGGCGGTACGTCTTAAGGCGAGCTGGATACTGGCCTTGCATGGTCAGTACCCGGTCGGCAAACCCCAGGCTGCTTTGTCGGTGAGTGACCACCAGGCAGGTAATGCCGGTGGCTTTCAGGCCTTCGCAAATCCGGTTCTCTGACCCCACGTCTAACTGGCTGAATGCCTCGTCAAGTAGCAGCGCGCGAGGGCGGTGGTATAGCGCCCGGGCAATCAGTAGCCGCTGCACTTGCCCACCTGACAGGGCATGATCCAGTTCGCCGATACGCGTGAAGTACCCCAGGGGCCAGGTCACTATGTCTTCGTGTATGTCTGCAATTTTTGCGACCTGTTCGATTCGCTGCCGGTCCGGGTGGGGATCGAAAAAACATATGTTCTCTGCGAGCGTGCCAGTCAGTAGTCCATCTTCCTGTAGCACCACACCGATGCTTCGCCGATAACTTTCCAGCCAGTTTTTTACCTCCCGGCCATTGCAAAGAAGCTGTCCTTCGGATGGCTCTAGCAGTCCTCCGAAAATGTTGATCAGGGTGGTCTTGCCGATGCCTGAAGGCGCGTGTAATGCCACCCATTGCTTGCCTTGTATGTCGATATTCACATCACGGAATAACCAGCGTTCTGTTGGGCTGTGCCGGTATGAGACGTTTCGTAGAGAGAGTCGGTAGGGTGCCTCACCAGCCTCCGCAGGCTCCCGGTCGATGGATTCGACCGGGTGAGCGCTAATCTCGGCGATCCGCTCCCGATGCAATCCCAGGCTGCGTAGTTCGAAAGCCCTGTCCACAAGGTTTGCTACCCGGGTGCTGAATTGAATCTTGTATGCCAGGAAGGCAACCAGCATTCCGACACTGAGATCTCCTTCGATGACTGCGGTTGCTCCCAGCCAGAGGATTAGCACTCTTTCCGTGGTTCCCAGGGCCTGGCGAATCAGTCCAGCCCGAATGCCGAAAAGACGCATTCGGGTGTTGGCGTTGGTTTCCCGGGAAAGATGATTGAGATAGGTTGCCGATCGCTGACCGGCTGCGGCCCGTTGTTTCCAGGTGGCCACGGTGCGCAGGGTTTCCAACAAGCAGGAGCGTTCCCGGGCGCCCTGAACCAGCACCTGGGTACTGTATTCCAGCTGTGAGGGAAACATGAGGCAACGAATCCCGGCGTATAACATCCATGTGGCCGTGCATATCAGGGCAAGCCCCGGGGCATAAAGTCCCATGATAAGAAGTGTTGTGCTGGCCAGTGCGCCATCCAGGATAACTTCGGGGGAGGTTTCGGTAAGCAGTTCCTGTACGGGTCGCATTGAATCAAACCGGGACAGGGTGCCGCCCAGTGACCGGCGCTGGAAAAAGGTCAGGGGAAGTCTGAACAGGTGACGGGCAAGTGCGCCGCTCCAGGCAATGCGTACCTGGGCGGAGACCCGGGTCAGTAACCAACCACGGGCAGCCTGGAACGCCAGGGTCAGGATGCCAATCAAAGCGCTGGCAATGACGATCACCTGCAGCAGTGCCTGGTCCCCGGAGGGAAGTGAACGGTCCAGTATCCATTGCGTGGCGATGGGGCTGAGCAGGGTGAGTAGTTGCAGGCAGCTGGCGATAAGGAGGGTATGGGTCATGGCCCCTGCAAGTCCACGGGTATTGCCCAGCAAGCCAAGCAGGTCCAGTTTCAGGCGAGGGGAAGGGGCGATTAGTTCAGGTGTTGGTTGAAGTTCCAGGGCAATGCCCGTGAAGTGACGGGCCAGTGTTCCTTGCTCCAGGGAATTGCGTCCTGTCGCGGGATCCATGACCAGGTATTTTCCTGCCTTGATCGAAATCAACACCACGTAATGGCAAAGGTCCCAGTGAAGAATGGCAGGAAGTTTGAGTTGGCTGAGCTCATCGATTTCCACTCGCAGGGCACGGGCGTTCATGCCCTGTGCCTGGGCCAGTTCGATGAGTTGCCCAAGGCTTGTCCCCCTGGCCGAAGACGGAAACAATTGGCGCAGCCGGGACAGGTCTGATCCGCCGGCATACGCACGAGTAATGGCTGCCAGGCAGGCCAGTCCGCATTCTCCGGATTCTGACTGCAATACAGTAGGAAGCTTCCCAGGCATGGAATGGCGGACCCCGGTCAGGCGACTGAATGTTTCAGCTGCTGCAAGGGCTTGAGCAACCAGTGAATGACCGCTCGTGGAGGACCGATTAACTGGGCACTGACGATTCGGTGAATCCCGGCGAGACTGTCACTGTTGATTTGCGTGGGCAGTGGATCCAAACGCACCTGGGCGCGAAAACTTGTTTCCACCAGTGTCAGGGGGCCCATCTTTGCACCTGCCGCAAGCGGAGTTGCTGAAATAGCTGTCACTGTTCCTCGCAACTGCGCCCGCGCCGGAGCCAGGCTGTCGTCCAGATTCATTCGAACCTGCATTCCGGCGGATATGGAAGGCATCAGTCTCGCTGGAATGGCCAGTTCAGCCAGCATTGGCCCCCCTGGCTGATAGAGACTGAGGACAGTTTGCCTGCCGCTGACCTGGCTACCCTGGAAGGCATGTATTTCGCCGATCTTTCCGTCTCGAGGGGCGAGTACCGTTTTCGCCATGCTTTGCTGCAGTTCCAGAGACGCGCTCTCGAGCAGGCTTTTTTGTGCTGCCATGTCGAACTGGGTAGCCGACCACTCCGAATCTTCGACTGAATGTCGGTGCTGAATAGCGTCTTGCTGAAGTTTGTTAGAGGCGATGTTTTGCTGCAGCTCAAGCAAGTGGACCCTGGTCAGCAGAACTTGTTCGCCGGAGTTAAGTAATTCCTGTTCCGGTATGTAGCCCCGGCTTGCCAGGGACAGCATTCTTTTCTCCTGGCGGGTCCTCAGGTCTAGCTGCTGACTGAGCAAATCCTGTTTCTTCAGCAACTGTTGTCGCTGCTCCTGGAGTAGCGTTGATTCGGCAACCATTGATTGGCTCTTGAGTTGCCAGGCCCGGCTCAGCGCCTGTTGTTTTTTATCAAGCAGGTCGTGCCGTTCAGCCAGCTTTTCCAATTGCTGCACCAGCAGGTATTGAGTACTGGTCGATTCATCGGTAGCCAGAAGTTCGAACAGGGGTTGTCCCCGGGTCACTGTGGCCAGCGGAGAGACGAATACCTTTCCAAGGCGTCCATCTCGGGTGGCGGTAACCTGCAGCACGCTTGAGGCGCTGTGCAGGTACCCCGGAACAGACAGCCTGGCTGAGTATTGGCCACGCCACAGCAGGGACACAATCAAGACCGTGGTGACGATTGCTGATAACGACAGCACCAGGACGAAGGGAGGCGTTCTCATGAGCAGTGGCCCATCCAGTGTGCCGTTTCGATCCAGGACTTGTTGGCGAAATAGCCTGCGGTGGGGCACGTGAGGGCTCCTCGAAGTCTCGGGGTGATCCAGGGTCTACTGAAACACGTTCATATATAGCCAGCCGGCAATACACAACAGGGCCAGCAGCAGACCGACCCTGGAGGCAATCGAGGTAGGCATTTCGGAGGCGGTGTCAGAGGTGTCCAGGACGCGGCTTGCATCCTGCAGGACAAAATCCGGGTCGGCGGCGATGCTCAGACTGGCAGCCGTGATGGCGAGTCCCAATAGCAGGTGCTGGTTGGAAACCAGGACGGTGTAGCCCAGTGCGATGCCGAGGCTTGCCAGGGCGATGATCACGAACAGAGTTTTCAGGTTTCGGGTTTTCATGTTTTCCCTCCAAAGGATTGCATGGGTATACCGGGCAACAGCGGCCTGTTGCCCGGCATCGGGTTGCCTAGCCCACGACATCGGCGATGACTTCGTCCAAACCTCCCTCGTAGATCGCCGTGCCGACGGTGTAGCCCACCGAAAAAGCGGCGCCCAGGTAACTCAGGCCGCGAACCACGCGGGTGGCAGTGGCCAGGTTTCCGGCGCTGAAGATGTCGCCGCCGGCGACGGTGCTGACTTCCATGTCATTCAGTTCTCGCATGATGTTTCTCCTTGGTTAGGTCATGGAGTGTGGGGTCATTCCCCGGGGGCTTTCCTGCCCCTGCCTATTAACCTAGTTTGGGAGGTCGGATTTCGCCATTCGAATATCTGCCCGGAATCGCCTGAAACCGGCTGAGGGGGCCACTTTTGGCGGGAAATCAGGTGGCTTTGAAAGACCGGGGTGAGACATTTTGTCTGATTTTGATAAAAATCATGCAAGTTGGACAAAATCTAACCAGTTTTGGCGAACAGGAAAATTCCCTAGAAACAATAACAAACCGGCAATTTGGCTGAATTGGTGGTTTTTTGACCAGTAAGACGGATAAATCGGGGCCGCCCGAGGCCGAAAACCCTTGCTAGAATTTCCCGTCCCGAAGACCGGGAGGTGTTTTTGGCTCTAGGCCGGGACCCTTTCGGGAGTGAACAGGATGCCGACGATGTGGTTGTCAAAACCCATTTATGAGTTTTTGCCCTTCTACTATATCGGTGCCGGGCTGTTCGCGCTGGGGGCGTCTGTCTACGCGGATTACTGGTATTGGCCGGTTATCTGCCTGGTATTGGGCATGGTCTGCCTGACTGCCGGACTTGGGGTGGGGATAACCCGCCTGAAAAACAGACGGGACAAACGCTAGATACCGACTTCGGAGTATGCGGCCCGGTCACTTGTTCGATTGCCTGTTGGTAGCCAATCCACAGGGTGTCCATGAGATTAAGTGATCGGGTTCGCTGCTCCTCTTCCCAGGCCCACTTTCAAATCACTGATTTCATCCTGGCCATATTTATGGCCGGTGTCCGGATGGGCGTCATCAGGACGCCCAGGATGCAGGCTAGTCCTGGCGACCGTCTTCCTCGTCATCCAGATCTTCGAACTCGTCAT
>CAKZML010000130.1 GCA_937128475.1 uncultured Chromatiales bacterium
CTGGAGCCGATTCCCGGTCAGCCCACCAAGCGGGCCATGGATGTATTTGCGCGCTGCTTTGATGATGGGCTGTTGATCCGCACCACCGGTGACACCATCGCCTTGTCGCCGCCGCTGATCATCGAAGACCAGCATATTGAACGCATCGTCGACACGCTGACACGGGCACTCAAGGCAACCGCCTGAGCCCCCAACGGATACCCACAGAGGTAAGAAACCCAATGAGCACCGCAGACAAGTCATCTTCTGCCATCAAGACCATCACCCACTGGGTGGACGGCAAGTCCTTCCAGGGTGAGTCCCAGCGATGGGGCACGATATTCAACCCCGCCACCGGCGAGCAGCCCTCGCGAGTTGCCCTGGCCACGGTAGGGGATGTGGAGCACGCCATCGCCTCGGCCCAGGCCGCATTTCCCGCCTGGTCCCGGACCCCGGTGATTCGTCGCGCCCGGGTGATGTTCAAGTTCAAGGAGCTTGTTGAAAAGCACATGGACGAACTGGCCGCACTGGTTACCGCCGAGCATGGCAAGGTGATCACCGATGCCAGGGGCTCTGTCCAGCGCGGCCTGGAAGTGGTGGAGTTTGCCTGTGGCATGCCCCACGTGCTCAAGGGTGAATTCAGCGAGCAGGTTGCAACTGGCGTGGACAGTCACTCCATGCGCCAGGCACTGGGTGTGTGTGCGGGCGTTACCCCGTTCAACTTCCCTGCCATGGTGCCCATGTGGATGTTCCCGGTGGCCATCGCAGCGGGCAACACCTTCGTCCTCAAGCCCTCGGAAAAGGATCCGTCCTGCTCCATGCGCCTGGCCGAACTGTTGACCGAAGCAGGATTGCCCGACGGCGTCTTGAACGTGGTGAATGGTGACAAGGAAGCGGTGGATACCCTGTTGACTGATCCTCGCGTGGCCGCTGTGAGCTTCGTGGGTTCCACTCCCATCGCGAATTACATCTACGAGACGGGTGCCCGTAACGGCAAGCGTGTACAGGCCCTGGGCGGCGCCAAGAATCACATGGTGGTCATGCCCGATGCGGACATGGACCAGGCCGCCGATGCACTGATCGGAGCCGCGTACGGTTCTGCTGGTGAGCGCTGCATGGCGATCTCGGTGGCGGTTGCCGTGGGTGACGCCGGCGATAAATTGCGAGAGAAACTTGTAGAGCGTATTGCCACGCTGAAGATTGGTCCTGGCGTGGATCCGACCTCAGACATGGGTCCGCTGGTCACTGCCGAGCATCGCGATAAGGTTTCTTCCTATGTGGACCTGGGCGTGGAAGAGGGCGCCGAACTGGTGGTGGATGGCCGTGGTATCAGTGTTGAAGGCCATGAGAAGGGCTTTTTCCTGGGCGCCTGCCTGTTTGATCATGCCAAGCCAGACATGCGCATCTACAAGGAAGAGATTTTTGGCCCGGTATTGACCATGCTGCGAGCCGAGGATTTCGATGAGGCCGTGCAGTGGGTGAATGATCACGAGTTTGGTAACGGTACTGCCATCTTTACCCGTGACGGTGATGCGGCCAGGGAATACGTGAGCCGGATCGAAGTGGGCATGGTGGGTGTGAATGTGCCGATTCCCGTACCCATGGCCTTCCACAGCTTCGGTGGCTGGAAGCGCTCGATATTTGGTGACATGGCAGTGCATGGCGAAGAAGGCGTGCGTTTCTACACCCGCCTGAAGACCGTCACCACTCGCTGGCCCTCGGGT
>CAKZML010000131.1 GCA_937128475.1 uncultured Chromatiales bacterium
TGCCGAAGGTAATGGACGTTCCTTACCTGCTTGCGATCCAATTGGATTCATACCGGAAGTTTACCCAGCAGGGCACCCCGCTGGACCAGCGTGGCGACTACGGCCTCCATGCCGCCTTCAAATCGGTATTTCCTATTGTCAGCTACAGTGGCAACGCGGCTCTGGAATACGTTGATTACAACCTCGGTACGCCGGTATTCGACGTCAATGAGTGTCAGCTGCGCGGCGTGACCTACTCCTGTTCACTGCGCGTGAAGGTTCGCTTGATCATTTACGACAAGGAATCCTCCAACAAGACCATCAAGGACATCAAAGAGCAGGAAGTCTACATGGGGGAAATTCCCCTGATGACCGAGAACGGTACCTTCGTTATCAATGGTACTGAGCGGGTTATCGTCTCCCAGTTGCACCGCTCACCCGGCGTATTCTTTGATCATGACAAGGGCAAGACCCACTCATCCGGCAAACTGCTTTACTCTGCCCGGGTCATTCCCTACCGCGGATCCTGGTTGGACTTCGAGTTCGATCCCAAGGACATGGTATACGTACGTATTGACCGTCGCCGCAAGCTGCCCGCGACTATCCTGCTGCGGGCCCTGGGTTACCAGGCTGAAGAAATCCTCGACATGTTCTACGAGGCCAACTCTTTCGCCGTGGGCAAAGACGACAGCTACACCATGAAGCTCATTCCCGAGCGCTTGCGCGGGGACGTGGCGGCGTTTGATATCAAGGCCGGCAAGAAAGTGATTGTCGAGCAGGGACGCCGGATCACTGCCAAGCACATTCGCGAACTGGAAGAGGGCAAGGTCACCCAGTTGGAAATTCCGGCGGATTACCTGCACGGCCGTTCGCTGGCCAAGAATGTGGTCGACAAGAAGACCGGTGAGGTGATTGTTGAATGTAACACCGAGGTCACCGAGGAGATTCTGGCCAAGCTGAAAGAGGCCGGCGTCAAGTCTATTGAAACGCTTTACACCAATGAGCTGGATTGTGGTCCGTTTATCTCAGACACCCTCCGTCAGGACTCCACTCGTAACGAGCTGGAAGCGCTGGTAGAGATCTACCGGATGATGCGTCCGGGAGAGCCGCCCACCAAGGAGTCAGCTGAGAACCTGTTCCAGAATCTGTTCTTTTCTGCTGACCGTTACGACCTGTCTGCGGTCGGCCGCATGAAGTTCAACCGTCGACTGGGCCGCGAGGAAGTGCTCGGTAGCGGCGTACTCGATAAGGAAGACATTGTCGATGTGCTCAGGACCCTGGTGGCTATCCGTAATGGTCGCGGTATGGTCGATGATATTGATCACCTGGGTAACCGTCGTGTGCGCTCCGTGGGCGAGATGGCCGAAAACCAGTTCCGCGTTGGTCTGGTGCGGGTTGAGCGAGCGGTAAAAGAGCGCTTGTCAATGGCGGAAAGTGAAGGCCTGATGCCACAGGACCTGATCAACGCCAAGCCCGTTTCTGCCGCGGTGAAGGAATTCTTCGGCTCCAGCCAGCTGTCCCAGTTTATGGACCAGAACAACCCGCTGTCGGAAGTCACCCACAAGCGCCGTGTCTCCGCGCTTGGACCGGGCGGTCTGACTCGCGAGCGTGCAGGCTTTGAGGTGCGGGATGTACACCCCACTCACTATGGCCGTGTGTGTCCTATTGAAACGCCTGAAGGCCCGAACATCGGCCTGATCAACTCATTGGCTACCTACGCACGTACCAATGAATACGGTTTCCTGGAAAGCCCCTATCGCAAGGTAGTGAACGGTAAGGTAACTGACGATATCGAGTTCCTGTCGGCTATCAATGAAGCCGAACACGTGATTGCGCAGGCGTCTGCGACCCTGAACAAGAACATGAAGTTCGTCGACGATCTGATCGCGGTTCGTCATATGAACGAGTTCACGGTCATGCCACCCGAGCGAGTGGATTATATGGACGTGTCGCCCAAGCAGGTGGTATCTGTGGCTGCGGCCCTGATCCCCTTCCTTGAGCACGATGACGCTAACCGCGCCCTGATGGGCTCCAACATGCAGCGCCAGGCGGTACCGACCCTGGTCAGCGACAAGCCATTGGTAGGTACTGGTATGGAGCGCTACGTGGCAGCCGATTCCGGTGTCTGTGTGGTGGCCAAGCGTTCCGGCATCATCGATTCGGTTGATGCCAGCCGTATCGTGGTGCGGGTCAACGAGCAAGACGTGGGCGTCGATGAGGGTCCTGTCGATATCTATAACCTCACCAAGTACACCCGTTCCAACCAGAACACCTGTATTAACCAGCGCCCCATTGTGCGCCAGGGTGATGCGATCCAACGGGGTGATATCCTCGCTGACGGACCGTCGATTGATATGGGTGAGTTGGCCCTGGGGCAGAATATGCGTATCGCATTCATGCCCTGGAATGGTTACAACTTCGAGGATTCCATCCTGGTTTCCGAGCGGGTTGTCAAAGAAGACCGCTTCACCACTATCCATATTCAGGAACTGACCTGTATCGCCCGTGATACCAAGTTGGGGTCTGAGGAAATTTCCGCGGATATTCCCAATGTCGGTGAGAGCGCGCTTTCGAAGCTGGATGAATCCGGTATCGTTTACATCGGTGCTGAGGTAGATGCCGGTGATATCCTGGTTGGCAAGGTTACGCCCAAGGGTGAGACCCAGCTGACTCCGGAAGAGAAACTGCTGCGAGCGATCTTTGGTGAGAAGGCCTCCGATGTTAAGGATACTTCCCTGCGTGTACCGTCCAGCACCAAGGGTACGGTTATCGATGTACAGGTATTTACCCGCGACGGTCTGGAAAAAGACACCCGCGCCATGCAGATCGAAAAGTCCCAGTTGGACAACTATCGCAAGGACCTGAAGGAAGAGTTCCGGATTTTCGAGGAAGCTACCTTTGCTCGCCTGCAGAACCTGATCGCCGACAAGAAAACGGTCAGCGGTGCCGGTTTGACCAGGGGCACGGCCTTGACCGCCGCCGTTCTGGCTGAGCTTGATCGCGACCAGTGGTTCAAGCTGAAGCTGTCAGAGCCGGAGCTGAACGAAGCCCTGGCCTCAGCTCAGCGTCAGCTGGAAGAGCAGAATCGCCTGTTGGAAGAGCGCTTTGAAGACAAGAAGCGCAAGCTGCAAAGCGGCGATGACCTGGCTCCCGGTGTTCTGAAAATCGTCAAGGTATACCTGGCGATCAAGCGCCGCATCCAGCCGGGTGACAAGATGGCTGGACGTCACGGTAACAAGGGTGTCATCTCGGTGATTATGCCGGTTGAAGATATGCCCTATGACGCGAACGGTGAGCCTGTCGATATCGTCCTGAACCCCCTGGGTGTGCCCTCGCGTATGAACGTGGGGCAGATTCTTGAAACCCACCTGGGTATGGCCGCCAAGGGCCTGGGCAGCAAGATCAACGCCATGATCGAGAGCCAGCAGAAGGTCGCCGAGGTACGCAAATTCCTCGAGTCTATCTACAACAATGGCGCTGGCCGAGTGGAGGACCTCAAGTCACTCAGCGATGCCGATATCATGGAGCTGGCTCACAATCTCGTGGGTGGTGTACCCATGGCGACGCCGGTATTTGATGGCGCTGCGGAGCAGTCGATCAAGGACCTGCTGAAGCTGGCGGATATGCCGGAAAGCGGACAGTTCACCCTGCACGACGGCCGTACCGGTGAAGCGTTTGATCGTCCGGTTACTGTTGGCTATATGTATATGCTGAAGCTGAACCACCTGGTTGACGACAAGATGCACGCGCGGTCAACCGGTTCCTACAGCCTCGTTACCCAGCAGCCGCTGGGCGGTAAGGCCCAGTTCGGTGGCCAGCGCTTCGGTGAGATGGAGGTCTGGGCACTGGAAGCCTACGGTGCGGCCTACACCTTGCAGGAAATGCTGACTGTGAAGTCGGACGACGTTGCCGGCCGAACCAAGATGTACAAGAACATTGTCGATGGTGATCATCGAATGGAGCCGGGTATGCCCGAGTCCTTCAATGTGTTGGTTAAGGA
>CAKZML010000132.1 GCA_937128475.1 uncultured Chromatiales bacterium
TTCTCCAGTTCACGCACGTTGCCCGGGAACCGGTAGGCCATCAGCGCCGCCCTGGCATCTTCTGATAATTCTGGTGGCCGCATGTCCATGTTGTGAGCAAGCCTGTCGGAGATGCTGTCTGCCAGCAGCAGGATGTCATCACCCCGGGCGCGCAGTGGCGGCACCATCAGTTCGATGACATTAATACGATAGAACAAATCCTCCCGGAAGCGGCCCTGGGCCACCTCGTTGGCAAGATCCTTGTGGGTGGCGCTGAGAATCCGCACATCCACCGGGATTTCCCGTGTTTCACCCACCGGCCGTACAGAGCGTTCCTGTATCACTCGCAACAGCTTCACCTGCATGGGCAGGGACAGGTCGGCGATCTCGTCCAGGAACAAGGTGCCACCTTCGGCTGTGGTGAACAGTCCTTCCTTGTCCGCTACAGCCCCGGTGAAGGAGCCTTTCTTGTGACCGAAGAATTCGCTTTCCATGAGTTCCGTGGGAATCGCGCCGCAGTTCACCGGCACGAAGGGCCTGGCTGCCCGGGGGCCTTGCTGGTGAATCAGCTTGGCCACCAGTTCTTTTCCGGTGCCGGATTCGCCGCAGATATGCACCGGCGCCTGGCTGCGCGATACCTTGTCTATCATTTCCCGGACCCGGTTAATCACCGGTGACATGCCCAGCAGTCCTTTCATGGCCAGGGTATCCCCGGCGCTTTGCACCTTGATGGCTGCCCCGACCAGGTTACGCAGGTCGCCCAGGTTCACCGGCTTGGAGACAAAATCAAAGGCGCCCAGCTTCAGTGCGCGCACCGCGGCTTCCACGTTGCCGTGGGCGGTGATCACCGCCACTGGCACCTCGGGCACGGCTTGCTGCATCCATTCCACCAGGTCCAGCCCGTTGCCGTCGGGCATCTGCATGTCCGTCAGGCAGAGCTGGAACTTGTGTGCCCGCAGGGCCTGCTTGGCCTGGGCCACGTTAGCCGCGGCCACAGGTTCCATGTCCATGCGCCTGAGGGTCATGGACAGCAGTTCCCGAATATCGGGTTCGTCATCGACGACCAGTACCGAAGGCTTGTTCATTGTTCTTGCTTATCCCAACGTTGCGGATCGGTGAAAATAATGCGGAATATGCTGCCGCCATCTATTGCCGGCAGGTATATCAGGGTCGCGCGGTTACACTCGCACAGCTCCCGACAGATGAAAAGTCCCAGCCCCGTGCCTTCCTGGCCGGCGGTGAAGAATGGCTCGAAAAGCTGCTCCCTGGCGGCCTCCGGCACCCCGGGTCCGCTGTCCTGGATTTCCAGGAACGGTCGACCACTGTTGGGAACCCGGCCCGTGCGGATCTTTAACTGCACCCGGCCATCCTCACTGGCGCCGTACTTCAAGGCGTTTTCGCACAGATTCCACAGCACTTGCTCCAGGTGGGAGGGGTCCATGAGGATTTCTGTAGGCGAACTGACCGCGGGAATTTTCATCCAGTCGCCGCTGAGCTGCATTTCCTTGGCGAAGGCGCCTGCGAATTCTCCCAGCCAGTCTTCCAGATTGAGCCTCTCAGGCGTGGTCTTGTCCCGGCGGGACAGTTGCAGCACGTTCTCCACGATGCTGCTAATCCGGTTCGCGTTGGTATGAATGATTTCTGTCAGGCGCCGTTCATCCGGCCCCAGGGCGGGAGACTCGGCCAGCAACTGTCCGGCATGGCTCATGGCGCCCACCGGATTGCGAATTTCATGAGCGATGCTGGCGCTGAGCCTGCCCAGGGAGGCCAGCTTGGATTGCTGCACTTTTTCCGCGAACAGGCTGGCGTCTTCCAGGAAAATCAACAACGCGCCGGTCTGGGGATTGTCGATGGCGGCAAAGTGGGCGTTGATCAGGGTGGCGTTGTCTGATGCCATGAATTGTTCGGAGTGGGATTCATTTCCGCCCCGTTTGCGCCATCGTCGGACCAAATCAAGCAGTTCCAGTGACACCAGGGAAAGGTGCGCGCGGCTGGAAGTGTCTGGCAGTCCAAGCAGTCTTGCCGCCGAATTATTAACCAGTCGAATACTCTCGTCCTCGTCCAGTACCAGGATGCTTTCGCGCAAATTCTGGATGATGTAGTGATTCAGCTGGGATAAATTGGCCAGGTCGAAACCGCGCTGGCGAGCCAGGGCTTCACTGGCCCGCAACCTGACCGCCAGGGGTTGGGCGGCCAGGGCCACCAGGAACAGCAGGATTCCCAGCAAGCCCGCCGAGACGAAGCTGGAACTGGATGCGGCGCCCTGGGCCAGGATCAGCGCCTGCTGGGCCAGCACCGCAAGGGTCGATATGGCCGCAGCCAGCAACGCCCCCCGCCGACGCAGCACCAGGGCCGCGCCGCCCACAGTAACCATCAACAGGTTGGCCAGTCCGCTGTCCACGCCCCCGCTAGTGTGGGCAATGATAGTGATGCAGGTAACGTCTATCAGGGTCTGGACTGCCGCCTGGGTACCCAGGCCGGGCCAGCGACGATATACAAATCCGGCGTTGATTGCGCCCAGCAGTCCCAGGCCAACTGCAGCGGTCAGGAAGGTCAGTGGGTCTTTCCCGCCTACCAGGTTGAGGTCGGCGACACCGAAGAACAGCGCCAGCAAGATCAGCGAGGCTGTGACCCGGTAGCCATTGAGAATTTGCAGCAGCCGCCAGGACAGGTCGGCATCGTCACCCATCAGGGAATGCAGCCTGCCTGGCTCCCCGGAATGCGCGTTCGTTGGGTCCTGGTTGCGGGACTTACGCATAGTGATTGACCTGTTGTTCATGCAATCTCCGGATTGTAAAAGGCTATGGTGGTTGGTGCCACCAAGTACTTACTCCAAAATTTTGCGAATCAATGGGCTTTGCTCCAAAATACCGGGTCTTTGCCCACACCCTCCAGAGGACGGCATGAACCTTCACGAATATCAATCCAAACAATTATTTCGCGATTACTCAATTCCGGTGCCTAACGGTTTTCCGGCCACCACCCCCGATGAGGCTGTTGATGCAGCCAAGAAACTCGGCGGGGAACTTTGGGTAGTCAAGGCACAGGTCCACGCTGGCGGACGCGGCAAGGGCGGCGGCGTAAAGCTGGTTCGCACTCTTGACGAGGTACGCCAGGCTACTGTCGACATGCTCGGCAAGCGACTGATCACCCATCAAACCGGCCCCGAGGGTCTGCCGATCAATTCGGTGATCGTCGAGTGCGGCTCTGATATCAAGCGCGAGCTGTATCTGAGCATGTTGGTGGATCGCGCCCAGGAGCGCGTGGTGTTCATGGCATCCGCCGACGGCGGCATGGATATCGAAGAAGTGGCCGCCAAGACCCCGGAGCGGATTTTCACTGTTGCGGTGGATCCGGCTGCCGGCCTGATGCCTTATCAGTCACGTCTGCTGGGCTTTGGCCTGGGCCTTGAAAAGGACCAGCTCAAGCAGTTCGGCAAGATTACCCAGAACCTGTACAGACTGTTCATGGAACAGGATGCCGGCCTGGTGGAAATCAACCCGCTGATCGTCACCGGTTCTGGTGATGTGATGGCCCTGGACGCCAAGATCAATATTGAGGCCAACGCTCTGTTCCGTCAGCCCAGGCTGGTCGAATGGCGTGATGCCAGCCAGGAAGACGAGAAAGAGAACGAGGCCCATGAGCAGGGTCTTAACTACATCTCGCTGGACGGCAACATTGCCTGCATGGTGAACGGCGCCGGTTTGGCCATGGCCACCATGGACGTTATCAAGTTGTATGGCGGTGATCCCGCTAACTTCCTGGACGTGGGTGGCGGCGCTACAGCAGAACGCGTGGCCTTTGCCTTCAAGCTTATTCTGTCCAATCCCAGTGTGAGCACCATCCTGGTGAACATCTTCGGCGGCATCGTTCGCTGCGACCTGATTGCCGAGGGAATTATCTCGGCGGTGAAGGAAGTCGGCGTCAAGGTGCCGGTGGTGGTTCGCCTCGAGGGTACCAATGTCGATGCAGGCAGGAAGCTGCTGGCTGAGAGTGGTCTGGATATTATCGCTGCCGACGATCTAACCGACGCGGCCAAGAAAGCCGTCGCCGCTGCGGCTTAAAGGGGCAGAGTAATGAGTATTTTAGTAAACAAGAACACCAAGGTTATATGCCAGGGCTTCACCGGCAAGCAGGGTACCTTCCATTCCGAACAGTGCCTGGCCTATGGCACGCCGCTGGTTGGCGGCGTGACCCCCGGTCGTGGCGGTGAGAAGCATTTGGGTCTGCCCGTGTTCGATACGGTGCATGATGCAGTGAGGGAAACCGGCGCTGAAGTCAGCATGATCTACGTGCCCGCAGCATTTGCCGCGGACGCCATCCTGGAAGCTGCCGATGGCGGCGCCAAGCTGGTTGTATGCATCACCGAGGGTATTCCGGTGAACGATATGGTGAAGGTCAAGGCCGCCCTGGCGAGCTACGACTGCCGCCTGATCGGCCCGAACTGCCCCGGCATCATCACTCCCGGCGAAAGCAAGATCGGCATCATGCCCGGCTTCATTCACAAGCCTGGCAGGGTCGGCGTGGTTTCGCGTTCCGGCACCCTGACCTATGAGGCGGTGTACCAGACCACGACCAACGGCCTGGGCCAGACCACCTGCGTGGGTATCGGTGGTGATCCGATCCGCGGTATGGGCTTTATCGATTGCCTGGAGTTGTTCCAGGAAGATCCCAAGACCGAAGGCATCATCATGGTGGGTGAAATCGGCGGCAGTGACGAAGAAGCTGCAGCCCAGTTCATCAAGGAAAACGTGACCAAGCCCGTGGTTGCCTACATCGCTGGTGTGACTGCA
Source organism: uncultured Chromatiales bacterium (assembly GCA_937128475.1). Classification (GTDB taxonomy): domain Bacteria; phylum Pseudomonadota; class Gammaproteobacteria; order Steroidobacterales; family BM003; genus CAKZML01. The sequence goes on from CAKZML010000132.1 coordinate 4,773, forward strand.
CCGGCAGGCAAGCGCATGGGTCATGCCGGCGCAATCATCTCTGGTGGTAAAGGTACCGCCGAAGAGAAGTTTGCTGCTCTGGAGGCCGCCGGTGTGAGCACCGTGCGTTCCCCGGCTGACCTGGGTACGGCCATGGGCAAGGCCCTGGGCGCCTGATAACAGGTAACCCGGAGGGCATGGCTGCTGGAGGCAGGGTCTGATGACCGACACAATTCGTATCGCTCTTGGTCAATTGAACCTGGTGGTGGGAGATGTGAGCGGGAACGTTCAGGCCATGATCGAGGCGGCCAACACTGCCAGGGATGAACTCGGGGCGCACCTTGTGGTGTTTCCCGAGTTGTCCGTCACCGGATACCCGCCTGAGGACCTGCTGTTTCACCGAGGCTTTCATAGCAAGGTGGATCGGGCCCTGGAAAAAATTGCCGATGCCGCTCGCGGTATCGGCATTTTATTTGGTTATCCGGAATACGACGGAGACACCATTTACAACTCGGCCCGCCTGGTCAGGGACGGCAAAGTCCTGGCCAACTATCGCAAGCGTTGCCTTCCCAATTACGGCGTCTTTGACGAGAAGCGCTATTTCACACCGGGGACCGAAGCCTGTGTGATTGACTACATGGGGTTGAAGGTCGGCCTGGCCATTTGTGAAGATGTCTGGGAGCCGGAGCCTGCACGGGAAAGTGCGGATGCCGGGGCCGATCTTCTGCTGGTGATTAACGGTTCGCCCTACGATACGGGCAGGCCTGAGAGCCGGATCGAGACCCTCAAGCGTCATGTGATTCCCACCCGGATGGCCACCGTGTACGTGAATATGGTGGGCGGGCAGGACGAACTGTTATTCGACGGTAGTTCCATGGTGCTGGATGGCAGCGGCAAGCTGATGCACCAGGCGCCCATGTTCGAGACCAGTCTCACTGTGGCGGAATTCACGCCCGGCGAACCGATGACTTGCGTGCAGGGAGAACTGGCGCCAAACCCTGAGAAAATTGCCGCGATTTACCAGGCCCTGGTGCTGGGTACCCGCGACTACGTTGATAAGCATCGCTTCCCCGGTATTGTACTGGGCCTGTCCGGCGGCATTGATTCGGGCCTGGTGGTTGCCATCGCCGTGGACGCCCTGGGGGCGGACCGTGTTCGGGCCGTCATGATGCCCAGCCGATATACCGCCAGTATGAGTTCTGATGATGCCCGGGAGCAGGCCGGGATGCTTGGCGTGCGCTATGACGTGATTCCCATCGAGCCGATATTCGAAGCCGCCGTGGGTGCGCTGGAAGAGGTCTTCGAAGGGCGCAAGCCTGATGTGACCGAGGAGAATATCCAGGCTCGATCACGTGGCATGGTCCTGATGGCTATTTCCAATAAGACTGGCGCCATGTTGCTCACCACTGGCAACAAGAGCGAGATGTCCGTGGGTTATGCCACCTTGTACGGGGATATGGCCGGCGGGTTTGCTCCCATCAAGGATTGCAGCAAGACCCTGGTCTACAGACTGGCCCGGTATCGCAATACGGTGAGTCCTGCGATTCCCCAACGGGTGATCGACAGGGAGCCTACCGCTGAATTACGCGAGGATCAGAAGGACAGTGATTCGCTGCCTCCCTACGATGTGCTGGATGCCATCCTGGAAGGGTTTATCGAGAAAGACCTGTCGGTGGATGAAATCGCCGCCCTGGGTTACGACCGGGAAACGGTTGGACAGGTGCTGGAGATGGTCAAGCGCAACGAGTACAAGCGTCGCCAGGCGCCGCCGGGGATTCGCATCAGTCGCCGGGCCTTTGGCCGCGACTGGCGTTATCCCATCACCTCGGGATTTGGCCCGGGAGGTAGCGGCGACTGAGTACGGGTGCCCGCTAGGGTAGCAGGCGCTTGCGCTTTTCTTTCAGGTGCTGGTTGGCCGCCATCAATTCACGGGTGTCGGATTCCAGGTCTTTCAGACCCAGTTTTCCGTAACACAGTGCCAGCATTTCCATTGCCTGGTAGGCGCTGGTTGAGCCGCTATATTCTTCCAGTACACGACGTGCCCGGTTTGCTGCGGCGATAAAGGAACCTCGGCGCACGTACCACTCGGCAATGTATATCTGGTGACTGGCAAGCCGGTTGCGCAGGAAAATCATGCGCTCCCTGGAGTCCTCGGCGTAATCGCTTCCCGGGAATCGCTCGATCAGCGTGGCGAAGGCCAGGTACGAATCGTCCAGACCCTTGGGCGGGCGCTTGTTGTCATCAATTCTGAATAACTTGTCGAGAAAGCCGCGCTCATCGGGAAAGTAGACCAGGCCCTTGATGTAGTAGGCGTAATCGATTCGCGGGTGAGTCGGGTTTTCGCGAATAAAATTATCCGCCGCGTCGATGGCTGACTCGGGCGCATCATTCTTGTAGTAGACATACATCAGGTCCAGCTGGGCCTGTTTGCTGTGATCGCTAAAAGGGAAGCGGGCTTCCAGTTGTTCCAGGTAAAAACTTGCCGCCTGGTAATTGCCGGTACGCATGGACTTGCTGCCGCGTTCATAAAGCGTTGCGGCGGCGGCTTCCTTGTCTCGCTCGTATTTATTGCTAGAGCAACCGCTGGCAAACACTGCCAGCAGCACGAGCAGGGCGCCGGTCATGAGAAAGCGCGAGGGCGAAATGCTGATAAGTTTTTTTGCTGGCATAGGTCGAACTGTGTCCCTGAAATCAGATGCTGTTCCAGATGTTGGTTGGGCTCCGAGACGGCTAGCTGATCATCGCTTGCCGGTCCGGGCGCAAACGAGCAGTATAACTTAAAGAAGTCCCCGGGCTATTCATGAACTCGCGACTTGGGCCTAAAATGTCCCGCTTCCGTGTGCCCAATCTATCGGATGAGCAGAGTTTACCCGGGATTGACACCCTGGATGAGAACCTTTTCGCTCGGATTTGCGTCGCGTTTAACTGGATTTTGGGTGCCTAATTACACCGGTGCTTCGACCCTTGTCAGGGTCGATGTCCGCAAGAAGTGAGTAGTGAGTGAGCGAGCAACAGTTTCACAGCCATGAATTGACGATTCCGGAGGAACTGGCGGGGTCCAGGCTGGACCAGGCCATGGCGGAAATGCTGCCTGAATACTCCAGGAGCCGCCTGCAAAGCTGGATTAAGGCCGGTTCAGTGCTGGTGGATGGTCGTCAGTTGAGGCCTAAAGACAAGGTGATTGGCGGCGAGGAGGTGAAGATTCACGCACCCCGAGAGGCCGAAGTCCGGATGGAGCCGGAAAACATTCCCCTGAACGTGGTGTACCAGGACGAGCACCTGATCGTGGTGGACAAGCAGGCGGGCCTGGTGGTGCACCCGGGAGCGGGCAATCCGGCGTCTACCCTGCAAAATGCCTTGCTGCACTTGCGCCCGGGGCTGGTTGAACTGCCTCGAGCAGGAATTATTCATCGCCTGGATAAGGACACCACAGGGTTGATGGTGGTGGCGGCCAGTCTTGAAGGCCATACGGCGTTGACTCGATCCCTGGCGGCGCGTGACTTTTTGCGCGAATACCAGGCAATTGCCTGTGGCGTCATGACTGCCGGTGGAAAGGTTTCGGCCCCGATCGGACGGTCCAGCGCTGACCGCCGCAAGATGACGGTCAGGGAGGGCGGACGTCCTTCAGTCACCCATTACCGGGTGATCGAGCGCTTCCGCGCCCACACCCACATCCGCCTGACACTGGAAACAGGTCGTACCCACCAGATTCGCGTGCACATGGCCCACCTGCGCTATCCGCTGGTGGGTGATCCGGTATACGGCGGCCGCTTGCGGATGCCCGCCAGGGCCAGCGAGCAGTTTGCCAATGCCCTGCGTGGATTCCATCGCCAGGCCCTGCATGCCGCCCGGCTTGGATTTGAGCACCCGGTTACCGGTGAGCCCATGGAATGGAGTTCACCACTTCCCCAGGACATGGTCTCCCTGCTCGAGGAATTGAAGCGGGACGCGAAGGCATTGGGCGAGTGACACGGGCGTATTTTATCGAGCCTGACTGGCCGGTTCCGGCTGGTGTGCGGGCCCTTAGCACTGTACGCACCGGCGGCGTCAGCGTCGGGCCCTACCAGGGCTTGAACCTGGGTGCTCATGTTGGTGACGCGCCCGAAGCGGTGGCGACAAACCGGGAACTGCTGGCCCGGGCCGCCGGCCTGGATAGTGATCCCTTGTGGCTGGACCAGGTTCATAGTCCCAGGGCGGTGAACGCCGCCGACTGGCAGGCGGGCGTCCAGGCGGATGCTTGTGTTGCCCTGTCAGGTGGACAGGTCTGCGCGATCATGACCGCTGATTGTCTGCCCGTGCTGTTTTGTGATCAGAACGGCCAGTCTGTGGCAGCGGCCCACGCAGGATGGCGCGGATTACTTTCCGGGGTGCTGGAAAGCACCTTGTTCATGATGAATGCGCCGCCGTCAAAAATACTCGCCTGGATAGGTCCGGGGATTGGCCAGCAGGCCTTTGAAGTGGGGGGTGAGGTGCGCGAGGCCTTTGTCGCCCAGGATGCCGGGGCTGCCGTATTTTTCGTCCCCAACCCCGCCGGGCGCTGGCAGGCAGACCTGCCGGGTCTTGCCAGGCATCGGCTGAATGGCCTGGGCCTGGAGCGGGTATTTGGCGGCGACCTGTGTACTGCATCGGACCCGCAACGTTTTTTCTCTTACCGCCGCGATGGCCAATGCGGCCGCATGGCCAGCATGGTCTGGTTGGAAAAATAGCGGACGGGAATGTTTTAAATCAACGCCGTTGGCAGTAGCATGACGGCCATTCTGATTACCTTGGATACCCTGGTATGGGACCTCTAGGCTGGATTATTCTGTTTACCCTGGCGGGTGGCGCGTTAAGTGCCCTGGCGGCGGGCGCCTTCTTGTTGGCCAGTGATTCTGTACGAACCCGGTTAATTCCCCACCTGGTGAGTTTTGCAACCGGCGTATTGCTGGGTGCAGCGTTCATGCGCCTGTTGCCCGGTGCATTCGAGGGCCTGGGTCCAAACCATGTCCATTCAATAGGACTCACAGTGCTGGCTGGCCTGCTGGTGTTTTTCCTGTTGGAAAAACTGGTGATATGGCGCCATTGCCATCATGACGAATGTGATGCTCACGCCGGGGGTCATAGCCATGACGCCTCCGGTCGCCTGGTGCTGATCGGCGATGCCATGCATAACCTGGTGGATGGGGTGCTCATCGCTGCAGCGTTCCTGACTGATTTTCACCTGGGGGTGGCCACCAGTATTGCGGTCATTGCTCATGAAATTCCCCAGGAAGTCGGTGACCTGGCGATCCTGCTGCACTCGGGCTTCAGCCGAATGCGAGCCCTGTGCCTGAACCTGCTGGTCAGCCTGACCTCGGTGGTGGGCGGTCTGGCAGGCTATTACTGGCTGGACGGCGCGCGGACCTACCTTCCCTATGCCCTGGCCGTGGCCGCCGCCAGCTTTATCTACGTGGCTATCGCCGACCTGATTCCGGGCATGCACAAGCGGGTGGATTTCCGCAGTGCCGCCGCCCAGATCATATTGATTGCCGCCGGTATCGGCGTGATAGAACTCACCCACCGCTTTACCCACTAG
>CAKZML010000133.1 GCA_937128475.1 uncultured Chromatiales bacterium
GATTCCGATGATGTGCTCAGGGCAGACTGGGCGAAGTTGATTGGATTCCTGGCCAATGGATCCCTGGGTCCGGCCCGTGCCGGGGCGGTGTTTCACGAGAGTCTTGCACGCTGTGTGCGGGCAAAGGCCGTGGCGATGCGGGACAAGCATGGCGTCACCACAGTGGGCTTATGCGGGGGCGTATTCCAGAATGCCCGCCTGGCCCGTCGCAGCCGGATCCTGCTGGAGGACTGCGGCTTTCATGTATTGCAGGCTCGCCACATACCCTGCAACGATGCAGGTATCAGTGCCGGACAGGTTATGGAGGCGCTGGGCGGCGGCCTGGCCGGCTTGTCTTGAGCGGGCACAGCTTGTCGCCATAGCCGGGCAGTCTCCGGCGTGCGGCTCGAAGGACCGACGCCATGCGGGTAATTGAAAATATTTTCACCTCGCTTATCAGGCATGAGTACGCCCGATCCATGTCCTTTGGCCCGATTCATGAAGACGATGAACTGCCGACCCCGGCACCGGGGGTCACCTATCAACTGTATCTGCACATTCCGTTTTGCCTGTCCCTGTGCCCGTTCTGTTCCTTTCACCGGGTGGAATATCAACCGGACCTGGCGGATCGCTATTTTGAGGCCTTGAGAAAAGAGATACGTCGCTACGGCGAGCAGGGGTTTGTGTTCGACGACCTGTATGTGGGTGGTGGCACGCCCACGGTGAACGAAGGCCAGTTACTGCGCACCCTGGATATGTGTAATGAGTTGTTTCCTATCCGGGGCATATCGGTGGAAACCAATCCCAGTGATTTGCGTCCCGATTTGCTGCATGGGTTGCGGGATCGCGGAGTCAGGCGATTGTCGGTGGGTGTGCAAAGTTTCGATGACGGCCTGCTCAAGTCCATGGAGCGCTACGAAAAGTACGGCAGCGGCCAGAGTATCGTCAGGGCCCTGGAAGGGGCTCGCGGAATTTTCCCGACCTTGAATGTGGATATGATTTTCAATCTTCCGGGCCAGACTGAAGCGTCCCTGGCCCATGATCTGGATACCCTGTTGGCCGTAAGACCTGAGCAGGTTTCCTACTATCCACTGATGGTGGCCGATTCTGCCCGGCGCAGGGTGGCCGAGAGCATGGGGCCGTTACGCAAGTCGGACAGCCGACGATTCTTTGAACAAATTGTCAGCGCCCTGTCCCCGGACTATCAGCGTTCCACCGCATGGTGTTTTTCCACTCAGGGTGAAGCGGTGGATGAATATATTATCGAGCGCGGTGAGTACATCGGCGCAGGCTCGGGCGCCTTCAGTTTTATGAATAGCACGATCCATGCGACCAGCTTCTCCATCAACGGCTACTGCCGTCGTATCGCTGCCGGATCCAGTGCGATTACCCGCAGCAAGCAACTCAGCCGCCGCGAGCAGATGCGCTATGACTTCGTAATGAAACTGTTCGGACTGAGCCTGGATAAGGCCTGGCTCATGAAGCGCTACGGGCGGGGGTTTTACCTGGGCATGGCGGTGGAATTGCTGGGGATGTGGTTGCTGGGGGCACTGCGATTGTCCGGTCCGACCTTGTCAGTCACCCCCCGGGGCGAGTACTACTGGATCATCATGATGAGAGAATTCTTCAACAACGTGAATGTGTTCCGGGATGAGATGCGACATCAAATTCGCTCAGAATATGATTCCATGGAGCACGATGCGGGTATAAACGCCGGCGACAAGCCGGAAAGTGGTTAGACGAGGGAAACCGGATGGAAGACCGACATATCAGCCTGGCCCACGGTAACGGTGGACGGTTCATGCGTGAGTTGATCCAGGAAGTCTTTGCGAAGCACCTGGCCAACGAGTCCCTGGACACCCGGTTGGACGCGGCGACCCTGCCCTGGACCGACAGCCGGATAGTGATGACCACTGATGGTTTTACGGTGCAGCCCCTGGAGTTCCCCGGGGGAAATATCGGCAGCCTGGCGGTTCACGGCACCTGTAATGACCTGGCAGTGGCCGGGGCCCGACCAAAGTTTCTGACCCTGAATGCCTTTATCGAGGAAGGCTTCGACCTGGAGGTGCTGGATCGGCTGATAGCTACCCTTGCCGCCACCGCCCGGGAGATTGATGTCTCGGTGGTGGCCGGCGATACCAAGGTTGTTCCCCGGGGACATGGCGGCGGCCTGTACCTGGCAACCACCGGTGTGGGCCTGCTGGACCCACGGGCCAATTTGTCACTGGATGGCTTGCGGGAAGGGGACCGCCTGTTGGTTAGCGGTCCGGTGGGTGATCACGGGATAGCGGTGATGCTGGCGAGAGAGCAATTCGGGCTCAGCGGCTCCCTGTTATCTGATGCCGCCAGTGTACTGCCCTTTACCGAGGCCATCCTGGATTTGCCCGGCCTGCGTTTCATGCGTGATCCCACCCGGGGGGGATTGGTGACGGTATGTCATGAGTTGTGCCATGTAACGGGAATGGGAGTGCGGCTGAGCGAGGCTCACGTGCCGGTCCAGGAGCAGGTGACCTCGGTTTGCCAGATGCTGGGTTACGACCCCTATTACCTGGCCTGCGAGGGCAGGGTGGTGGCGGTGCTGGATGAGGGCGATGCCGATGAGGCCCTGGCCCGTTGGCGGGCCTTGCCCGGCGGTGAGCAGGCCGCGGATATCGGTTGTTTGATCAGCGGTGCGAGTCGGGTGCAGATGGAGACCCGCATCGGGGGAAGCCGGATCCTGGAAGAGCTGGAAGACGATCCCTTGCCCAGGATTTGCTAGGGAGCCTCTGATTTATTCCGGGCTTAGCAGATTGGGAGCCAAAAAAGTCAGATTCAAGGCGTCAAGCGAACGTAATAGCTCGCTATTGCGAAGATTGGCAACATAGAAGCTGGGTTTTTTGGACCCAAGATACAAGTTCATGAATAGATCAGAGGCTCCCTAGAAGCCCAGCAGCATGAATACGCCGCAGGCGCTGATGGCGGCGCCTGAGAGGGCGTGGGCGTAGCGCTCCAAATGGGGTTGTTTCACTCCGGCGAGTCCTTTTACTCCGAGGGTCACAATGACCAGCATGGTGCTGATCGTCGCCACGGAGAATACCGCTACCACCCAGGCAAGGCCGAGGAAATTATTTGAGGCGGCCGGATACATGAGTACCGGGATCAGTGCCTCACAGGGCCCCAGGACGAACACGATGAAAAGGGCCCAGGGTCCGATGTTCCGGTTGGAGCCCAGGTGTGGGTGGGCATGTTCCCGTTGATGGGAATGCTCGTGCAGGTGGGTGGTGCCGTTGGCGTGGGCGTGAAAATGGTAATGACGGCGATCTCGCCAGGCCTGGCGTAAACCCCAGGCGGTGTAGACCAGGCCGAAAGAGAGCATTGCCCAGCTTGCCAGTTGGCCACGCAGGCTTTCCAGTTCAACCACGTGATTCAGGGCTGCTCCTGCGGCCAGGCCCAGCAATCCAATGACCACGGAACCTGTCACATGGCCGATACCACAGAGGCCGGTGATGGCCAGGGTTCGGGTCCGGCTCCAGCGGCGGGCGCGGGCAAGGGCAATGAACGGGAGGTAGTGATCGGGCCCAAGAAGGGTATGCACGAATCCGATAACCATGGCCGTCCAGGCCAGGGCTTGAATTTGTGGGGTTAGCCAGTCCATACCGATATTCCCCTTCTGTTTGGGGACCAATATTCGATACTGCTGGCCGCCGTCAGTCCGGGGAATCCGGGCTAGTACCTAGGCGACGATGGACCCGCGGGCAAGCAGGAGGCCCACGGCCTGGTCCAGCTCGCCGTCGCTGAGCTCGCCGTTCTCGGCCAGGGAAGAGCATAAATTCGCTCCCGCCGGGGGTCGAATGCTTTTTGCCAGCATCAACTCCAGGGCCGGCCCGCCCCCGGCGAGCAGGGCCCGGGTGGTGGCGGGGCTGAACATGGCGGCCTGTTCGACCACCGGGCATGACAGCATATTGTGGATGGCGCTGAGGAATTTCGGCCCTACAAACTGGGGCACCATTGGTCCTTCATGGGCCTCAAGCATTCGTTGGGCCGCGTACCGGTAAAAATCCAGGAACGGATTGCCGCGCCGAAAAAACATGAACGCATTGTGTACTTTCACGTGGACGCGAAGTTTGCCTGCACCGGGCTGTACCCAGACCTCGCGACCCAGTCCGTAGCTTTCCCGGGGCAGTGACAGGGCATCGGGGGCGAACACCAGGAAATCGGCGTCGCACCAGATGGCCGTTTCATATCCCTCATCCAGCGCCGCCTGCAGCGCGATCAGCCTGGCCAGGTCCGAGGCGGCCGGCAGCCGGTCGGCGGTTTTTTGCAGGATGTCCTCGGACAATGGCGAAAAAATCTCGTCCCCCAGGAAACGGTACTCAAACTTATTGCCAAGGGCCCAGTCACGTACCGAGTCCAGGCAGGGTTGTAGCCATGCTGCCGGTAACGGCGTTCGATGAGATTGAATGACCAGGGTGCTCACGGGGTCCGCCTTTTTGTGGTTCTACATTATTGCTGCGGTCAGTTCTGATGAACTGCCATGGGAGCCACCGCCCGGGTGATTCGTTAATGCCCATGCATTATGTGGGACTTGAGAAATGCATGGTAGGCGGTAATGAAAAGTGGGGTCTTGATTTAGGTTGGGGGCGGTCCTTGTGTGACTTGTCTGGCCGTTACGGTGCTCTTCGCTAATCTTCCTTGTGGTTTCTCTGGTGCGATATTTCAAATTAGTATGATGCGCCATTTGGAATGAGTCTTTCACACCCAATGGGTATTCAAGGCACAAAACCCGTAGCGGCGTGCCTGGCGTGTGAATGTTTTTTGGTCCCAAGGCGGACAGAAAGCTCGTTTTCAGAATTCCCGTTGTCCATGGGAATCACTCGCTCTGCCTTATTTACCAGTGTCGAAGTTACCAGTACTTGTTGTGCCGCGACCCTTGAAAAATAAGGTGAACTTGGGGTTTGTACTATCTTGTTCGCCTAGACAGCTTGTGCTAAGTCTATCAAAGAGAAAATCAGTTTATGCGACTGGTTTCAAAACAAGTACGTTCCAGAAGGGATAATTTGGGGGAATACATAATGCGTAGAAATAACTCGACATTGTCGAGGGCGATTGGCTGTGTACTTACAGCTGGCGTCTTTGGCATAAGCAGCCAGGTGTTGGCCCAGGATCAGGAAGACGCTGCAACAGCTGAAGCGGCTGCAACAGACGACGGAACAGTGATTGAAGAAATTGTTATCACTGGTTCGCGTATCAAGCGAGACGTGTTTAGCAGTACGACGCCAATTGATGTCGTATTGGCAGAAGATGCGGCCACCCAGGGTTTGAACGACTTGTCGTCCTTGCTGCAGTCCACCACGGTTGCAGCGGGTTCCCCTCAAATTACCTCGACCATTTCATCTGCCTTTGTGACCAATGGTGGCACGGGCTCGGAGACCCTGTCTCTGCGTGGGCTGGGCGCCAATCGCACCCTGATTCTGATCAATGGTCGCAGGGCTGGGCCGGCGGGTACCCGCGGTGGTGTGTCATCGTTGGATTTGAACGTGATCCCACTTTCCGTGGTTGAGCGTGTTGAAATTCTCAAAGATGGCGCATCCTCGGTCTATGGATCGGACGCCGTGGCCGGTGTCGTGAACATCATTACCAAGAAAGGTGATGGCGGCGAAATCAATGGTTTCGTAAGCATGCCCTCTGAAAGCGGTGGTGAGCAGTCGCAGATCAGCGCTTCCTGGGGCAAGACCTTTGAGCGCGGCACATTCAATGTTGCTGTCGATTACAAGAAACAGTCTGAGTTGGCCGAAGGCGACAGGGATTACACTAATTGCAGTGAGCAATACATTTTTGATCCGGATACCGGCGAGCGCATGGATGTTACAGATCCGCGCACCGGCGAGTTTGCCTGTCGCGAATCCCCATGGGGTCAGATCTGGTACTACGATTACACAATGTATTTGGGTGATACTCCCAATACGCCAAATTTCAGGAACTTCCTGCAATATGACTACGGCAACAACCTGGCCGGTGTAATTCCGGGGATTGTGTCGGATCCGGCGAATCCTAATCACCTGGTGGCCCCTGAGGGCTGGTACCTGGTGAACTATGACCGTCTTACCTCGGGTGTGGGTAATGGGCGCCATCCGTTTATGGATGCGTCGTCTCTCATACCTGAAACTGAGAAAATGACCCTGTTTGCTGACGGTGAATATGAGGTGACCGACAGCATTACCGCCTATGGCGAACTGTTGTTGAACCGCCGCAAGACCACTACTAACTCCTACAGGCAAATCTGGCAATACAGCTATAACGCGGTCAATCCGTTAGATGTTTATGGTTGGCAGACGAATCCCCTGTATGAAGGGTTTGAAGGCGCAGCGTATTACATGAGCCCGCTGGCCCTGACGGATCACTATGGTTCGGAAATCGAGGTCAAATACACCCGGGTCATGGGTGGTCTGACCGGCAGTGTTGGTGATACCGGATGGACCTGGGATATGCACGCCCAGTACAGCAAGTCTGACGGAGACTACACCAATAAAATTGTCTACCAGGACTCTATTTGGGATTCGGAGTTCTTGGCCGGATCCTGCGTGGGTACGGTGTCCTCAGTGCGTGGTGTGCCGTGTGTGGATGTTCCCTGGTGGGACCCTGCTTTCCTCGCGGGTGAAGTTTCACCGGAGGTTCGTGACTTCCTGTTTGGCGCAGAAAAGGGAAATACTACTTACACCCAGTGGGATATCGAAGCCTTCGTGACCGGCGATCTGTTCGAATTGCCGGCTGGCACCGTTGCCGCCGCTTTTGGCGTGAACTACCGGGTTGACGAAATTGAAGATGTTCCGGGTGAGGTGACCCTGGCTAACAATTCCTGGGGTCTGAGTGGTGCCGGTATCACCAAGGGTGATGATAAGACCAGTGCCGTGTTCGCCGAGGTGGATGTTCCCCTTTTAAGGGACATGGAGTTGGTTAACAGCCTGGATTTGAATGCGTCCTTCCGTTACACCGATGTGGACTCCTATGGCAGTGATACCACCTATAAGGTGGGAATGAACTGGCAGATAGTGCCGTCCATCATGATTCGCGCCAACAAGGGCACTTCATTCAGGACGCCGGCGTTGTATGAGTTGTACCTGGCGAATCAGACCAGCTTCAGTGGACAACAATCTGTTGATCCGTGCATTGGCTGGGGGGACAACCTGGCAGATGGCAGCATCACCCAGCGTCTCGCGGATAACTGTGCTGCAGACGGTGTCCCGGCGGATTGGGCTGGTTGGCCTTCCTCGGCTATGGTCATAACCGGTGGCGGCATTGGGGTCCTGGAAGCCGAGACCTCGGTATCAAAGACTGTTGGTGTTGTGTGGACACCGGAATTCGCGAATATCAATTTTGCCGTGGATTACTTTGATATCAAGATTGAGGACGAGGTTGCTCAGTTGGGGGCCGGCGGCATCGTGAGCCGTTGCTACAACTCCGAGTTCTTCCCCAATGACCCGCTATGCGATTTGTTCACCCGATACAATGATCCTGCGGCTGGAGCAGGGGGTGATCACCGTATTGATGATATCCGTGACAGCTATATAAATATCGCGGAACAACGCACTCGTGGCGTGGATTTCAACCTGCAATATGGGACCGATCTTCCTTTTGGCGCCTTGACCTTCAGGGCCCAGGCCAGTCGCATGATTGAGAACAAGCAGGCGACCTTTGATGAAACCGCTACCAATTACACCGGCATTCTGGGTAATCCTGAATGGGTAGGTAATGTAAGTGCGGTAGTGGATATGGCGGAGTGGTCATTTAACTGGAACGCCAGCTATATCGGGAGCGCATCGGACGAGGAATGGTTCGGTAGTCCTCTTTCCACCTACTACGGCGATCCCATACGGCGGGTAATCGATGTCGACAGCGTCATTTACCACAATTTCTCTGTGTCGTATGACTTTGTTGACTACGGTCTGGTTGCTCGATTGGGCGTATCTAACGCGTTTGATACCAATCCGCCGCGTCTATCCACTCTCGGTGGAAGTCGCAGTACGGTGGGTGCATCACCGTATTTGTCGCAGTATGACTTTTACGGCAGGACTTTATTCATGAACGTGAGCATGTCGTTCTAGATTAGGTTCGGATAGATGTAGAAGATATGATGTGTGCCGGCTTATGCCGGCACACATTTTTTTGGAGGCTGATAATGCCGAGAGTGATTGCGAAACCTGACACCTTGAATGAACTGAACAAGAATTACGTTCAGCAACGGCTTCAGCAGCCTGTATTTCTGAATAGTGTGCCCAAATGTGGCACCCACCTGATGCGCAATATCATTCGCATGTTCGTGCCGGTGGATCAGCAATATCACAAGGAGTTTATCCAGTTCCCGATACTCAAGCGCAACCTGGCGGCATTTGGAAAGAGCCATCCCTATGTGAGTTGGGGGCACTTGCTGTTTTCTGATGAACCGGCGATCGCGCTGCGGTCGGTCCGTCACCTGGTACTTGTCCGGGATCCCTATGACTGGGTGTTGGCACGGGCCCGCTTCTTTTTATCCGATAATTTCCAGGGCTCCATGGATCATCTCAAGGGTGGCAGGGTCAGCATGGAAGAAATGCTGAATATGATGATCTTCGGGATTTATGACAAGGCGCCCACCATGCAGGAGATCTTCCTGAATAACGCCGTTGCCTGGATGGGCACAAAGGCCAGGATCCTGAAGTTCGAGGAGTTGCTCCAGCACGTCAAGAACCTGGACAGTGACGCCGCAGAGGTCTATTTCGCCGGATTGTTAAGAGATTGCGGCATCGGGGAGCTTCCCCAGGACTGGCGCGAACGGGTGCGTGTTGGCTCGGATAGGGAGCAAAGCGGGACGGCCAGGGAGAACCTGGAAGGCCTGGCCGTTGAAATCCCTGATGAATTACCTGATATCCAGAAGCGCCTGGTGAATGTCGCCGCCCCCGGTATGCGGGAACTGCTGGGCTACTACTAGCCTCGATTTCCGATTTCAGGTCTCCCCTGATCTGCGGTATTGCCGCTTTTTTGCCGGGATATTCTGTTTTTGCTTCTTTTCCAGAGAAGATTTCTCACTAAATTTTAGGAAAAACCTCACTGGGGGCAATGTTCCCAGATCGTCGCTTTTTGTAGACAAAGACATAAGTATTTACCGCAGATAACCGGTAAATGAGGAAAAAATACCATATATGACGTGATAATCGTGGGCAGAGAATTAGACCAAATCAAAGTATCTGAGCTAACAGATTGAAATACCTAGCGAAACTGAGAGGTATTTCACATAATTGCTGCGTAGCCGTTGTTACGGTCGCTTCCAAGATCACATACCAACACTGGTTTTGTGGACTGCTTTGGCACTCTGGCAAGTGCCGAATCGGCAGCCCAGGAGTTTTCTCGGACTGCGAAAAAGGCAAACCTGCCGTGAGGCGGGGACGCAATGTCACAGGTCTTCA
>CAKZML010000134.1 GCA_937128475.1 uncultured Chromatiales bacterium
CATTTTCCTGGCACAAAAAAAAGCGCCGCCCGAGGGCGGCGCTCCAGGTACTGCAATCCCTCTTACAGCAGGGGGATGATCAGCAGTGCCACGATGTTGATGATCTTGATCAACGGGTTAATGGCGGGGCCGGCGGTGTCCTTGTAGGGATCGCCAACGGTGTCGCCCGTAACAGCAGCTTTATGGGCGTCTGAGCCCTTGCCACCGCAGTTACCGTCTTCGATGTACTTCTTCGCGTTATCCCAAGCGCCACCACCGGTGGTCATGGAGATAGCCACGAACAGGCCAGTGACGATCGTACCCATCAGCAGACCACCCAGGGCAACCGGGCCCAGCAGCAGGCCGACAACTACCGGCACCAACAGGGGCAGCAGTGAGGGGACAACCATTTCCTTGATGGCCGAACGGGTCAGCAAGTCCACTGCGCGGGAGTAATCCGGCTTGGTGGTGCCTTCCATGATTCCGGCGATTTCCCGGAACTGGCGACGCACTTCGGTTACAACCGCGCCGGCGGCACGGCCGACAGCTTCCATTGCCATGGCGCCGAACAGGTAAGGCACCATGCCACCGATGAACAGGCCAATAATGACCAGCGGCTCGGACAGGTCAAAGGTCAGGCCTTCGTGGCCGCCTTTTTCCAGGGTGTGGGTGTAATCGGCGAACAGCACCAGGGCTGCCAGACCGGCTGAACCAATGGCGTAGCCCTTGGTGACGGCCTTGGTGGTGTTGCCCACGGCATCCAGTGCGTCGGTGACGGTGCGAACCTCTTCAGGCAGTTCGGCCATTTCAGCGATACCACCGGCGTTGTCGGTGATGGGGCCGAAGGCGTCCAGGGCCACGATCATACCGGTCATGGACAGCATACTGGTTGCAGCAATGGCGATACCGTACAGACCTGCCAACTCGTAAGCACCCCAGATGGAGGCGCATACCGCGATGACCGGCAGTGCGGTGGACTTCATTGAGACACCCAGTCCGGCAATGATGTTGGTGGCATCACCGGTCAATGAGGCTTCAGCGATTTTCTTCACCGGGGCGTATTCGGTGCCGGTGTAGTACTCGGTGATTACCACCATCGCTCCAGTCAGTGCCAGGCCAATCAGCGCCGCATACCACAGATTCATTGGGTCGATGCTTCCGCCACTCATCAGATTGTCAGTGACGTAATAGAAGGCAAATGCAGCCAGGACTCCAGAGACGACAACTCCCTTGTACAGGGCGGTCATGATCTTGCCGCCTTCGCTGGTACGCACGAAGAAGGTACCGATCACTGAGGCGATGATGGACACAGCGCCCAGTACGATCGGGTAGATCACTGCGTTGGGGCCGACTTCGTTGATCATCAGGCCGCCGAGCAGCATGGTGGCGATCAGGGTTACCGCGTAGGTCTCGAACAGGTCAGCTGCCATACCGGCGCAGTCACCCACGTTGTCACCCACGTTATCGGCGATGACGCCCGGGTTACGGGGATCATCTTCCGGGATACCGGCTTCAACCTTGCCCACCAGGTCAGCGCCAACGTCGGCGCCCTTGGTGAAGATACCGCCGCCCAGTCGGGCGAAGATCGAGATCAGCGAGCCGCCAAAGGCCAGGCCAACCAGGGCCTCAACCGGGTGAGCGACATTCTGGCTGATCATCAGCCAGTAGTAGCCGGCAACGCCCAGCAGTCCCAGTCCAACCACCAGAAGACCGGTGATGGCGCCGCCACGGAAGGCAACCAGCAGGGCCGGGCTTACACCCTCCCTTGCGGCTTCGGCTGTGCGCACATTGGCGCGAACCGAGACAAACATGCCCACATAACCGGCAAGACCCGAGAAAATCGCACCAATCGCGAAACCAATAGCCGTCCAGATGCTGGGCAGGAATACTGCCAGGACCCCGAATAGGACCACGCCTACAATGGCAATCGTCGTGTACTGGCGATTCATGTAGGCACTGGCGCCTTCCTGAATCGCGCCCGCGATTTCCTGCATGCGTTCGTTGCCTGCACTTTTGCCGAGAATCCATTGCGTGGAAAACAATCCGTAGACCAACGCCAGAATGGATGCACCCAACGCCAGTAATAGCGCCGTCTGCTGTTCCATATTCTTTCCTCCCAAGTTTTGAATTTGCCAATTAACCCCGTTTGGGGTGGTAACTGGGCGCTAATGTTGCAGAATTCCAGCCTTTTTGAATATGCCGGTTATCCGCAGAAACTGGTCGGCCACGCTCGATTACCCAGAAACGATAACCGGGGGCGGGCATTTCTCTGCCGGAGGTGAATCCGGCAGGATGCCTTATTTTTAACGCTGGGGACTATATCACGAAGTCGCTGTCCAGCTTTTTGGGGACGGCCACGTTCTTCAAGCGCACATAACGGGGTGTGCCGTTCTTGTACGGAGGATAAGCCTCGCCCTTGATCAAGGGCTCAAGGTAGCGACGGCCGGCCGCAGTGATTCCGAAACCGTCCTTGCTGATATAACTCTTGGGTAGAATCTTCTCCTTGTTAGCTACCCGGCCCAGCTTGGCCTCTCCGATGCCCCATCGATATGGCGAATCTGATTTGCGAACAATCACCGGCATGACGGCATTTTTGCCGGCAAGAGCCATTTTCACCGCCGCCTTGCCTACTGCATAGGCCTGGTCCAGATCGGTTTGTGAAGCGATGTGGCGTGCCGAGCGCTGTAAATAGTCCGCCACGGCGTAATGGAACTTGTAGCCAAGATTATCCCTGACCATCTGGGCTACCACCGGGGCGACACCGCCCAGCTGGACATGACCGAAAGCGTCCTTGTTGCCGGCATCGGCCAGGAAACGACCATCCGGATAGCTGGCGCCTTCAGAAACCACGATCACACAGTAGCTCTTTGTTTCTACAGTCTTTTTAACCTTAGCCAGGAATTTCTCCTGGTTAAAGGGCACCTCGGGGAACAGGATGATGTGGGGGGCGTCACCGGGGTTATCGGCCGCCAGGCCGCCAGCAGCGGCGATCCAGCCGGCATGACGACCCATGACTTCCAGCACGAAAACCTTGGTGGAGGTGCGGGACATGGACAATACGTCCATGGCGGCTTCCTTGGTGGAAACCGCAATATACTTGGCTACTGAGCCGAATCCGGGGCAGTTGTCAGTGATCGGCAGGTCGTTATCCACTGTTTTCGGGATACCCACGCAGGTGATGGGGTAACCCAGGCTCTTGCCGATCTGGGACACCTTGTGTGCGGTATCCATGGAGTCGTTGCCGCCATTGTAGAAAAAATAACCAATATTATGGGCTTTGAAGACCTCGATCAGGCGCTCATATTGAGCCCGGTTTTCCTCCAGTCCCTTGAGCTTGTAGCGGCAGGAACCGAATGCGCCACCCGGCGCGAATTTAAGGGCGGCAATGTCTCGCGCACTTTCCTTGCTGGTATCGATCAGGTCTTCGGTCAAGGCCCCGATAATGCCGTCCCGGCCCGCGTAAACCTTGCCGATTTTGTCCCGGTGTTGCCTTGCGGTCTCAATCACGCCGCAAGCTGAGGCGTTAATTACAGCGGTTACACCGCCAGATTGGGCATAAAAAGCATTTTTCCGAGACATATGAAATTCCTTACCTTTGGGAAGTGCGGGGCAGTAACACCGCAGCGCGAGGGCAAGCATAGCCCATCTTTATCGAGGGTTCACACCATTTGTGAATTGACGCTGGACAGTGCGGGATGTAGGTTAGCCCCTGCTATGAGCGAGCAGAATTGGCTGCGCCGCCAACTAGTTATTTGTCAGGAATGATGCCATGAGAATCGTCATGCTTGGTGCCCCCGGTTCAGGGAAGGGCACTCAGTCACAGAAACTGGTCACAAAATATTCAATCCCCCAGATTTCCACGGGTGATTTGCTTCGCGAGGCGGTTGTCTCGGGTTCGGAGCTGGGCCTCCAGGCCAAGATCACCATGGATGCGGGTCAACTCGTGAGCGACGAGCTGGTCCTGGGAATTATCCGGGAGCGGTTGCGCCAGCCGGATGCCGCCAAGGGATTTATCCTGGATGGCTTCCCCAGGAACCTGGCCCAGGCCAAGGCCCTGAACGTGATGCTGGAAGAAATGGGCAAGCCTCTCCAGGCAACCATGCTGATGGATCTGGATAGCGATATCCTGATGCAGCGCCTGACGGGTAGATTGACCTGCAGTCGTTGCGGATCAGTATTCAATTTCTATACCTCGCCCCCGATCATTGAGAACGTGTGCGACAAGTGTGGTGCCAAGCTGCATCGGCGTACTGATGACACCGAGGCGACTATCGAGAATCGCCTGAAGGTCTATGAAAGTTCGACCAGGCCGCTGGTGGACTACTATAGCGAGCACGGCATTCTGTATACGGTTGATGCCGTTGGCGAACTGGATGTGGTGTTCAAGCGCCTCCAGAAGAGCCTGAAGGTCGCGATTTCGGAGGCTGAAACCAGGGAAAGGGCTGAGGCTGCGCTCAAGGCTGCTGTGGGCCTGGATGTCGAAGAGAAGGCAGAGGCGCCGGTTGTAGAGAAGGCGGCTGCCAAGAAAGCCGTAGCTAAAAAGGCTACCAAGAAGAAGGTCGCCAAGAAGGCTGTAGCTAAAAAGGCCACCAAGAAGAAGG
>CAKZML010000135.1 GCA_937128475.1 uncultured Chromatiales bacterium
CCTGCTCCCCAGGTAAGATCTCAACCTGCTCCCCAGAGTCAGCCGGAGGTGAGAAGTGAAAGCCGTCCCGCCCCAAGGCAGGAATCCCGGCGTGAATCCTCCGGTGGCAAGTCACGCTCAAGCTCCAGCAAGCAAAAGCCGCGCAGCAAGCCACGTTAAGTAAAATCACCGCCGGGCTGAACGACATGCCGGCCCTTGGAACGACTAAACAGGCACCGGGAGAACCTCTCCCGGTGCCTTTCTCGTGTTAGGATTCTGCGCAGCACTGATACAGGTGCAAGGGACACATGAGACAGATAAAAAATAATGGCTGACGAGAACTCCCCTGATTTAACGGGCAAGCGTTTTGGAACAGTCGGTGGCAGGGCCGATGCCGAATTGTTTGGAGAAGATCTCACGGTTGCAGAGCATAGCAACCTGATCGACCTGGATAACTTGTTGCACGATAGTTGGGCCCTTGGAGAGAAGCTCGTGCTGGGCTGGGCGCCAAGCAACGGCGGCATCGCCCTGTTAATCGCGCCGCATTACTTTCTTGCTGACCAGATTCAAAGCTCCCCTCTGGGCAGTATCAAGCTTGACCAGGGTATTTATCGGGAACTGGTATCCAGTCCCAAGCAGCGTGACTACCAGCGACTTGAACAGTTGGCCAGTGAGCTGGGTCTGTCGGTGGTTCATGCGCCCATGCAGCATTCCCTCAGCGGCCATACCCGTGAGATTGAAGCGATCGAACGCATCATCCGTCGTTATAGCCTGAATTATTCAGACAACAGGGCGGTGGCCCTGTTTGATATCGTCGGTTTCAGTTTGCTCACCCCGTTTGAGCAGATGACCCAGCTGAATAGTCTGTCTTATTCGCTGAATTCGGCTCATAGCCGGATGCTGACCAAGAAGATTGATATTCGCTTTGCCCGTTCCAATACTGGCGACGGTTTCTATATCTGGAATCGTGACGAGGGCGATAACGCCAACACGAACCTGTATCACTTTATGCACCTGGTCCTGGCAGACAACGCCATCGCCAGGCGCAAGGGCAGGGGTAAGGTTGTCCCGATCCTGAGAACCTGCTTCCACCTGGGAAGTTGCTATGAGTTCTACCAGGCGGAAAGCCTCAGCCCCATGCTCTACAGCTACCTGGTGGGTGATGTGACTATCGAGCTGGCGCGCATGGTGGAGAAAGCCCTGCCGGGCCAGATTATGGTGGGGGAGTTCAAGTTAACCCAGCCACCGTCACGAGAGAGCATGTTGAATCCCGAGGAATTCGATGCGATTCGCTTCATGGACATTGCCCAGGAACACCTGGGGAAACTCAATGGCCTGGAATTGGCGGGGGAACCCATCAATTCCATCAAGTGCTATCTCACGGGTGAGTTGATGTCTACGGGTGGCTATAGCGTTCGTCGTCTCGAGATTCATGACAAGCACGGTATTGCCCATCACGCGTTCAATGCCAAGGTGAATATTTATCGCCAGCGGGCCGAGCCCATCTACCTGGGTATTGAGGACCGCAGCCTGGGTCAGCAGGTCGGGCATCTGGATAGCTAGGTTTTGGCTGCCCTGACACCTGTTTGGACCTGCCACAAGTTGGCATAGATGCCATTGCGTTCCAGCAAGTCGGCGTGTTTCCCGGATTCCACAATTCGTCCCTTGTCCAGCACGTGAATGGTATCGGCATGCACGATGGTCGACAGCCTGTGAGCGATGATGACTGTGGTGCGGGTATGGGAAATTCGCAGCAGGGAGCGCTGGATAGCGGCTTCGGTTTCGTTGTCCACCGCGGAGGTTGCCTCGTCCAGGATTAAAACCGGTGGATCCTTTAGCAACGCCCGGGCAATAGACAGTCGCTGGCGCTGACCGCCGGAGAGTTTCTGCCCGCGCTCCCCTACCAGGGTGTCAAAACCTTTTGGCAGATCTTTTATGAACTCGCTGGCCTCAGCCGCATCAGCGGCCGCCTGGATTTGTTCGAAATTAGCCTCGGGTGATCCGTAGGCGATGTTTTCCCTGACGCTGCCATGGAACAGGAATACGTCCTGGCTGACCAGCCCGATGCGCCGGCGAAGGCTGTCTAGCCGAAATTGTTCAATGGGCTCCCCGTCCAGCAGGATACTTCCCCCGGTAGGGGCGTAAAAACGCAGCAACAATTTGACCAGCGTGCTCTTGCCCGATCCGGTCTGGCCCACGAAGGCCACCGTGCTACTGGCCGGAATGTCCAGGCTAATGTCATGCAGTACAGGCTGGTTGTCGCCATAGGAAAAGTTCACGTTTTGGTACTGGATATGGCCACTAACCCTGGCCGGTGTTATGGCATCGGCCCGATCTCGAATTCGTACCGGCACTTCAATGAGATCAAGAATCCGGCGAGAGGAGGCCATGGCCCGCTCGAACAGGTCGACGGTTTCGGCCAGGCTGGTCAGGGGCCACAGCAGGCGTTGGGTCAGGAACACCAGCACGCCGTAGGCGCCGACATTCAGATCGCCGTTCAAGGTCATCCAGCCGCCGATCAGGAAAGTGGCCAGGAAGCCGGCGAGAATCGCCATACGAATAATCGGGATAAACGCTGAACTGATAGCGATGGCCTTGCGATTGGCTGCCACGTACGCCTGGCTTTCCTGGCGCACGCACTCCGCCTCGAATTCTTCGGTAGCAAAACTCTTGATGGTGGTGATGCCAGAGATATTTCCCGACAGCCTGGCGGCCAACATGCCAACCCGGTTACGCACCTCGGCGTACAGCGGCTGGGCCCGGCGCTGAAAGTAAAACGCCCCGATCACGATGATTGGAATCGGGGTGAACGCCATCAATGCGATTAACGGTGAGACCGCGAAAAACACACTGCCCACGGCGACCAGGGTGGTCACGACCTGGACCAGGGAATTGGCGCCGCCGTTTAGGAAGCGTTCCAGTTGGTTGACGTCGTCATTGAGGATAGAGACCAGGTTGCCGGTGCTGCGATCTTCGAAGTAGGCCAGGTCCAGGCGCTGCACATGCTCATAGGCATCCAGGCGCATGGCGTGCTGCAGGTCCTGGGCCAGGTTGCGCCAGGTCACCAGGTGCAGGTACTCGAACAGGGATTCACCCATCCAGATGGCAAGCGTCAGGGCGGCCAGCAGTAGCATCTGCGACTTGGGGTCCACGATCCCGATCTCTGCGACGAAGGAATCCTGCTGGCGGACAACCACATCAATGGCGATGCCGATGAGTATTTCCGGCATGACATCGAAAAGTTTATTCAGGACCGAGCAGGTTGTGGCAAAGCTGATGCGGCGCCGATAGCCGCTGGCATAGCGCAGCAGCCGCCCCAGGGCGTTGAAAGAGGTTGATGTGTGTTCAGACATGGGATGAGTCTAGCAAAGCGCGCCACTGGCGTAGTGGATTTATTATCGCCGCGGCCCTCCCTGGGTGAGTCTGGAAAGGACTATTATTAGTAAGGAGCCTCTGATTTATTCTGGGCTTAGCAGAATGGGAGCGAAAAAATTCAGATTCAAGGCGCCAATCGCACGCGATAGTGGTGCTATCGTGAAGATTGGCAACACAGAAGCTGGATTTTTTGGCCCCAAGATTCAAGTTCATGAATAGATCAGAGACTCCCTAACAGGAGGATGCTGCCATGAAGCTACGATATGGACCTTCACGTGTGCGACGTTTCAGCCACGAGGTGGCGGAGCAAACTCCCTTCCTGAGTCTCATCTTGTTGTTGCTGATGGCATGGGCCGCCTTTGCAGCGGGTCTTTACCTGGCGGAAAGCCGGGTCACGGATTCGTCCATCACGCACTATTCCGACGCCCTGTACTGGTGCGTGGCCGCATTTACCACCGCGGGGATTGCAGATCGCCCGCTCACGGGACTGGGTCGGGCCCTGGGCGCGGCCTGGATGATCATCGGCTCGATGCTGTTTTTTGGCACCATCGTGTCTACCATCACTGCCTATTTCTTCCGCCCGATGCAGCGGCCGGTGAGTAAAGTCATCGACACTATCGAATACAATCTTGAGCGCATGGACGACTTGAGCGTCGACGAGCTGGAATTATTGAAACGCACGACTGACGTCCTGATCATGCATATGGAAAAACTTCGCAAGGACAGTGAAAAGGAGCAGTTGAAGGCTGCCCAGTCCGACTCGAAAAAGGAACGCTAGTCGATGCTTGAGAAGGGCGTGGATTTCCCTCCGGATCCAGGCAGTTATGTGCTGGCCCTGATTGCGGTTGAGCCATTTCGTTTACGAGCAGGCGCCCTGGGTGAAAGGTTGCTGGATGCCGGTGTGTATTTGTATGTAGGCAGCGCATTCGGCCCGGGTGGGCTCAGGGCGCGCCTGTCGCGTCACTGGTCCGGCGCCCAGCGTCTTCGCTGGCACGTGGATTATCTTCGCCGACAGACCCATCCGGTCGCTGCCTGGTATCAGCCCCAGGCGCAGCCCATGGAGCATGTCTGGGCCCGGGTACTTGGAGCGGGCAGGGGAATTGCCCCGGCCTGGCCTGGTTTTGGCGCCTCGGATTGTCGCTGCGCTACGCACCTGTTTTATGCGTCTGAGCTACCCTCGCCAGGTGCGTTCAGGGCGCGGCTTGGCAGGGCAGGTTGTGATACGGGTGGACTGAGGGCACGAGGCACGGCAAAGTAGGCGGGATTGCTTGTCGTTCACTTTCCAGGTGTTTCGGCATGATTTTTTCAGGATGAAATCTCAAGGATACATAGCATGGCCCACCCCCTTTATCCCCACCTTCTTTCCCCCCTGGACCTTGGATTCACCACGCTGAAAAATCGGGTGTTAATGGGCTCCATGCATACCGGCCTGGAAGACGGAAACAAGCACGAGCGGCTTGCGGCATATTTTGCCGAGCGGGCACGCGGCGGGGTTGGCCTGATTGTCACCGGCGGCTATGCGCCCAATGTGGCGGGTTGGGTGAAGCCATTATCAGGCATGATGAGTGGCAAGCGTCATGCGCGTAAACACAAGCTGGTCACCGATGCGGTACACGCTGAAGGCGGCAAGATCGCCATGCAGATTCTGCACGCCGGTCGCTATGGCTACCATCCGTTTTCCGTTGCCCCTTCCAGGGTGAAGTCTCCCATTACCCCGTTTGTGCCCCGGGAGCTGTCTTCCAATGGCGTCGAGAAGCAGATCAAGGCGTTTGTGCGCTCTGCGGTGCTGGCCCAGGAGGCTGGCTACGATGGCGTGGAAATCATGGGTTCGGAAGGGTATTTCATCAATGAATTCCTGGTTACCCATACCAACAAGCGTAAGGACGCGTGGGGTGGTGATTACAGCAACCGCATGCGCCTGCCGGTAGAAATCGTGGCACGCACTCGCGAGGCGGTGGGTGAAAACTTCATCATCATCTATCGCCTTTCCATGATCGACCTGATTCCCGATGGCAGTACCTGGGAAGAGGTGGTGATGCTGGCCAAGGCTGTCGAGGCCGCAGGCGCCACTATTATCAATACCGGCATCGGCTGGCACGAGGCCAGGGTGCCGACGATTGCCACCTCGGTGCCCCGGGCAGCGTTTTCCTGGGTTACCGGGAAGATGAAGCAGGAGGTGAGTATCCCCCTGATTACTTCAAATCGGATTAATGTGCCCGAGGTGGCGGAAAAGGTGCTGGCAGAAGGCTGCGCCGATATGGTTTCCATGGCTCGCCCATTGCTGGCAGATCCCGAATTTGTACTCAAGGCCGAGCAAAGCAGGGCGGATGAGGTGAATGTTTGTATCGCCTGCAACCAGGCCTGCCTGGATCACACCTTCAAGAACAAGATGAGTTCCTGTCTTGTGAATCCCCGTGCCTGTCATGAAACGGAACTGAATTACCTGCCTAGCGCAGCTCCCAGAAAGGTGGCTATCGTGGGTGCCGGGCCGGCCGGCTTGTCCACCGCGGTGGTGCTGGCCCAGTGCGGCCACAAGGTGGACTTGTTCGACGCTGCCGGCGAGATCGGCGGCCAGCTGAACATGGCCAAGCAGGTGCCGGGCAAGGAAGAGTTCCACGACATGATTGCTTACTACCGACGCCAGTTGGAACTGCGTAAGGTCAATCTGGAACTCAATAAAAAGGTCAGCGGCGCGGACCTGGTCAATGCCGGCTACGATGATGTGGTGTTGGCAACCGGCGTGCTGCCCAGGGATCCGAAGATACCCGGTCAGGACAATCCCATGGTGCTCAGCTATATAGACGTCCTGCGTGGCAAGGCCCCGGTGGGCAAGCGGGTGGCAATTGTCGGTGCCGGAGGTATTGGTTTTGATGTGGCTGAATTTTTGGTGACCGGCGGACACTCCAGCACCCTGGACCTGCAGGAGTGGCTGGAAGAGTGGGGGGTTGTTGATCCCTCGGAGACTCGGGGCGGCGTGTCTGAGAGCGGTCCAAATGTACCCGCCCCGGAAAGGGAGGTCACCCTGTTACAACGCTCCGCGGGCAAGTTGGGTGGGGGACTGGGCAAGACCACCGGGTGGATACACCGGGCCAGCCTGAAAATGCGCCAGGTTCGCATGATTGGCGGCATTAATTACGAACGCATTGAAGATCGGGGTATTTTAATCAGCCACGGCAAGGATCGCAGTGATCCGACCTGGCTGGATGTGGATAACGTGATCATGTGCGCTGGCCAGGTGCCCCTGAGAGAGCTGGCCGAGCCGCTGAGGGCGGCGGGGATTCCGGTACACATCATCGGTGGCGCCGACGAGGCATCAGAACTGGATGCCAAGCGAGCCATTAACCAGGGTAGCCGGCTGGCCGCCTCCCTGTAACCTGAGGGAATACCGCTATGAGCCTGGACAAGACGCTGGACGATGCAACCCGGACTGAGATCGAGGCCGCGGCTTTTCGTCGATTACTGGAGCACCTGGGGAAGTATCCGGAAGTTCAGAATATCGAGCTGATGAACCTGGCCTTTTTCTGTCGTAACTGCATCGCCAAGTGGTATAGCGCCGAGGCGCAGCAAAGAGGTGTGGAGGTGGATTACGAGCAGGCCAGGGAAGTGGTGTATGGAATGCCCTACGCAGACTACAAGGCGCGCCACCTGGAAAAAGCCACAGAAGCCCAGTTGGCGGCCTTCGAGGGCGCACGCCTGAAGGCCAGCGACTAGAGCCCGTCGGGCTTGCTGGCTCCTGACGTGGAGCCTGATAACTGCTACGCTCCGGAACCTTGTTCATAAATCAACATCCGGAAATTCAGCTATGCGTGCAGTTGTCACTCTTACATTATCCGCTTTTATGCTTTGTGCCTGTGAGGGCTCCAAGACGCCTGATCAGAAGGCCCCGGCAGCCGATGGCGTGTTCACCGCCGAGGCTGTTGCCGCCTCCGAGACGATTACCGCGGAAGACATTCGTGCCACCGTGGCAGAGATTGCCAGTGATGCCTACGAGGGTCGCGGCCCCGGCAGCCCTGGTGATGCCAAGGCCCGCGCCTACCTGGCAAAAGAACTTGCCGCCATGGGTTACAAGCCGGCAGCCGCCGACGGTGGCTGGGAACAGCCTTTCGCCCTGATCGGCATTAACGCCTCACAGCCCACTTCCTGGACATTTATCCGGGAGGGTGAGTCATTCGCCTTGCAGCAAAGCGAGGAATTCATTGTTGGCAGCGGCGTACAGGCGGAGCGCTCCACGGTTGAAGATGGCGAACTGGTATTTGTCGGCTATGGCATCCAGGCCCCGGAATACGACTGGGATGATTTCAAGGGTCAGGACCTGACCGGCAAGGTGCTGGTCATGCTTAATAACGATCCCGACTTCGACCCGGAATTGTTCGAAGGTGAGCGACGCCTGTATTACGGTCGTTGGATGTACAAGTACCAGAGTGCAGCCCGCCAGGGCGCCGCCGGCGCAATCATCATCCATACCACGCCCTCGGCAGGGTATCCCTGGCAGGTGGTGCAGACCTCCTGGACCGGTGAGCAGTTTGAATTGCCCGCCGGCGACGAGCCCCGCTTGCAGATGGCTGCCTGGGTGACCGAGGATGCGGCACGCAAGGTATTCACCCTGGGTGGCCAGGATATGGACGCCCTGATCGAATCCGCCAAGAAACGGGATTTCAAACCCGTGTCGCTGAAAGTGCGTACCTCTATCAGTTTTGACAATGCCCTGGCAGATGCCGGCTCGGCCAACGTGCTGGGTATTCTCGAAGGCAGCGATCCCGAGCTGAAAAAGGAAGTGGTGGTGTACACCGCTCATCACGATCACCTGGGCATTGGCCTGGCGGACATGAACGTGAATCCGGATGACCGTATTTACAACGGCGCCCGTGATAATGCTTCCGGTGTAGCGTCGCTACTGGAGATTGCCCGGGCTATTGCATCCCTGCCAGAGCGCCCCCGTCGTTCCATCATGATTGCGTTTGTGGGCGCCGAGGAACAGGGTCTTCTGGGATCGAAATATTTTGCCAATAATCCGCCTGTACCGGTGGGTCTTATCGCCGGGGACATCAACTACGACAGCATGAATATCTGGGGCAAGACCCGGGACGTGGCATTTGTAGGAATGGGTAAATCAAGCCTGGATGCCGTGGCCCGGCAAGTGGCGGACTACCAGGGACGTGAACTGGTGGGTGACCAGTTTCCGGACAAGGGGATTTATTACCGCTCTGACCAGTTCTCCCTGGCGATTGTTGGCGTGCCCGGTCTGTATGTGAAAGGCGGTACCGATTTCGTTGGGCACCCCAAGGAATGGGGAGCGGAGATGGTGGGTGCATATACCACTCGCAACTACCACCAGCCCAGTGATGAGCTGACCGATGACTGGAACTTCGAAGGCATGCTGGACGATGCCCGCTTTGGATTCTGGGCCGGACTAATCATGGCCAATGCGGATGAAAAGCAGGCCTGGTATCCCGGGGATGAATTTGAGGCTGCTCGACTGAAGTCCCTGGAAGAACTGGAGCAGTAGCAGTTCACCAGGCCGGGGTTTTCTTCGGCACAAAATCTTGCAGCGGGGCCCCGGTTGAAAGACCGGGGCCTTGTTGCTTCAGGGTGTCCCATAATGTGGTCCCGAGGTGGTCTTTGCGGGCTGGAACTTCATGCTAGACTTCTTCGCTTGTGATTCACGCTAGCCAGGTTGGTTTTCATGATAAAGGCAAGATTGTTCGGGGCGCTGGGGTTACTGGCGTCAGTGTTTTTGATCGGCTGCGGAGCGGATGAGGATGCTGACAAGGGGGCCCGGTCAACAGCGTCCGCCGAGGCGTCTTATCCTTCCACCTACCAGGCCCTGTCTTCAAAACTTACCCTGATCCAGAACGCCACGGTGTTGACCGGTGACGGTGCCCGGATCGAGGGCGGCTCGGTGCTGCTGGGCGATGGCAAGGTGCTGGAAATTGGTGATGACATCGAGGTGCCCGATGACGCGCTGGTGATTGATGCCCAGGGCAAGTGGGTGACGCCGGGAATTATCGATAATCACTCCCACCTGGGTGTTTATGCATCCCCGGGTGTGAGTTCCCATGCCGATGGCAATGAAATCTCTGGTCCGAATACCGCCGAGGTCTGGGCCGAGCACGCTGTGTGGCCCCAGGACCAGGGTTTCAATACCGCCCGTGCCGGTGGCGTGACAGCCCTGCAAATATTGCCCGGTTCGGCCAACCTGTTTGGTGGCCGGGGCGTGACCCTGAAGAACGTTCCCTCCCGCACCATGCAGGGAATGAAGTTCCCCGGCGCTCCCTATGGATTGAAGATGGCCTGCGGTGAGAATCCCAAGCGGGTCTATGGAGAGAAGGGAGGCCCGTTCTCACGCATGGGTAACGTGGCCGGCTATCGTGCAGCCTGGATCAAGGCTGCCGCCTACAAGGAAAAGTGGGAAGAGTACGAAGCCGGGAAGGCTGAGAAACCGCCGGAGCGCGACTTGCAACTGGACACCCTGATGGGTGTGCTCAAGGGTGAAATCCTGGTGCACAACCATTGCTACCGTGCTGATGAAATGGCGGTGATGCTGGATTTGGCCAAGGAGTTTGGCTACAAGGTCACGGCCTTCCACCACGCGGTGGAAGCCTACAAGATTGCCGACCTGCTGGCAGAGAATGGCACTTGTGCGGCGATGTGGGCGGACTGGTGGGGCTTCAAGATGGAAGCCTTCGACGGCATCCGCGAGAACATTGCACTGGTGGATAAGGCCGGTGCCTGCGCTATCGTGCATTCGGATTCGGCAATGGGCATTCAGCGCCTGAACCAGGAGGCCGCCAAGGTGATGGGTGCTGCCAGCAGGGTGGGGATGGATATCACTCCTGAGCATGCCTGGACCTGGCTGAGCCTGAATCCTGCCCGCTCCCTGGGCATTGACGAGGTTACCGGCAGCCTGGAAAAGGGCAAGAACGGTGACCTGGTGATCTGGAACGGTAATCCCTTTAGCGTCTACACCCGCGCCGAGAAGGTGTTTGTGGACGGAGCCCTGGTTTATGACCTGAATGATCCTGCCTACCAGGCGGTGTCTGATTTCACCCTGGGTAGTCTGGAGATCGAAGGAGGCCTGAAATGAACCGTTCACTCAACAAGATATTTGCAGTCTGCGCGCTACTGCTTGCAACCCAACTCCAGGCCCAGACCATCGCCGTGACCGGCGGCACCGTCCATACCCTGGGCGGAGCGGGGGTTATTGAAAATGGCACTGTGCTGATTCGTGACGGTCGTATCGTGGCCGTGGGCAAGGGTGTGGAAGTACCCCGGGATGCCCAGCTGATTGATGCAAGCGGCAAGATTGTTACCCCCGGTTTGTTCGATGCCTACACGGATTTCGGTGTGAAAGAAGTGTCGGCGGTGGAAGGCACCGTGGACAGTGCCCAGAGTGGCGAGCGGTTCTCGGCGTCGTTTGATGTGAGCTATGCCATCAACCCGCGCTCTATCCTGATCGGTGTGAATCGTATCGAAGGTGTGACCCGCGCCGCGGTGGTTCCCGGTTCCAGTTGGGGAGAGGCAGGCTCGGTGTTCAGTGGCCAGGTGGCGGTGATTGATCTTGCCGGACCCGGTGACTGGCTCACCCGGTCATCGGCGGCCATGTTCGTGCGGCTTGGCGAATCCGGTAGCGGCCTCAGTGGCGGTTCCCGGGTCAATGCCATGCTGGCGTTGCGAGATGGCCTTGAAGAGGCCCGGGACTATTCGGCTAATCGACGCAGCTGGGAGCAGGGTGCTCATTGGGAGTACACCCTGAAGCGCAAGGACCTGGACGCCCTGTTGCCAGTGTTGACCGGCAGTACCCCGTTGCTGGTACAGGTAGAAAGGGCGTCGGATATCAGCCAGGCGCTGAGACTGAAAAAAGATTTTGGCTTAAAGATGGCCATTCTCGGTGGTGCGGAAGCCTGGATCGTGGCGGATGAACTGGCCGCGGCCGGTGTGTCGGTGGTGCTGGATCCCCAGCGTAATCTTCCCGGCGGCTTCGATTCACTGGGTGCGACCCTGGAAAATGCAGCCCGGCTGAACAAGGCCGGTGTGATGATTGCGTTTACCGCAGGCGGAACTCACAACGCTCGTAATATCACCCAGTACGCGGGCCTGGCGGTGGCCAATGGTCTGCCTTATCAGGTGGCCCTGGAAGCCATGACGGTCAACCCGGCAAGGATTTATGGCGTGAGTTCAGAGGTGGGTTCCCTGGAGGCGGGCAAGTTGGCAGACCTGGTGATCTGGAGCGGCGATCCGCTGGAACTGAGTACCTTCGCCGACCAGGTGGTTATCCGTGGCAAGGCAATTCCCATGGTCAGTCGTGCTACCTTGTTACGCGATCGCTACCTGGAGCTGAACACCGAAAGGCCCCAGGCCTACAAGAAATAATCCTGGCGGGCTGAGCCCGCCGGAATACGCTGGAGAGCTGAATGTTAGCAATGCTGAATGACCTGCTTTGGGGCAAGGTCCTGATATTTGTCCTGATCCCCCTGGGCCTGTGGTTCACCATCGCTTCCGGCGCGGTACAGTTTCGCTATTTCGGCCACATGTTCGCCATCATGGGCCAGGCCTTCAAGCATGAGGAGGGACGCCTGAGTTCCTTCCAGGCGCTGACCCTGAGTGTGGCGGGCCGGGTAGGCGGCGGCAACATCGTGGGTGTGGCAGTGGCCATCAGCCTGGGCGGTCCCGGCGCTATTTTCTGGATGTGGATGGTGGGCCTGATCGGAATGGCTACCAGCTTCTTCGAATGTTCCCTGGCCCAGTTGTACAAGCGCCAGGATTCTGAGGGTGTCTTCCGTGGCGGTCCCGCCTATTACATTGAGCACGGACTGGGCCAGCGCTGGCTGGCAGTGGTGTTCTCGATTCTCCTGCTGGTGACCTTCGGCCTGGCCTTTGTGGCCTTGCAGTCCTACGTGGTCGCCGGTTCCATGCAAGACAGTCTTGGCCTGCCCTCATGGGCCAGCGGATTGCTGCTGGTGACCATGCTTGGCGGTATCGTATTTGGCGGCATCAAGCGCATCGCCTCGGTCACCGAGTGGATGGTGCCCATCATGGGCATTGGCTACCTGCTGGTGGCCTTGCTGGTGATTGGTCTGAATTTCTCCCGGGTTCCCGAGATGCTCTCCCTGATCGTCCAGAATGCTTTCGGCTACGGCCCGGCCCTGGGTGGCGGTGTGGGCGCGGCCATCATTCTCGGGGTCAAGCGCGGACTGTTTTCCAACGAGGCCGGCTTGGGTAGCGCACCCAACGTGGCCGCGGTTGCCTGGGTGCCTCACCCCGGCGCACAGGGCGTGGTCCAGGCGTTCAGCGTATTCATCGACACCCTGCTGATGTGTACCTGCACCGCAGTGATTATCCTGCTGGCAGGCCTGGGCGGCGACGCCGGTAACCCGGTAGCCCTGACTCAGAATGCCCTGGCTTTCCACGTGGGTGAATGGGGCCGGATTTTCGTCTCCATCGCACTGTTGCTGTTTGCCTTCAGTTCAATCATGTACAACTACTACCTGGGTGAAAACAGCATTAATTACCTGGGTGGCGACAGCAAAAAACAGGTAATGGTTTTCCGCGCACTGGTGCTGGGTTTGGTGTTCTGGGGTTCGGTACAGGACCTGGGCACTGTGTTCGCCTTTGCCGATCTCACCATGGGCTTGCTGGCCCTGGTTAACCTGGTGGCCATCACCTTGCTTTGGCCGGTGGCCAGGCGCCTGCTTAAGGACTATGACAGCAAGCGTCGGGAAGCAGGCGGTGAGCCGGTGTTGAATCCCGACGACTTCAGTGACCTGGATATTGATCCCCAGTCCTGGCCTGCTGTGAGCAAGGAATAGGCCCGGGTGACGCGGCAGATCACCCGCCTGGCTGGACGCCCCCGAGGGGGCAGGGTGATACTGCGGCGAATGATTGCCAACACGGGTACCAGCTTGTGAGTAGCGTTGACCTGAACGACGAACAACTGCTGCGTTACAGTCGGCAGATACTGCTTTCCGATATTGACCTGGAAGGCCAGCAGCGCCTGGCCGCCTCCCGGGTACTGGTGTTGGGCATGGGAGGACTGGGTTCCCCCGTGGCCATGTACCTGGCCGGTGCAGGCGTGGGCCAGTTGGTGCTGGTGGACCCGGACGTGGTGGAGATTTCCAACTTGCACCGGCAGTTCCTGCACAGCAACCAATCCCTGGGTGAGTTGAAGGTCGAGTCCGCCAGGCAAACACTTTCGGCACGTAATCCTGATGTAGAGCTGATTACCTTTTCCGAAAGACTGGATGAGACGGCCTTACTTGAGCAAATCAAGCTGGCCGATGTAGTGGTGGATGGCACGGATAATTTTGCCACCCGGGTAATGGTGAACAAGGCCTGTGTGGCGATGCGTACGCCACTGATCTATGGCGCCGTGGTGGGCCTTGAAGGCCAGGCTTCGGTGTTCCGTTCCGATCGGGATGACAGTCCCTGTTACAACTGCCTGTACGCGGACCTGGACAAGGCCCGGTCCGACGAGCAACCACAGTCGTCTTTTGAAAACTGCTCGGGACAGGGAGTGCTGGGTCCGGTGGCGGGAATCATTGGCTGTATCCAGGCGACCGAGGCGATCAAGGTGTTACTGGAGTTGGGAGACAGCCTCCAGGGAAGATTGCTCATGCTGGACGCCCGTGCCATGAGCTTCCGTTCGTTTGTTCTAACCCGCGATCCCCAATGCAGCGTGTGTGGCGCTTCCAAATAGCCACCCTGAATTTACCTGCCTGTTCCCCCGGACTTACCAAGCTATACCCGACACCGAATACCGGTGCCGGGTGGGGCTGGGT
Organism: uncultured Chromatiales bacterium; assembly: GCA_937128475.1. Lineage (GTDB taxonomy): Bacteria > Pseudomonadota > Gammaproteobacteria > Steroidobacterales > BM003 > CAKZML01. Next base: position 14,130 of record CAKZML010000135.1, read on the forward strand.
TATGGAGTGAAGGCTGCGATCTCTTCGGCCGCCAGCCTGGCCGCCTTGGCCAGGTTCGGATCAATTTCCTCTTGGGCGTACTTCAGCAGGTAGGCCTTGTCCTCGGCCCTGTGCAGGCTTCCCAGCAACTCAAGGGCTGAGGCCCTGACATCGGCGTCATCGTCCCGGGTCAGCTCTCTCAGAACCTTGGCCAGTTGCTTGTCATTGGGCGCCGCGCGTACCCAGGCCTCCAGGGCCGCCAGGCGGGTCTCCCGCAGGTACACGGGATCGGTGTATCGGGCGAATACCGGTGCCAGTTTCGGGTCTTCAATTTCTGCCAGTGCGGCCAGGGCGCTCAAGCGACGGTAGTCGTAATAGGCTGAAGGTCGCTCAAGCTGTTCCTTGAGCAGGCGCTCCACGCCGGGTATCCGCAGGGTGCCCAGGGCCCAGGCGGCGGCGCCAGCCACCTCTTCATCCGGATCGATGGTCAAGCTGTCCTTCAGTGTCATGATGGCCTGCTCACCGCCGGCACGGCCCAGTCCCAGCGCCGCGGCCCGGCGTATCCGGGGGTCTGGATCTGCCATACCCCGGGTCAGTGCGAACACCGCTCCCTTTGTCCCGATGCTACCCAGGTTCAGGGCGGCTTCCTGGCGAAGTCCCCAGTGGGCCTGGTTATTGCCCAGTACGCTGGTCAGCGCAGCCACGGTGGCCGGGGCGGGAGCAAAGTCCTCACCCAGCTGTCTTGCAGCGCGTAAGGCCACCGCCAGGTCGGCCTGCATAAGGGCTCTTGTGGTTTCTTCCAGGCTGCGCTGATGATGGATGCTGGCCACCATCCAGTTGCCCTTGTCCACGTTCACCATCAGCGGTTCAGTCTCGGCGGGTAAGGAGACAATCGTGCTCCAGCCCTTGAGAGTCACCGTGTGAACCTCGCTACCCGAGGCGGTCACGATTTCCACCTCAACCGGCAGCTGAAAGTCGTTTTCGAAGGCCAGGTCTGCCTGGACCTGTTCCAGGCTCAGATCCAATTGCTTGCGCTGTTCAGACCACTGACTACTGACCCGGATGTCGGGGAATCCGCCACCGCCACGAATCCAGTCCTCGAAGAAGGCGTTAAGATTCATGCCCGATGACTCTTCCATTGCCCGCTGGAAGTCGTAGGAATCCACCTCTGAAAATTCATTGCTGTGCAGGTAGTGGGAGATACCACGGTAGAAAGACCGGTCGCCCATGATCTGGCGCAACATGTGCAATACCAGCGCGCCCTTCACGTAGGTAATGGGCTGGGTGTACATGTCACCCGATGCGTCATAGCGAAAATATTCCAGGGGACGAACAGTGCCGGTTTCGGCGACAAAGTTGAGGTATTTATCCAGGTACAGCCAGCGCTGGTAAGTCAGGTCGTCCTCACCGTTGATGTGACCATTCCAGACGGTGTGTGAGTAACTTGCAAAGGACTCATTCAGAAATATTGAAGCCAGTGAACGGCAGGTCACCAGGTCGCCGAACCAGTGATGGGCGAGTTCGTGGGATATCGTATCTTCATAGGTCCAGATTGGGGCGGCGGCATCGTAATAAGGGGTGTCATCAACCGGATCATCAGGGGTTTTTAGATGTGACTCCTGGAATCCCACCATGGTGGTGGTTTCCATGGCGCCTGAGAAGTTTCTCAACACCACCTGGTCGTACTTGTCCCAGGGGTAGTCATAGCCGAAGAGTTCGGAAAAGAACTCCACCATTTTTGGCGTGCGACCGAAGGCATAGGCGGCCCGATCTTCCTCGCCGCGATGGGCCCAGGCGCTGAGAGGGATTTTTCTGTCACCCAGTTGGGCGTCGTCCAGGGGGATTTCTACAAATTCCCCGACATTCAACGCCAGCAGGTAATTGGGTATCGGCTTGTCCTGCACCCAGTGGTAGCTGCGGCTGCCATCCGGGTTGTCCCGGACTTCTTTCAATACGCCGTTGGAAAGGGCGATAAAGGGCTTGTCCACCGTCAGGGTCATGTCCGCCGTGAAGCGCTCATTGGAATCGTTATACATGGGCAGCCAGCCGTAGTGACGGCCACCCTCGCCATAGTTCCAGGCCTCGGCGCTGCGCAGTTTCGTCTTGGGGAAAAAATACAGTCCACTCTCGGGTTTCACGCTGTACTCGATCTGGACTACGATTTGTTCGCCAGGCCGCAGGCTATGTGGGAAACCGATGTGCAATTGCCTGTCACGCCAACTGTGATCCAGTGCGGCAGATTTTTTTCCGCGAATCAGGCTGACCGATTTCACCTGCATCTTTGCGGCATCCAGTGACACCTCACTGAGATTTTCACGCAAGGGCGTGAAGGTGATGGTCGCCGAACCCGATACCGTTCTTTGCTCAAGGTTGACGCGCAAATCCGTTGCCAGGTGACTAACATCTATCTCTCGTTCCCGAACATTTCGTAATTCGCCCTGGGGGAGAGAGTGACCGGGCAGGGGGGCGGCAGTGGCTTGCTGTGTAATGCAGGAGAAAACCAGAAGCGCTGCAAGCAGTGAAAACACCTTAGACATGATTCGTCCCTATATCCTTGGATTACAGCCTAGAACATTAACCCAGATGCCCGGCAGCTGGTAAGAGTTCTTTCCAACCAGGCGGCGCAGGGATGAGCACAGGCTTCGTGAATGCACGGGTTTGCTGGATGGCCGCAACCGCCACCCGAGGAAACACAGATAAATCGGGAATTCCCGGCTATTTTCCGGTTGTTAGACTTTAGGTCTAAACAGGCGAAGACCATGAGCTTCCCGCGCGGTAAATATGCCGAAAGCCAAGTGCTGGCCATCTTGTATGGCACCGTCGCTATCTTTTGCCAGGCGTCCGAAGCGGAACTACCCGGTGATATAGCGTTCCAGTTCTTCGATGGTGTGTTGCTGGTGATCAATCAAGGCGTTGACCAGGTCCCCGATGGAAATGATGCCCAACATCTTTCCGTCCCGGAGTACGGGCAGGTGCCTGATGCGTTTTGTGGTCATCAGCGCCATGCAGTGGTTGATGGTCTGGTTCGGTTCGGCGTAGCGCACCCGGGTGGTCATGACCATGTATACCGGCGTGTTCTCGGAGCGTCCCTCCAGTACCACCCGCCGGGCGTAGTCTCTTTCGGAAATAATTCCCGCCAGCTTCTCTCCGTCCATGACGGGCAAGGCGCCAACCTGTTTCTCTGCCATCATCCGGATGGCATCCAGTGCTGAGGCATCCGGAGAGATGCTCCAGATTTCCTTGCTCTTGGTCTCAAGTAATTGTTCGATCAGGATCATTGCTGTGACTCCCCGTAATGACTCGGCCCTTATTGGTTTTTCGATGTGGCCTTCGTAATTAGCATACCACCACATCGATCATCGGGCGCCAGCGGGTTTTGCAACATCCGAAAAACGAACCGCCCCTTGCGGGGCGGCCTGTTTGAAGGGAAAGCTCTGCCTGGGCCATGCCCGGATGCTGTGCTAGTCGAGCGGTTCGAAACGAGCCTGGAAGAATCGGAGTACCTCGGGTTCGTATGTGAACCGAAGTCCCTTGATCTGCCCGGCCCGCTCCATCACGTCGATGACGCTCTCAGCGGTGACATCCATGTGCGCCTGGGTGTACACCCTGCGGGGAATCGTCAGCCGCACCAGTTCCAGCTTGGGCATGTAGTTCTCGCCGGTATCCTTGTTTCGTCCTGCCGAGACCACGCCACGTTCCATGGATCGTACGCCGGATTCCAGGTACAGGGCCGCGGCCAGTGCCTGGGCAGGGAACTGTTCCTGGGGAATGTGGGGCAGGATTTTCCTGGCATCCAGGAATACCGCATGACCGCCTATGGGATTCACGATGGGCACGCCTGCTCGCAGCAGTTGTTCGCCAAGGTATTCGATCTGGCCCACACGGGCCTTGATGTGCATGTCGTCCACGCTCTCGGTGATACCGATAGCCAGGGCTTCCATATCCCGTCCTGCCATGCCGCCATAGGTATGCAGGCCCTCATAGACCACCACCAGGGCGCAGGCCCGTTCGTACATTTTTGGGTCGTTCATGGCCAGGAAGCCGCCGATATTCACCATGGCATCTTTCTTCGACGACATGGTGGCGGCATCGGTTAGCGAGCACAGTTCGTAGACAATCTGCTGGATTGAGGCGTCCTCGTAACCTTCTTCCCGCTGCTGGATAAAGTAGGCGTTTTCTGCCACACGGGTCATGTCGTGTACCAGCATGATTCCGTATTTGTCACACCAGGCCCGCAACTGTTTCAGGTTGGCCATGGAAATAGGCTGGCCACCGGCCATGTTCACGCAGGTGGCGATGCAGACGTAGGGAATCTTTTCGGCGCCTACTTTTTCAACCAGCGCGTCCAGCTTCTCGAAATCCACGTTGCCCTTGAAAGGATGTTGGGAGGCTGGGTCGTGGGCTTCATCGATGATCACATCAACGAAGGTTCCTCCGGCCATTTCCTGGTGCAGGCGGGTGGTCGTGAAATACATATTGCCCGGCAGGTAATCGCCATCAGAGATCAGCATCTGGCTGATGATATTCTCGGCGCCCCGGCCCTGGTGAGTGGGGACCGTGTACTTGTAGCTGTAGTACTGCTCGACGGTATCCCGCAGGTGGTAAAAGTTTCGACTGCCTGCATAGGCTTCATCGCCCATCATTAGCCCCGACCACTGCCGGTCGCTCATGGCGCCGACACCGGAATCGGTCAGCAAGTCTATGTAGACATCTTCAGACCTGAGCAGGAACGTGTTGTAGCCTGCTTCCTTAATAGCCTGCAGGCGATCTTCCGGGCTGGTCATCTTGATCAGCTCGACCATCTTGATTTTGTAGGGCTCTGCCCATGAACGACGTGCCATGTTTACATCTCCAACGAAGCGTTGAACGGAGTGTCCAGAGGTGTTGTACGTTGAAGTTTGAAACACCGCCTGGAACAACAGGGGCATTTCATCCCTTGCCGGCATGACGGCCGGCAAGTGGCCTTGAGCCCTGATGCTAGGCCCGCCGGGAGTGGCCCGGAATAAGGAATTTCCGTGACACGCCGGGGGCAATTACTGTGTGGGGCCCTGGGGCCAGAGGTGGGTCAGGCGCTGCTGTTGAGTAATTGCAGGGCCATGTAGCTGGCTCCGAGCAGGCCCGGCTGGGGGTAACGGATCAGCTGGGTGGGAATCTTTTCCATCAGGGATCGATGCCGGCCCTTGGCTTCAAAGGCAGCCCGGAATCCACTGCTCAGGAGCATGGAGGGGTATCGCTGGGCTATCCCGCCGGCGATGAACATTCCCTGGCGGGCGCCGAGCACCAGGGCCATGTTGCCGGCTACCTGGCCAAGAATTTCGAAAAACATTTGTACCGCCTCAACGGCTCGCGGGTCTTCGTTTTTCTCGGCCAGCTCGCAGATTTTCGCCGCTGAAACAGGAGCCACGGATTCGCCATGCAACCTGGCAAGCGCCCAGTAGAGATTCTCCAGGCCGGGTCCGGACACCAGGCGTTCATCCGATACCCGGTCAAAGCGCTCGTGCAGGGCAGAGAGTATTTTGATCTGTACCAGGGATTCCGGTGCAAAGCCTGTATGGCCGGCTTCCCCGACGATCGGGAACAGCATGGAGTCTCGCTGGCAAAGGCCAACCCCGCCCAGGCCTGTTCCGGGCCCGATGATGCCGATGTTGAAGTCCTTGCTGCCCAATTCGATGGGCTGGGGCAAGCCAATTGGCATGCAGTCTTGCTGGCCCAGGCTGGGGATGGAATAGGCGATGGCTTCAAAGTCATTCAGTAGCTTGATGGCTCGGGCATCAAAGTTGTCGCGCAATTCATGGACATCCAGGCTCCAGTGGTTATTCGTGAAGCGCACACGTCCATCGACGATGGGTCCTGCGGCGGCGAAGCAAATGATGTCCGGATCTGGCGCATTGGCCTGGGCCAGGTATTCCCGGATGGCGCTGTTCGCCGAATCGAAGTCGGCGCAGGCCAGGGTGATTTCCCTGGAGAAACCGGGCTGCTCGGGATTGGCAATAGCAAAGCGGGCATTGGTGCCGCCGATGTCGCCAACAAGTAAGCAGGGTTTATTCATAGGTCTTCTGCCAAATCTCAGGAGTGCCAATGGTACCCGCACTGATGCCGGTGAGAAAAACTCTTGCGGCAAAATGAGGTTTGTCCGAAGTGCGCGCGGGCGATGTTTTGTATTGTCCGGCCAGGCGCCTGTTTTAGTCCAGGGGGAAAAGTCTAGTTAAAACAAGATATTGTTACGATTAAATGGCAGGTTCAGAAATCCAGGTAGGGGGTCTCCCTAAATCATTCCGCTGTGAACTGTGTTACATAAGGCGCTGATTTTTTCAGGAAGCGGCCCCTTGCTCCGTCATATCGCGGCTTGAGTGGGCCTTCCGAAGTCCTGGGAATCGTGACTGTAATAGTCCGGCTTGCGGTCCCCGGGAGTTGCCCGGGTCTGTCGGCCAGCCAATGATATTGGGGTTCCGATGCCAAATCGGAGCCGGACAATTCATCGGTTGGTGAGACCGTGAGCGTCCCAAATAAGCGAAACCACAAGTTCGAAGAGTTTGTTCGACGAGTTAGTAACTATGCGTGATGAACATCAACCAGGTGTCGGGTTCCCCGGAAGCAAGGTGGCCGGAGTTTGCATGCACTTGAGTTCGCTCCCCGGGGATTACGGTATCGGGGAAATTGGCGGTAATGCATTTAGATTTATCGATGCATTACAAGAGATGAAAATTGGCGTTTGGCAAATCCTGCCAACCGGTCCCACCGCCTATGGTGATTCTCCCTACCAGCCGCTTTCATCTTTCGCCGGCAATGAAATGTTGATTGATGTCGCGGGACTGGTTCAGCTTGGTTTGCTTACCTCTGTGGAAGCGGACGGAATGAGGGGGTTGTCCCCGGACTTTGTTGAATTTGGAAACCTGATTCCGAAGAAAGGCGCCTTGCTTCGTCGGGCTGCGAATCGGTTTGACGCATTGGCTGGAAATAAACTCAAAAAGGAATACCAGGATTTCCTGGAGAAAAATGATCGAGCCTGGTTGCATGACTATGCTCTGTACCGGATTTTGAAAGCTCAGCACGATCAACGTCCCTGGGGTGAGTGGGCTGACAAATATGCGCATCGGGATCCGCAGGCAATGGATGATGTCGCCGGTCGGTTTTCTGATGACCTGGAAACGGTGAGGATCGTCCAGTTCCTGTTCTACAGGCAGTGGTCCAGCTTGCGGCGATATGCCGCCGAAAAAAATATCTGCCTGTTTGGCGATATGCCCATATACATCGCCCTGGATAGCGCCGATGCCTGGGCTCATCCCGAGATTCTCAGAATAGACAGCAGCGGAACCCCGACTCACGTAGCTGGCGTCCCACCGGATTATTTCAGTGAAGACGGTCAGCTATGGGGCAATCCGCTGTACAACTGGGATTACCACAAGGAGCAGGGATACAGCTGGTGGATTGA
>CAKZML010000136.1 GCA_937128475.1 uncultured Chromatiales bacterium
TGCCCATGGCAAACACCTGCATGGCATTTAGCAGGGTGTCGCTATCCCGCGGCATTTCCCCTTCGGCCCTGGCAATGTCGACGATAGATCGAAACATGATTGAGGTTGTAATGGGCAGCTCGATCACCAGTGCATGCACGCCAAACAACCCGCCCACTGCACCGGTGGCCATAACCGCGGCCTGGTGCATCCGGGGACTGGCGCTGACCAGGACCTGGTCTTTCAGGGTGCGGGTGGTGTTCGACATCACATAGTGCAGGGATTTTTGCGAGGACTGGCGAACCGCCTCCATCACCGACTCGGGCACCCGTCGGGCCAGGGTCTTCACCACGGTCTCCACCGGCATGCCGGCGGCAGAGCTCAATTGGATGACCAGGGACGGGTTTTCCAGCCGTTGGTAGGCCTCATTCAGCGCTGCAGTATCGGCTTTGGATAATTTCATATTGAGAAATAGGTGACTGTCACCAATTTTCCACCAATTTTTCGGGGCGTTGTTAACGCTCAAGCATCGCGATCAGCTCCTGGATTCCTGCTTTCGTGTTGCCTACTGCGTTGGCGGCCACCCTCAGCTGGGACATCCTGCCCTGTAACTGGTTTACCAACCCTGGGTAGGCACGAAGCTGATCCAGCGCCGCCAGGATCACCGGGTCCAGGTCGGGCTTGGCGCAATCGGCAAGTTCCTGGTAAAAACCCTCGGGGCTTTCACGCAGGACCTGGCAGCCTCCACCCCACATGTAATCCTGGATGGCCCAGGGCGTGAGCTGGCGGATCAGATCGCGATAAGGGGGCAGGCCCCCGGCGATGAGTTCGTAGTCGTAGGCGCTTACGTCGTACAGCTCGGTCAGGGCTCTCAGGGTCGCCGCATCGGCGAGCCGTCGCAACCCCCCCGCGCTTTGCACCTCCCGGAAGGTCGGACCGGTGATCTGGAAGGGCGAGATCTGCCCCGCCTGGAATGCTCCGCGGACAATGCGCCAGGCTTCATCCGCATCCACCGGATCACTGGATTGCAGACCCGCCAGCGCCTGCTTGCCAAACTCCAGCGCCTGGGCGTTGTAACTCTGACGTGCGCCAAGTTCGAACAGCGTTTGCTTCAGGTCCAGGATGATCTGTTCACGCCAGACTTTCGCCTCGGCCATGTCCCGGCGATCCTGGTTCCAGTTTTCCACCTGCAGGGCCACCAGGATACCGACCACCACGATGCCAAGTTCCACGGCAACCGACGGCCAGTCGTGGCGACGTAATGATGTTGCAAGGCGGTTAAGAATCATGCGCTACGCTCCGCGGCAACCACGGTTGTGGGGACAATTGCCTTTACTCAGGGGATAGTTCGAATCAACAGAGTTGGTCTTGGTCACGATAATCGAGAAAATAGGTGCCTGCCCCATTTATTGTCCCCATTTATTTGATCGTGACGTAGGTGCAGGTTTCGGGGGCCGGCTCATAGTCGGGCACCGGCGGCTCGTCGCCGCACAGGAGGTTGGCGATGTACTCACGCTCCTCGGCCAATCGTTTATCCCACAGTTTCCTCAATTCCCGGAAGTCTGACCGTGAACTGTATTGGGCGAACAGCCCGTCATTCTTCCATTGGTGGGATTCCGCCCAGAAACCCGCCTCCGTCGCCTTTGTCAGGTAAGCCATGGCCGCATCCCCGTCTCCGTCGTAGGCGGCCAGGTGCGCCCTCGCCAGGGGAATGTCCCAGTCACTGCCAACCCTGTTAGACCGTTCGATCTGGTCTTGCCGCTCCCCTGCCAGTGTCCGCCACTGGGTGGGCCGGTAAGAATCGCCAGCCGCGCGGGCCGCTGTTGCGAACAAGGTGAGAATCGTCGGGGGCAGACCGGCTCCTTCCCCGGTCTCTTGCCAAAATTCCAGCGCAAGCGGGTAAATTTCCTCGATTCGACCGGTTTCCCAAAGCAATCCCGCGTATGGTCCACGCGTCCCGCTCCATGGATCCTCCCGGTAACTGGCTTCGGCCACCTTGAATGCTTCGCTGATGCCTCCCCTCGCCCAGGCAGCAAGAACCGTGTCATCGGGCGATAAACGCGCCGCTTCGTGATACAGACCGACGTCGGAGTACACGCCCTCCAACTGCTCCCTGGCTTGCTGTCGCTCACGGAACGCCCTCAGGAAATGCTCTGCTGCAATACCCGATTGACCTTCATTCCTCGCCAGATGACCCAGCGCCCATTCTCCCCAGGGTGGGTCCAGCTCACGCAGGCGCAGGGCGGTTGCCTCAGCTTCGTCATTGCGGCGGTAATCCTGTAACTCCATGGCGTGATTGAACAGCGCAATCCTGGACATGGGATCGTAGCGAACCGAGTCGTAGGAGGCGTCCAGTAAATCGCCGTAACGACCCAGGGCATGCAGTGTCATACGACGCCAGTTCTGTGCCTCGCCATTGGCCGGATTGATAGCCAGGGAGCGGTCCAGGTAATCCAGCGCCAGCTCAAAATTGTTCGAATCTCTTTCCAGGAATCCCTTGGCAGCCAGGATCTCGGGCCGATTCGGCGCCAAGCCCAGGGCCTTGTCCACCAGGGGACGGGCCGCATCCAGGGCATCCGAAGGTCTCAAGTCCCCATACGAGCCATTGCTATCCATGAGCAACAAGGTTGCGATGCCCTGGTCAGCGTAGGCCAGGGCAAAATTCGGATCCAGGTCAACGGCGCGCTTGAAATTCTCCAGGGCCGCCTTGATGCTTTCAGTCGTGCGCTGGTTGAGCTGGTGGCGCCCCATCAGGTAGGCCTCGTAGGCGGCCAGGTTTCGAGTGTCGCCACTTGCCACCTGCCCTTCACCGGGAACATTCAGGGTCACTTTCAAGGCCTGGGCGATGGCCCCGGAAATCTCGTCCTGGATGGCGAAGATGTCGTCCAGGCGGCGATCATAGGTTTCGGACCAGGCGTGGAAACCATTGTCTGTCTTTATGAGCTGGGCAGTCACGCGCACCCGTTCACCGGCCTTGCGCACACTGCCCTCCAGCACCCAGGCCACGCCCAACTGGCGCCCGATGTCCTGGATATCCAGGTTCTTACCCTTGAACTGGAAGGCGGAGGTGCGGGCGGCCACCTGGAGTTGCTTTACCTGGGCCAGTACGTTGAGGATTTCCTCGGCGATACCGTCGGAAAAATATTCCTGCTCGGGATCACTGCTCATATTGACGAAAGGCAACACGGCGACAGAGTGCTCGTGAGCCTTCCCTTGAGTGGTTTCACCAACAGCCGCCTGGGAGGTCTCCTGCGCAACTTGCACCGCCGCTGTGTCAGCGTCTTCCACGTTGACCTTGTACAAGAGGAAGATCACCGCCAGCCCCAGTGCGGTGATGATGCCCCGGTCCAGTTTATGGCCGGTTACCGAAGTGATGGACTTGTCGCGATCAACGTCCTTTTGGAGCTTGATCCCCTCGGGTGTTTTCTCGAAGGCCCAGGCGAATAAGATGGCGATGGGGAAGCCGATGGCCAGCACCAGCAAGATGGTCTTCATGACCCAGCCCGGCGCATCGAAATTATCCAGTGCAAGATCTGCCACCTGGGCCAGTAACCAGGCGGTCACCAGGTAGGCAACGCCCACCCGGAAAACATTACGTCGCTTGAGTTCGACGAAAATATCCATTTCGCATCCTGCCACCCTGGAAGTATTTGAAATTGATACTGAATGATGTCTTAGAGCTTGTCTAGTCTCGGCAAGATGAGCAGCCAGGAACAGACTCGAAACCGTAACTGGATAATTTGGGGACAGTCACCAATTAATTCATAAGTTATCGGAAACCTCGGTTCGACCCCGTTTACGCCATCGTTTACGCTACAAGCGCCTTAAGTCGATCCCTCACGCTATCATCGATACCCGCTGAATCTTTGACGAGGTTGCACTGCATGGTCACGCGAGAGACTTCATGCAGTGCTGCATCCAAATCCCGACCTTTCTCAATAGCGAACCAATCCAATATCGTTGCAAGATGCCAGATGGCCGGCTTGCCATCGTGTACCGGCAAAGGGAACGTCGGGCCGCTCTTCACTAATAACTTACGCATATTCTGGCGTGAAAAACCCAGGATGTTTGCGATGTCCGTCAAGCCGACAAAATCCGGCGACGCTTCGATTAACCTGGCGCCTGGAACAATCCGTTGCACATCGGTTAACGCACTCAACACCGCCTCGCCTGCGGAGGATGCTTCGCGGGTGAAGTCCAACGCCAACCTGCCGTGCTGGCCGATGCCAATGAGTGCGTCATCGCAGCCATCGGCAAAAAGTTGCTCAACAAAACCCTCAGGATCCAGATCCTGCTGCGGTAGCGCAAACTTCAATGTGAAATCGTAGTGGGTCATATCAATCGCCCGTGCTTTTTCCTGGTCGTCTTTCCTGGTCGTCTGTCTGGATGCAGTTATCAACGACTCGTCTGATTTGCCTGGCGTGACTGTTGGCATCGCGAGGTGTACTGGAAATACTCGCTATACAAAACATGCCACATCGGCAGTCCTTCTCGTTGTAGGGGCACTTCATTTTCCCCCACGCGTGGGAACCGCCAACCTCAATTTTCCAGCCATGCTCCTCGGCATATCTGATGGCCTCTTCTACTTCCTTTTTCGGGTGCCGTTTCCGTGTCATTGAACTTGTCTTTGTGTGGAAAATAGGTGCTTCTCGGAGGGTTGTCAAGTGACAACCTCGTAGGAATTTAGAACGGTCTTTTACCTTAACGAGAAGTGCACCAATAACTACTTGGATTTATTGGACTTATTGGAATTAATTAGGGACAGGCAGCAATTTTTTCAGGCACGCATTCGAACCGGAATTATCCGCAATAATTGTATCCGGCCCCTTTATTAGGTGCCTGTCACCGATTTAGCCGACCCGGTTAATCAGTTGCTCCAGGTCCCCAAGGAACGCTGGATCATAGGTCTCAGTGACGTGACTGGGGTTCCACAGACCGGAGTGGCGAACACGTTCCCTGTGGCAGTAGTGGCCCAGCCAGGACTCGGAAGGCGGATCGATACGGTGCTTACCGTAATTACTCAGCAGTGCGATGGCATTGCGTTCTATATAGCCACGAAGACTGTCAGGACCCGGCTCGTCATCTATCGCCAGCCACAGGAGGGGCATATTGCCAATCCGGGTGCTGACAAGCCGCTCCAGGGGCAATTCACTCTGCCTGACTTCCAGCGGTGCGGAAGTGCCCTCGCCCCAGCTCGGGTAGTCGTGTCCGTCTCGTTCGCACAGGGCCTGCCCGACGAACATTCTTAAAATCGATGCCCTGTGGTTGCCGCCGCCATTGTCTGGCAGACCTTTGTGTCCGGCCAACCGCTTCCACAAAGTGGTGTTGGCGCGGGTTTTCAGGGCATGGGTTCCCACCCGGACGATTCTCTGGACGTCTTCATGATCGCCACGATTCTCCCCCTCTTCCCGGAAGAAATAGACGCCCCGTTCGGGCCAGTCCTCGGAGCCGGAGCACTGCGAGAGCAGCCGCGGCCCACCCAGCTTGCGCTCAAGCTCGTCAAGCAGACTATAGAAACGGTTCAAATGTGTAGGTCGGTGATCGCTCATGATTGTTTTAAGTTAACCCTCAAGGTCCTTAGATACAACTGACGGCGCCAGAATTATCGGCGTACGCAGGATACAGGAATTATGGGGACATTCTGCCTTATTCGAATTAAAGCAGAATGTCCCCATTACCGAATTTCTTTTTATTAGTTCCTGTAGTCGTCCAGGTTAAACGGCTTGTCTCGATGATCCCGGTACCACTGTTTCTGCTCTTCTGTGGCCTTGAAACTGGCCAGGAAGGCCTCACCGTCAGGGCCCATATCGAAGTACTGTTGAAACAGGGGACTATCCAGAATAAAAGACGTGCGGAAGTAATCACGCTTGGGATTACGATGAGCCCGGGTAATCGCCCCGCCCATGTCACCGCGAATTCCGTGGGCCCACCACGCGACGAAATCCCAGCCACCTGGAAACAGGGAAAGATTTTGCAGGACCTGGTCGGCCTTCTCCCGGGCCAGGTCAGTCCAGCCATGCTCGTCACGCAAGGTAGTGGCGACAAGCAAGAGCTTCCATGCATCCAGCCTGACTTCCAGGCTGACAGGTTCCGACAGGAACATTTCCGGCGCATCAACTTCCAGTAATTGTCTGGCGGCCTGCCAGTCCGCATTAAGCAAAAAGGCCAAAACCTGGACGCGTCGCAATTCTGCATCACTGGACGCAGATTCGGTGCTCCGGGCCAACTCCGCCGCCTCCTGGAACTTGCCCTGCAATCGAAGTCGTCTAAGATGTGCGGCAGGACTCACCTCATCACTCTGGGCCGGACAGTCTTTGTCAAACTCCGATTGACCCAAGGCGTAAATCATTTCGCAAAGTCCCTCTGCGTAAAATTCCCTTGCCGGGTTTAGCTCGTATGCCTGTGCAAAAATCCGCGCGGCCATTCCGACCTTCCCGCGCTGAGCAAACAAACCCGCGAGGGTTGAATAATGTTCCGGAAAATCGGGGCGCTTTTCTATGCCCTGCAGATAAATCTGCCGGGCCTGGTCCAGGTCCCCTTTGCGCACAAGAATAGTGCCCTCTACAAGCGCAATGGTCGGGTCCTCGGGATCCAGGGCACGGGCCTTCTGGATCAACGGCAGGGCCTCGTCCAGGCGTCCTTGATCCCGCAGCCTCAGGGCGTACCAATGGTAGCTGCGTGGGTAATTCGGGCTCAGCTGTATAGCCCGCTTGAAATCTGCTTCGGCGGCTTCAAGGTCCTCATCATCACTTGAGACCACGCCTGACACGGCGTAGGCCTCACCCAGCGACGGATCCAGTTCCAGGGCACGGGCAATCTCCGCCTTGGTCTCGTCGATGACCGATTCGCGTGGCACACCCCCGTATTCTGTTGCAAGATTCAAGGACTCGGCGATCCCGACGTGGGCCTGGCTATATTCCGGATCCAGTTCCACCGCCTTGCGAAAGTGAGCCAGTCCTGCCCGGATAGACTTCGCCGTGCGCTCCCGCAGGGATTCGCGGCCGGCCACGAAGTGGTTGTAGGCCTCCAGGTTACTGGTGGGCAGTCGGTTGATTTGCGATTTGTCGTCCGCGGTCATTACAACCTGCAGCAAGCGGGCAATCTCGGTGGAGATCTGGCTTTGCACGGCGAACAGGTTCTCGGCAGTCAGCTCCCGGTCAAAGGTCTCCGACCACAGGTGCTTGTCGGTAGCGGCCTCGATCAGCTGAACCGTAATACGGACGGTTTTGCCTGAGCGCTGCACACCGCCTTCCAGGATGGTGGCAACCCCTAATGCCTTGCCGATCTCCGGGATGGTTTCCAATGTATCTCGATAGCGTTCAACCGACGTGCGGGAAATCACCTTGTCCAGCCCCGAGAGCTTGGATAACTGGGTCAGGATGTCATCCTGGATACCGTCGACAAAGTGACTATCCTCTGCCACGGAACTGCGATTCTCAAACGGCAGCACGGCGATGGACTTGTCCATCCCTACAGTGGCGTCCGCAACTGCCGCAGGCTCAGGCGAGCGATCCAGCACCCAGCGGTCCAGGGCGAAATACGCCACGGCCACGACCAACACGATAATAATGATCCGGTCGAGCTGTCGCCGACCCAGGGAGCTGTCCGACACCGAATGGTCCACCTGGCTGTCACGCTTTACCCCCTCGGGAGTCAACTCGAACGCCCAGGCGAATAACAAGGCTAACGGGAAGCCAATGAGTAACACCATCAGGATAGTCTTCATCACCCAATCGGGCGCGCCAAAGCTCTCCAGCGCCAGGTCCGCGACCTGGGCCAACAGCCACGCCGTTATCAGGTAGGCGGCGCCCACCCGGATAACATTCCGGCGTTTAAGTTCAGCGAATAAAGACTGCATCCGTATTTATATCCATTCCATGGCTGACTGATAATGGCTCAAGCCGACGAAATTGTCGATTGGGGCAATAAAGGGGACATTCTGCTTTATTCTGAGATAAAGCAGAATGTCCCCTTAGCCGCGGCCCTTTTTCACCAGGAGGCGGTGCTGGACTTCGCCCCTCCATTTCATGCTAATTTCCACTAGCACGCTGACCAAACAACCCAATCAATGGATATGAATACGGGGACGACATGATCAAGAAGCTGGCTGCACTTACCGGTATCGTACTGGCAATCATTCACTTTCCCGCCTATGGCAGCTATGCCATCTATGTGGGCAAGAACCTCACCACCGATGGCAGCGTGTTTATCGGCGGCTCCGGTGACGAGGTCTCCAGTCACTGGCTGGAAATCGTGCCGGCGATGGATCATCCCGAGGGTGCGACCATGACGGTGGGCGTGACCGCTGAGGCGTTCATGCCGGGCCTGCTTACCCAGATTCCCCAGGTGGCCCACACCTTGCGTCACCTGACTATGAATTACACCGAGTTCGAGGGCTTCCCCCCTCCCCTGACCAACGGCGGCCTGAACGAGCACAACGTCGCCGCCCGGGATGTCTGGTCGGACTCGCGGGCCGAACTGATCGCCATGACGCCCAACCCCCAAAGCGGACCCCAGTACAGCGACCTGTCCCGCATCGCCATGCAACGCGCCAGGACCGCCCGGGAGGCAGCACAAATCACCGGACAGCTGATCGACGAGCACGGCTATTCCACCTACGGCGGCAACTCCCACATGTTCGCCGATGAAAACGAAGGCTGGGTGCTGATGGATTTCGCCGGTGGCCAGGGCCTGTGGATTGCACAGCGCCTGGGGCCGGATGAGGTGCGCATGTCCTACCCCGGGTACATACGCGAGATCCCACTGGATTTTCAGGACAGTGACGAGTTCATGGGCTCCGATAATTTCATCAGCTTTGCTGTCCAACAGGGCTGGTTCGATGCGGATGCCGGCAAGCCCTTCGATGTGAGCCAGGTCTATGGTGACAACGCCGCCAAGTACCCGCGGGATGAGATGGAGAAAGAACTGCTTGCCGCCGCGCCCATCGACCTGCGCAGGATGATGAATGCGGTGCGTGACCCCCGGGTGTCAAAGGATGCGACCGGGTACGGACAGGTAGCCCAGTTGCGGCGCAATGCCCGCCCCCAGATGAACCTGCTGTGGGTGGCGGCCACCGGCTCGGTAACCGCCCCGTTCATCCCCTATCGCATCGGCATCCAGAGTGTACCCGCCGAATTTGGCAAGCACCGTTACCTGACCAAGGGCGAGGCCACCCGGTTCGTGACCCGGGACTGGCAAATCCAGGAAGCCACCGAGTTCGCCGCTCGCACCTTCAAGCGGCTGATGTATTTCACTTGCGATCACCCCGAGCGCTTTTTGCCCGAGGTCACCGAGGCGCTGACCGCGTTCGAGGACCGGCTGATTCGAGAACAGGACGAGGTGGTGAATACCGCCAACACGCTGTATGACGCAGGCAAGGATGAACTGGCCGCAAGCTACCTCACCCGATACAGCGAAGAATCTGCCCTGGCGGGACTTCGACTTGGCAAGGCCCTGCTCGGGAGCATCGAGGCCCGGACCCGAGAGATATACGGTCTGCGTAAACCTGAGGGCGACATACAAAGCGAACTGGACTACGAAGCCGTGCGTTGCATGCCGCAATAGAATAATGGGGACATTATTTGCAGTTGAAAACCAGGTCGGCACGGTAGGTGCCTGACTCGCTGCTGTTTACCAAATCAACAGTTTCAACTTGCTTGTCTTCATTGCTGCAGTATTGGCTGGCTAGTCGGTAAACCACCGTTTCCGGGTCCTCATGAATACCACTGGGAAAGCCGCCGCCAGATTGTGCGAACACTATGAAATCCCCATTTTCGTTCTTTTTTATTTCACTAACATCCGTAATCGCGACACAGGCGCCTAACATGACCGCGAAGCTGGCAAGTCCGATGGGCTTGAACATTTTTGGATACTCCCAAGTGGCATGTGCAGTTGTGAAGGAGAAAAGGGGGACAGGCACCAATTGTTTCAGTCACCTAATTAAGGGGACAGGTACCTGAATTCTGAAATAGGGTAACTGTCCCCTTAACCCCCACATCGGCATACCCGGCAAAGCGAAATAAGGTTTTGTACAAAGACGCGGTCCGAAGACCGCGTCTTTGTACAACTAAAGTAGTCGCCAGCTCTACGTTACTGGGAAGAACCGCTTTCGTTACAAGGTATCGTTGGTGATGATGCGACCGCCTTCCCCAACCACCACCACCTGGTCACCATCGGAGGTAACACCGTAGAAACCGCCTGAAATTGAATTCTGACTTGTCCAGGTGACTCCGTCGGGACTGGTAAGAACAGTAACATCTGCGCCCACTGCCACGAACTGACTTCCTGACCAGATGACGGCTTTTAAGTCCATCGTATCCGGAACACCGGCAGTCTGGACAGTCCAGGTTATCCCGTCCGGGCTGGTAACGATGACACCGTAAGCTACTGCCACAAATTGGCCGCCGTTCCAGGTGATGCCATTAAGAAAACGATAATCGGGGATATCATGGCTCTGGCTGGTCCAGGTAACTCCATCTGGGCTGGTCACAATAATCGATCGAATATAATTGACTGTTTCATATCCAACAGCCACAAAAAAGCTTCCGTTCCAGCTGATATCATTGAAGACACCCGTCCCATCAAAATCACTGGTCTGAACTGTCCAGTTTAGACCCTCCGGACTAGTGATGATGACACCAGGTCCACCTACTGCCACAAACTGGCTAGCGCCCCAGGCAACCGCCGTAAGGCTGGAAGTGGTGGCTACTACGGGAGTCCAGGTTGCACCATCGGAGCTAACAATAATCGAGCCTCCACTACCCACGGCTACAAAAGTGTCGCCATTCCAGTCGACTCCCTCCAGGAATCGGTTATTTGGGAAGGGCTCTGGGTAGCCCTGATCCCGCCGCGTCCAGACAACCCCATCTGGGCTGGTCAGGACAATTGAATTCCCTACAGCCACAAACTGGGTGCCCGACCAGACAACATCATATAGGCCCCACACGAATTCACCAGAAGTCTGCAAGGTCCAGGCCACCGCATCCGGACTGTTGAAAACAGCACTTCCTGCTGCCAGGTACTGACTACCGTTTCCGACAATAACATTCAAGAATCCGCCAAGATTGTCTATCACCCGTAGTGTCCAGTTCACGCCGTCTGGACTTGAGTAAATGCCACCTGCTCTTGCGGCCAGGAATTGATTGCCATCCCAGGTCACGGCGAAGATTTGTGAGAGGCCAGCGCTTTGTTCCACCATAGTCCAGACTGCACCGTCAATACTCCTGTAGATAACACTACTGCCAGTCACTACGAACTGACTGCCGTCAGTGGCAACACTGTAGGCCGCATAAGCTCCAAGATAGACGCGTGTCCACACAACACCATCGGGGCTGGTATAGACCTCCCCAGCAGAGGCAGCGGTCACAGCAACAAACAGGCTGCCGTTCCAGGCCACGCTTTGCATATTCAGATATCCCGCTACTGCGCTTCGGGTGGTCCAGGCAATACCGTCGGGGCTGGTCAGGACCTGTTGGCCTAGACCGTACCCAACAGCAACGAACTGGCTACCGCTCCAGACGATATCGGTCATGAAATTGGTTGTCCCCGAAGTCTGGCCGGTCCAGGTTGCACCATCGGGACTGGTTAGAACCGTCCCCTCACTACCGACGACGACAAATTGGCCGCCGTCCCAAACAATGCCCGAAAAACTAGAGACGGTGCCGGCATCCCGGCTGGTCCAGCTAAGTCCATCGGGGCTGGTCAGAATGGTGCCATATTCCCCGACTGCCACCCACTGACTGCCATTCCAGGCTATGTCGCCAATACTGTTTCCTTGCGGCAAGGGGTTGGCCCACTTCCAGTTCGAAATAGTCCCCCCTCCTGTATCGACACAGTCAACACTGACGTTGGTTACGTTAGCGCCGGCAATGGTGCCCGCACCGTTGGTAACGCTGCACAGCTGGCCGGCAGGCTGCGCGCCCACGCTGACGCTGTATGCGCTACCATCGTCAACCGCAGTCGGGAAAGTGAATGAGCCATTGGCTCCTACGTTTAAGTCATCCGCCGCGTTGTTCTGCAAGGTTACGGTGCTGGTGAGCCCGCTTACGGTACCTCCGACGCTGTATACAATATTATCAGCACAGTTCACGCTGATATCCGCCACATCAGCACCGGCGATGGTACCGCTGCCATTGGTGACGGTGCAGGTCTGACCATCGGGCTGGACGCTGACGGTCACGGCATACGCGCTACCATCATCCAGTGCGGTAGCGAAGGCATTGGGGCCATTGGAGCCCACTATCAAATCGTCCCCGCCATTGTTCTGCAGACGCATACTTCCGGTAAGACCACTCACCGTGATCCTCACAAAGTAGGTCGGCACCACGTTATCAACACAGCTCACACCGACATTGCTGACATTCACCCCTGAGACCGTCCCGCCAGCATTGCTGACGGTGCAGGTCTGACCGTCGGGCTGCGTGCTGACCGTGACGGCATAGGTGCTGCCATCAATCAATGCTGTGGAAAAAGCAAACGGTCCGTCGGCTGCAATCGGCAGGTCATCCGCCCCATTGTTCTGCAAGGTGACGTTTCCTGTGAGTCCGCTTACCGTGCCGCCCACGGTGTAGGTCGGTACTACGTTGTCAATACAGGTCACGCCGACATTACTGACATTCACCCCTGAAACTGTCCCGCCACCATTGCTGACAGCGCAGGTCTGACCATCGGGCTGCGTGCTGACCGTGACGGCATAGGTGCTGCCATCAATCAATACTGTGGAAAAAGCAAACGGTCCGTCGGCTGCAATCGGCAGGTCATCCGCCCCATTGTTCTGCAAGGTGACGTTTCCTGTGAGTCCGCTTACCGTGCCGCCCACGGTGTAGGTCGGTACTACGATGCCGCTGCAGCTCACACTGACGTTGTTCACATTGG
This sequence comes from uncultured Chromatiales bacterium, assembly GCA_937128475.1. Classification (GTDB taxonomy): domain Bacteria; phylum Pseudomonadota; class Gammaproteobacteria; order Steroidobacterales; family BM003; genus CAKZML01. Next base: position 12,853 of record CAKZML010000136.1, read on the forward strand.
CACCCGAGATGGTACCTGCGCCATTGCTCACGATGCACAACTGGCCTGCGGGCTGACTGCTGACAGTGACCGCGTAGGCCGTGCCATCAGCCATGGCCGTGGCGAAGGAAAACGACCCAATTGCATTAACGGTCAAATCGTCGGCGCCATTATTTTGCAGGGTCATGCTGCCGATAAGTCCGCCTACAGAGCCACCGACCGTGTAGGTCTGGGCAACATCGTCCACGCAATTCACGCTTACGTCGCTCACGTCGGCTCCGACGACCGTGCCGGCAGCGTTGGTGACGCTGCACGATTGGCCGTCAGGTTGAACGCTGACTGTCACGGCATAATCATCGCCATCGATCACAGAAGTGGCGAACTCGAACGCACCATCAGCATCGATTACCAGGTCGTCGCCCGCGTTGTTTTGCAGGGTCAACGCACCGGTCAGGCCGCTTACTGTGCCACCAACTGAATAGGCCATTACCGTTCGGGTCACGACCACTGTGTAGGTCCGGGTCCTGGCCTGGTCGGCGGAGCTCACCACGACGGTGATCGTGTTGGCTCCCGGGTTAAGCTGGATAACGATGCTGCCCGACATGGAGTTTACCGGCACACCATTTACAGTCGCCGTATCAGTCGTATCGGAAGAACTTAGGGTGAGGGTGATGGAATCGGTATCACCCGGAACGGTTGCCGTGTACTCCAGGATTGAGGATGAAAATTCCGGTTCGAGCTGCCCCACCGAGATGTTCAAGTCGGCAAGATTTGTAGCCGGGTTTTCGCTATCCAGCCAATTGCAGCCAGACAAAAACACAAGTACAAGCAACACGATCCTGGTAAACGCAGCCATAGTCCCTCTCCCGTTTTCTTAAATCGAGAATGTACGAGGACGAGACCTGGTCATTGGGCGCATTCGTATCTTGTGGATGCCAAAACTGGTTGGCGATATTCAAACTGAAGATTAGATACAACGCCTAGTTGTGTAGTCAGACGTCCTGATCAATATCCTTCACGCTCCCTCGCGTGGAGATTTTTTTCTTGGTTGGCTCTATCTCTAGTCCAGAAGTCCCCATAGCGCCAGTTAGTATCTTCCGCAAAAAACTAGAATAAAACCAGAGAGTTACTTGGACTATTTCCAATATGTGCATGGGCATCATTTACCAGATGATGCCAAAAAGATTTAAAACCAGGGGATTAGGGGGACAGGTACCTTAATTAGCGACAGGCACCTAATTAACGGGACAGGAATTAGGGGACATTCTGCTTTCGTTCAGAAATAGGGTAACTGTCACCCTATTCAGTCATCGAATTTGACTGGTTCGTGGGCTGTGCTTCTGACCACCACGGTGCCGGCCAGTTTGTCGTGCCAGCCCTGTTTTTTCTTGTCTATCCCTACCCAGATAAGGCCGAGAAACAACGGGATGGTAGAGACGTAATAGCCGAAGTAGCGACCGATTAATTGCCCGGTGGTCGGCTTGCCGCCGGTACGCGCGTCGACGATCTTCATCTTCAGCACCATCTTGCCAGGGGTTGCCGACTTATAGATCCAGAACACGATGATCGCCAGGGCGGGGAAAATGTAGTTGAGGAAAAAATCAAACGCATAGAAGGTGGAGGATGCGTCAAGGAAATAGTCTGGGCCATATATCCAGGTCAAAAGCGGCACCGTGACGATCATCAGCAATAGCGTATCAATCAGCGCCGCGGCCACTCTGATCCAGAACCCTGCGTATTCAACTTCTTCCATGCTTTTCTCACGTTGAGTTCATGCGCCAGGCAGCAGCCGTGGCATCGTTGATGCATCGAGTCTACGCAATTTGGAGCACAGGCAACCATTTAAATTGGTGCCTGTCCCTAATATAACCACGCCTTATTGGGGTTGACGCTTCGCTTCCCACTCATCGATCAAGTATCGATCGTCATCTTCCCAGGGATGGAAGTCTTTCTTCAGGAATCGGAAATAGGGAATGAAGGCACGTCGTAACACTCCGGGTTTGACTAACAGGAACCGGAAGCCGTCCAGCCACTCGCGCAGGCTCCAAAGTTTGCCGTCGTGCTTTAGCATCAGGCCCACGATACGAAGCGTCCCGCTTAGAAAGAAAATGGTGCCGAAGATCTGCACCATACGACGTTCTTTCAATGTGCCACCCACAGCCTTGTAGACATCGAACGCGACCGATTTGTGTTCAATTTCCTCTACGCCATGCCAGTACCACAGTTCCGCTACATCCGGGTCTGCATCGATAAACGAATCCTGGTGCCGAAACATATCCGCGACAAGCACCGCGGTCAGGTGTTCGTTCGCCGCTGTACCCGCGAGGCGTCGAATTGCCGGCAGTCTTTTCTGGGTCCATTCGGCACGTTTAAGGATCGGCCCTTCGATCGCCTGCATATCGTAGCCGCGAACCTCGCAAAGCAACTTGTTCACTGCTTGATGCTGATGCATGTGGTTGGCTTCCTGCATCAGGAATGCCTGTACTTCGGATTTGAGTTGCGGGTCTTCTATCTTGTCGCGAAATTCGTTAACGGAATCGATGAAAAACCGCTCGCCATGGGGCAGCATCATCGATAACGCATTGAACCAGGCTGTTCGGAAGGCGCTTCCGCCATGCCAATCCCGGGCGAGTGCGGATGCAAGGTCAAACGACGGTCTTCTTGGACCGAAGCTGTGATTCATTGGACTTCCGCTCTGCCGCATCGGCACATTGCCTCCGACGTATAAGTAACCCCGTCCAGAACCATACCAAAAAGAGTAGATTGATGTACCAGGTTCATTTTGCCGAAGGTAATGGTGCCAGGTTTATTTATTGGTCCAGGCAGAAAAAGCCTGACACTTTTGTCACGCAAGACAAATCTGCCCTACCCCTTGGCAAACTTCGTTCCAGACTAAGTTTAAACTGCTTCACCCGTCTGGAATTGCATTAACTACTGATATCTTTTTTGCCACCGCAGGACTATTTCTGTTGGCACAGGACTACCTGTATGAACAGAGGTGGCGGCCATGAGAATTATCATTCTTCTTATCCTGTTTTTCCTGAGTGCATGTGGTGGTGGCGGAGGCAGCGACGATACCTCGAACCTGGGCACCGCGCCCCGCATATCCAACCTCTCACTGTCACCGGATACCGTGTATTACATGGACGGTGATGGCACCACGCTGATCAGCGCGCAGGTGGATTTCACCGACCCGGACATGGATGTCACCACGGCCTACATCAGGCTGTCCGACGGCTCAACCGTCACCATCCCCATTCCTGGCCCCATCAACGCGGCATCCGGCACGCTCATTGGCGATCTCAGCGTGGGGACCTCGCAACTTGGCGTGTTCACCTCGGAAGTCTGGCTGGTGGATGCGGCAGGATTCTCGTCGAATCACCTGACCGTGGACTTATCGGTGGTGGTGGATGTCACCACCTGGCTGGACAGGGCACCGGCCGGCATCATCACCGGGCTGGAAGATGTGGTATGGAGCGGATCGTTGTTTGTGGCAGTGGGTTATGGCGGCAAGATCGTGACCTCGCCGGACGGCATTACCTGGACTACCCGAAACTCGGGAACTACTCAGAGACTGAACGGGGTGTACTGGGACGGATCACGCTTCCTTGCCGTAGGTGACGGGGCGACCATCCTTTCATCGGCCAACGGTACAAGCTGGAGCACCGTGCAAACCGGTGCAGATGATGTCTGGCTGCTCGCCGTGAGTTACTCGGGCACGCGCTATGTGGCGGTGGGCAACCTGTATCCCAGCTACGCCGCGTACATGCTGACCTCCGTGGATGGCGTGACCTGGACCGAGATTCCCGGCGTGCCCCAGAGCAGCCGATACCCTTCCGGCGTCACGTGGTCCGGGCAGCTATTCGTTGCCTCTGCCTCGGCGGTGGGCTTCCCCAACGAAGCCGCGGTGCTGGTCTCCCAGGACGGTCTGACCTGGGTGGAAGTGCTTGTCAGCGCCGACTCACCGACCACCCTGTGCGTGTTGTGGGACGGCAACCAATTCATTGCCGGGGGCATCGGTGGTCGCTTGTTCTTCAGTCCTGATGGCATGAACTGGTCGCAGGTCGCCACACCCAGCAACGCCAATTTCCTGGGCCTTGTCTGGTCCGGCTCGACCTTGCTTGCGGATGGAGTGGTCGGTAACGCCGTGGCCACCCCGGACGATGGCGCCACCTGGCAGGTCTTCAACATCGGGGTGGACTACGACACCAAAGGCATGGCCTATGGCGCCAACCGTTTCGTGTCCGTGGGATTTGGCGCCAGCGCCATCTACTCCACCCGCTAGGCCGACTATTCGGTGACAGTTACCCTAATTCTCCAATTGGGGTAACTGTCACCTTTATTTTGGATACAAATAAACTCGGCCGCTTTTATTCCATCACCGCGAGCAGGTCCTTGGCGTCAACCTGGTCGCCGGGCTTCACCAATATCTCGGACACTGTGCCGTCGGTGTCGGCGCACACCGAGGTTTCCATTTTCATCGCCTCCAGCGTCAGGATTACTCCGCCACGCTTGACCTTGTCGCCGGCCTTGACGTTCACCGTGATGACCGAACCTGGCATGGGCGCTCCCACGTGGTGGACATTACCCAACTCGGCCCGGCGCGAAGGCGGACGCAATGGCATCTGCTTCTTGTCCCGCACCCGCACCGAGCGCGGCTCGCCGTTTAGCTCGAAAAACACCGTACGGGTCCCGTCATCATGGGCATCGCTCACCGCCACCAGGCGCAAGATGAGAGTCTTGCCCCGCTCAATATCCACCGAGATTTCCTCTCCCGGCTGCATGCCGTAGAAGAACACCTGTGTCGGCAGTATGGCGATATCTCCGTAGTCAATTCGTTCCTTGGCATATTCGGTGAATACCTGGGGGTACATCAGGTAGGAGGCCACCTGGTTTTCGGTAATGCTGCTCCCGAATGCCTGTTCCGCGTCCGCCCGGGCCTTGTCCAGGTCCGCAGGTGGCATGACTTCACCCCAGCGTTTGGTGAAAGGCTTGGCACCCTTGAGGATTTTCTTTTGCAGGGCAGCGGGGAATCCGCCATAAGGCTGGCCCAGTTCACCACTGAATAGCTGCACCACGGACTGGGGGAATGGCACCTCGGCGGCCGGGTCCTCAATCTGCTCTCGAGTAATGCCACTGGTGACCATCACAATTGCCAGGTCACCGACCACTTTCGAGCTGGGGGTCACCTTGACGATATCGCCAAACATCTCGTTGACCTGCTGATAGGCATGAGCCACTTCCGGCCAGCGTGCATTCTCTATCCCTAATGCACGGGCCTGCTCTTTCAAATTGGTGAACTGACCACCGGGCATGCCGTGCACATACACTTCCGATGCACCGGAACGGATGTCGCTTTCGAATGCCACATAGCCTCGCCTGACCTGCTCCCAGTATCCGGAGATGATCCGCATATCATCCGGCGAAAGCCCGGTATCCCGATCTGTGTGCCGCAGCGCCTCGACGATGGAGCCAAGATTAGGTTGCGAGGTCAGCCCGCTCATCGAATCCATGGCCAGATCGATGGCGTCGGCACCGGCGGCGACCGCTGCCAGCACGCTGGCCGCAGCGATACCGCTGGTATCGTGGGTATGGAAATGCACCGGAAGACCGATTTCGCGCTTCAGGGCGGTAACCAGGGTGTGGGCCGCCGCGGGACGGCACAGCCCCGCCATGTCCTTGATCCCGATGATATGAGCGCCGGCGGCCTTGAGTTCCTCGGCCATCTTCAGGTAGTAGTCCAGGGTGTACTTGGTTTCTTTGGGGTCCGACAGATTGCCGGTGAAACAGATGGCCGCCTCGCACAGCCGACCACTTTCACGCACCGCGTCGATGGAGACCCGCATGTTGTCCACCCAGTTAAGGGAATCAAATATCCGGAACAGGTCAATCCCGCTGGCGGCGGCACGCTCCACGAAGTGGCGCACGACATTGTCGGGGTAATTGGTGTAGCCCACCGCGTTGGAGCCACGCAGTAGCATCTGCAGCAGCAGATTCGGCATGGCTTCGCGCAGCCGCTCCAGCCTATCCCAGGGGTCTTCCTTCAAGAAGCGCATGGCCACATCGAAGGTGGCCCCACCCCAGCATTCCATGGACAGTAATTGAGGAGCAAGGCTGGCGTAATACGGGGCGATCTCCAGAAGATCAATGGTCCGCACCCGGGTCGCAAGCAAGGACTGGTGAGCGTCGCGCATACTGGTATCGGTCACCAGCACGCGCTTTTGATCAAGCATCCATTGGGCGAATCCCTCGGCGCCAAGCTGATCAAGAAGCTGTCGGGTGCCGGCCGGCGGCTCCGCATCGGCAAGTTTCGGCAAGCGCACGACCAGGCGTTCCGTGGGCCTGGCGCGATTCGCCACTTGCGGGTTGCCGTTGACAATGGTCTGGCCGATGTAGCGCATCACGCGGGTCGCCCGATCACGCTTGCGTGGCCATATGAACAACTCAGGCGTGGTGTCGATGAACTTGGTGGTGTAGTCGCCGGTGACAAATTTCGGGTGGGTAATAATCTGGTCCAGGAAACGCAGATTGGTCACCACGCCGCGAATTCTAAATTCCCACAGCGCGCGATGACAGCGGGCCACGCATTCTTCTGCGGTGGGCGCCCAGGCCGTAACCTTCACCAGCAGCGAATCGTAATGACGGGAAATGATAGCGCCCGAATAGGCCGTGCCGGCATCAAGGCGTATGCCGAAACCCGCCGGGCTGCGGTAGGCGACGATACGCCCATAGTCCGGGACAAAATTGCTTTCAGGGTCTTCGGTGGTCACCCGACACTGGATGGCATGACCGGTAACCCGAATGTCTTCCTGTAGCGGCACACCGCTTTGGGGTGTGCCGATGATCGCACCCGCGGCAATACGTATCTGGGCTTTCACGATATCGATGCCGGTCACCGCTTCGGTAACCGTGTGCTCTACCTGGATACGCGGATTGACCTCGATGAAGTAATACTCGCCGCTGTCGGCATCCTGCAAAAACTCCACCGTACCCGCGTTGCGATAGTTGGCCGCGCGGCCGATCTTCAAGGCCGACTCGCACATTCCCGCCCGCTGGGCATCGCTGAGAAATCCTGCCGGTGCACGCTCCACCACTTTTTGATTGCGTCGCTGTACGGTGCAATCGCGTTCGAACAAGTGCACCAGGTTGCCGGCACTGTCGCCGATAATCTGAACCTCTACGTGACGCGCCTTGCGCACCAGCTTTTCCAGGTACACCTCGTCATTACCGAAAGCCGCCTTGGCTTCGCGCCTGGCCATGGGCAACAGCTCCTCGAGCTGAGACGGGTTTTCAATCACCCGCATGCCGCGACCACCGCCGCCCCAACTGGCCTTGAGCATTACCGGGTAGCCAATCTCATCGGCGTGCTTGAGGCAGTCAGCAAGTGAGTCCGGAAGCACCGGGGAGGCGGGCATGACGGGCACACCGGCCTCCAGGGCCAGGGTGCGGGCAGAAATCTTGTTGCCCAGGCGACGCATGGTGTCCGAAGTCGGACCGATTAAGGGCACACCGGCAGCCTCACAGGCCTCGGCAAAGGCCGGGTTCTCCGACAAGAAGCCATAACCGGGGTGAATAGCATCCGCATGGGCGGCGTGAGCGATCCTCAGGACGTCTTCGATATCCAGGTAGGCATCGACCGGGGATTTACCCTTGCCAACCAGGTAGGCCTCGTCTGCCTTGCTCCGGTGCAGAGAGAAGCGATCTTCCTCGGAGAATATCGCGATCGTGCGCAGGCCCAACTCGGTGGCCGCACGCATCACCCGGATGGCGATTTCGCCCCTGTTGGCTACCAGTATTCTTTTCAGGCCCGGCACCGTATCGATTTCTTTCACCCGAATATTCCCTTTCGCAACAATCCTTAGCAATAAGGTAGCAGCAAATAGCGACTCAGGTGAATTTCGCGCCCAAATTAGGGGGACAGGTACCTAACCCCCCTAAATTGGGGACAGGCACCTATTCTTTCGGGCTCGCGGGGAAAATGGGGACGAGTGATGGGGACAGCTACCTTATTCGAAGTTTGATATCGGTAACTGTCGCATCGGGAGTTAGGGTTACTGTCCCCCTATCGGTCACCAGGTCTTCAGAGGAAACTTGATCGGTGATGGGGGCGGCCACTGGAGGCCTGCCTCTTTCAATTTAGCGGCGAAGTTTGGCGTGGCTTCCAGATCGAACGGCGCGCCGCAATAGCACTGGTAAATCGCCTCGAGTAAAAATATATATCCCACTGGCCGTGCATCCACTTCCGACGCCCGACGATTGATCATCTCCCGGTCACCCAACATTGCCCGGGCAATAAAGGCCTCAATTGAATTGGCAGGAACGACGGTCGCACTTTCTTCAAGCCGGGCGTGGCCTGCAGCCGAATCACCGCGGGCAGCGGCCAACGCAATGCGGAAACGGGCAATCGCCAATTGGCTGCGCAGGTTGTTGTTCACTATCGCCTGGGCCTCATCCAGGCGCCCCGCGGCGATAAGGGCCTCGATATGGGCAATGACCAGCGACTCGCGGGTGTCGCTGGTAACAAATTCCATGCCTTGCTCGGCCAACTCAACCGCCCTGCCGGGCTCCTCCATCCATATCGCTGAGGCTACCTGCTGTCTCCGGGCAGTAACCACAAGAGGGTCGCACTCCAGTTCCCGGCCGAAATCATCGAGTCCCTCAGCCGCTCGACCAAACAAAGCCGTGAAAGTCAGCCATTGCCCCGTCGGGCAACCCGGCTGCGCCAGGGCCCTATCCGCCAATGGCAACAGACCGCGCCAGTTCCCCGTCAGCAAGGCCCGATCAAATTCCAGGTTGGCCTTGCGCCCCTCGTCCGGAGCCGTGCGCAGGGCATTGTCCAAATCCTTTGCCATCGCTATCGGGGCAGCAGCAATGTCGGCCGCCGTGATACCCGGCAAGGGCGCTTCGCCGTCACTTTCCAGCAAGATATGGGTGTAATAATCTGCATGCCACATATACGCATCAGAGAAATTCGGCGCCAGGGTAAACGCCTTTTCGAAAAAGATATTGGCCTTGGCCAGGTCCGGCAGAATGTCGTCGCCGGCATGGGCAAGTGACGCCAACTCAAGGCCCTTTTGATAGGCGATATAGGCCCCCGGCTCCCCCACACCCGCATCGCGCATTTGCGCCCGCTTCTTTTCATCCAGCACCACGTTCAGCGCCAGGGCGATTTTCTCGGCCACATCCGTTTGCACGGCGAAACTGTCGGCACTGTTTCGATCAAAGGTCTCTGACCACAGGTGGAAACCATCCGAGGCGCGGATCAACTGGGCCGTGACCCTGAGGCGTCCCTGGTCGCGACGCACCGAGCCTTCAACGATGTGCCTCACACCCAGGGTTTCGGCGATCTCCTGTACCGGTACATCCTTGCCCTTGAAGAAAAATGCCGAGGTACGGGCCGTGACCAGCAGCTCAGGCAATTGGGCAAGCGCGTTCAAAATCTCTTCAGTCAGGCCGTCGGCAAAATACTCATCGTCCTCGCCACGGCTCATGGCCACAAACGGCAGCACCGCCACCGACTGGGATTTGACCGGGCTTGCTGCAGGATCCAGCCCGGAGTTGTTTAGCGCCTGGGTTGCCCCTTCCTGGCGGGCCTGGGCCAGTTCTGCCTTGACCCGCTCCGGGGCGAGCACAAACTTGTCCACCGCGAAGAATCCCAGGGAGGCGATCAGCAGGATGATGAATGCACGATTGAGCTTTTGACCTGTCTGGCCGGTAATGGACTGGCTGCGGTCCACCTCATTTTCGCGCTTGACTCCCTCGGGCGTAATTTCGAAAGCCCAGGCCAGGATCAGCACCGGAATGGCACCGATACCCATGATCAATACAGCGATACGGACCGCGCCATCCCCGAAGCCAAAGGCCGGGAAGATGGTCTCCACCAATTGCACAACCAACCACGAGGCCACCAGGTAGGCGGCGCCCACCCGGATGACATTCCGGCGTTTAAGTTCCTCAAAAAATGACTGCATTCGTTGGTCTATCCGTTGCGTGGCTGCCTGATGATGGCCCAAGCCGGCCGAGTTGTCGATTTTTGTGGCAGCCAACTTAACTATCACAACCAGGGTGGCTAAATTAGGGACAGGCACCTATTTTTTCAGTAAATGGGGACAGGCACCTATTCTAATTAGTGCCTGTCCCTGATTAATTTAATTGCTGCCTGCCCCCTTAATTCGTCCCCTAAATTCGGGCTTACATTTCTTTTTCGATGGGCAGCAGCCCGATGAACCAGTCCTCAAGTCGCTGTATCGTCGAGTCGGCAGGTGGGCTGTCCAGCACCTCACCGTCGCCGTGCCACTGCAGCTGACCGTCTTCAGATAGCTTCACGGCCCAGGCGTTGCGGGGCTCAAAATCCGTTGCCACCATTTCTCGCAGGGAACGGTTCAGGGACTGGCTTTGAATGACCAGGCCCACTTCGGTGTTCAGCTCCAGGGAACGCGGATCCAGGTTGCAGCTGCCCACGTAGACGCGATCGTCATCCAGGATCAGCATCTTGGCGTGCAGGCCCAGGCGCTTGTCCTGCACCGGCTCCTGCATGTACAGCTGCCTGTCGATGGCCTCCACATGCACCTCGTGCAGATCCGCGCCGTGGGCCACCAGTCGCTGGATATGACCGGCGTAGGCGCTATGGGCGGACAGGTGGTTATTCGAACGCAGGGAATTGGTCAGGATGCGTACCTGCACGCCCCGCTTCTCGGCCCGCTCGATGGCGGCCTCGAATTCCGGTGTGGGAATCAGGTAGGCGGAGATCAGTGTGACCTCGGTGTCAGCCTCGTCGATCAGGGCCATCAGCACCCCGGCCAGCTGGTTGGGCGCCTCCTCCATGGCCGCCGGATCTTCGTGGGGCGGCTGATCGGAATGGAAGGTGGAAACACCCGGGTGGGCGTTAACGGCGGTGGCCATCCACTGTAGTTCCATCTGCAGCGGGTCCCGGGGCGGCAACGTGCCCACCTTATCGGCGACCCAGGCCCGAGCCTGCTCCAGACCCGGCGCCCCATCCCGGGCCTTAACAACATCCCCAATCGGAATCGCCCAACCGCTGTTCCAGTACTTGTCGAAGTGAGCGACCACACCGGTCACGCCGCTGCCCATGGTGAGCACTTCCATGTCACGGAAGTTGAAGCTCTCGTCAAAACCAAAATACTCGTCCGCGATGTTGCGTCCGCCCACGATGGCCGCCTGGCCGTCCACCACCAGGGCCTTGTTGTGCATACGGTGATTGACCCGGGAAAAGTCGCCCAGGTTGAATAACTGACGCAGCACCGCGTTGTCCTGTCGATGCTTGAAAGGATTGTAGATGCGGTACTCGATGTTGGGATGCTCATCCAGGGCATGCAGGAACAGGTCCTCGTGCATGGTGAACGAATCGTCCAGCATCACCCGCACACGTACGCCCCGGTCCGCCGCCGCCAGCAGTCTGGCGACAACCTGGGTGCCGCTGGTGTCGGGTTTCCAGAGGAAGGTTTCCATGTCGATGGAGACCGTGGCGCTGTCCATGGCCCGCAGTCGCCAGTCCAACGCCTCCTCGCCGGAATTGAGCACGTGGTACCAGTCATCCGGGTGAACGGCGGCGATCTCGTGCCAGTACCGGGTCTCCGCCCTGGGCAGTGCAGTCTCTTCGGGCAGCGCCTGTGGCCCCATGGAGGAGCACGCCGCGAGGCCAAGCAATCCGCCCAACAAAGCGATCGCACCCAGCCCCCGTCGATACAGCTTTTCATCCATGCGCTTCGTACTCCCTTGCGTCCCTAAACGTGGCCCCTGGGTATTTATTGAATAGGAATTGGCAAGAAGAGGCAAACAATCACTGCGCTGAACCCAGCCGCCCCGGGAACCCTCACTCGCAATTAATTGGGGACAGGCACCCATTTTAATTAGTGCCTGTCCCCAATTAATCGATAGTCGGCATACTCGGGACCAGCCCGGGTGCCATTGATTCTATTCAGGAGTGAAAGCGGCGCACGCCCCGTTGACCGGGGTGGGAGAAGCCCTGCGCATGACCCAGGGGCTTACTGAGCGTCCTTACGGGCCGCGGGCTGTTGGCCAGCGGGCTTGGCGGCATCCAGGTACTGAGCCAACCCGGGCTGATACCGGTAAACGCGACCTGAACGGGGATCGATCATGATCGCTTCGGTAGCATCTGCCGGGGGTGGCGCATCCTGGATTACCCACTGGCCATCAGCGGCGCGGAACTTGTAAACGTAGTTTCCGTCGGCGTTGGCAAGGCCGGTGCAAGCAAGAAAGATCAGGACTGATGAGAGGATTACAGCTTTCATGGGTTGAACATAACCCTGTCCATCCCACAATTCTGTGATGCATATCTAAAATCGAAAAATCAGGAATCTCGGGGGACAGGTACCTTAATTCACTTGACTGCCTTCCAGCATGATAATCAGACTATCGATTGCGGCGATCTGACTACCCATGGAATTAGCGGCAACCCGAAGTTGCGACATCCTGCCGCGTAACTGGGGAACGAGTTCGGGATAGGCACGAAACTCTTCCAACGCTTGAAATATAGCCAGGTCAAGATCGGGTTTGTCGCAATCAACGAGAGTCTCGTAAGCGCCAGTGTGGTCATTGACCCGCAGCTGGCACCCGGCACCCCATATATAATCCTGAAGGGACCAGGGCGTGAGCTGGCGTATCAGATCACGATAAGGAGGCAGGCCTCCAGAGACGAGCTCGAAGTCATATGCACTAACGTCATACAGATGGGTCAGCGCTCTCAAGGTCACCGGGTCCGCGACCCGTCGCAGCCCACCTGCGTTTTGCACTTCGCGGAAGGTCGCCCCGGTGAGTTGGAAAGGTGAAATCTGACTGGCCTGAAAGGCTCCGCGAACAACGCGCCAGGCTTCATTTACATCCACTGGATCGCTGGCTTGTAGTCCCGCCAATGCTTGCTTGGCAAATTCCAGCGCCTGGGCATTGTAGTTCAGGCGCGCATTCATTTCGAACCGGGTTTGCTTCAGGTCTTCGATGATCTGCTCACGCCATACAGCGGCCTCGGCCACCTCGCGGCGGTCCTGGTTCCAGTTTTCGACCTGCAGGGCCAGCAGGATACCGACGACCACAATCCCCAGTTCCACGAAGACCGATGGCCAATCCTGGCGATGTAATGAGCCTGCAAGTCGGTTAAATAACATGGGTTCAACTCCCTGCCCGCCTGGACCCGGCGAGTCTTGAAATAAAGTCCGGGTTCACTGCCCGGACGGGCTACTGTCGTGGCGCCATCATAAACCAGCGCTTACCAAATGGCGTTACTCCTCGTCTGGCCCCTCAACCATCAACTGCTCGCGGATGGACAGCAATTCTTCGCGCCGCTTGTCGTCGACCTGGGGATAGTGCATATCCAGCGACCTGAAGGTATCGAGTATCACCCTGGAAATAAGCAGTCGGGCGTTACGCTTGTCATCGGCGGGGATGACATACCAGGGCGAGTCTTCGGTACTGGTCGCATTCAGGCAGTCCTCGTAGGCATGCATGTAATTCTTCCAGTACTTTCTTTCCTTCACGTCCGCCTGGCTGAACTTCCAGTTCTTCTCCGGCTTGTCGATGCGGCTCAGGAAGCGCTGCCGTTGCTCTTCCTCGGACAAGTGCAGGAAAAATTTAATCACCCGGGTGCCATTGGCATGCAGATGTTTTTCCAGGTCCACGATTGAGCGATAGCGATGTGACCAGACAGCCTCGGGGTCGGTAACGCCCTCGGGCAGTCGCTGGTGAAGAAGAATCTCCGGGTGCACTTTCACCACCAGGACTTCTTCGTAATAGGAGCGATTAAAAATTCCTATCCTGCCCCGTTCCGGCAGACACTTGGTGGTCCGCCACAGGAAATCGTGGTCCAGTTCCGTGGCACTGGGTTGCTTGAAACTGAACACCTGGCAGCCATGGGGATTGATGCCCGACATAACGTGGCGAATCGCGCCATCCTTTCCTGCCGCGTCCATGGCCTGGAAAATCAGCAGCACTGAATGACGGTTGTGCGCATACAGCATATTCTGCAGATCACTGAGCTCGCGGATCTGCTTGCGTAGCAATTTGTGGTATTGCTTCTTCGATTTGTAAACCGGCTCGATGAGCGTCGGCCACTCGCTGAGCTTAACGGTGTCGCCTTCCCTGACCCGGCAATTATTATGATCGTTCGTCATGCTGCCCTCCCTCTTTCGGTCCGAGTCTAATCGATTCTGTCGCAAAAATTGGGGACAGGCACCGATTTAAATTAGTGCCTGTCCCTAATTTGAGGGGATTAAGGTACCTGTCCCCCTAACTCCGAGACGGTATACACTTCCTCTTTCTATTCAAGGCCTGCAGGCCGCCCGGACAACCCATTGAACACACAGAAAATAGAA
>CAKZML010000137.1 GCA_937128475.1 uncultured Chromatiales bacterium
AACCATTTCCATCGCCGGCCAGGTGGTGGCCAACGTGTTTGCCGATAACTCGTTACCCGCCTCCGATGCTCATCCCTATGCCGCTGACGGCACTTCTACCTGGGATTCAATCCGGCCTGACTACCTGAGAGACCTGCGTGGGGAAACTCCCGGGAATTTTGAGACCGTAAGCATGGGGGCACGCACCATCAACGGCTCAAAGTTCGACGCCAACGTGCCGACCTTTACCCTGCCCGCGGACAGCCTGCAGGAATGGACGGTAAAGGGGGCAACCCAGCATCCATTTCACCTGCACATCTATCACATGCAGATGCTCACCGATTGTAGCGAGTATGAAGGTGGTGAGTATTACGATGTCATCGCCACCAACTGCAAGGTTCGTTTCGACCTGAACCCGGTCACTGCGGAAGTCTATGACGGCCGTACCATCATGCATTGCCATATCCTCGCCCATGAAGACCAGGGAGCGATGGGCTGGATGGACGTTATTGGCGGAACCCCTGCACCAACCTTCCCTGCAGGTTTCAGTTATTCGGAGCATTATGCACTGAACGGCCCGGGTGATCCGCCGGCTGCCCCTAGTTCGCTGGCAGCCAGCGCAGTATCTAGCAGCCAGATCAATCTTAGCTGGAACGACAACTCAACCGATGAATCGGGTTTCAGCATCGAACGGTCGACTGACGGGACTACATTCGCCACCCTGACCTCGGTGCCACCAGATACAACGAGCTACTCGAATTCAGGGTTGGCGGCAGCCACCACCTACACGTACCAGGTCAAGGCCTTTAACGGCAACGGATCCTCAGCGGACTCCAATACCGCCAGCGCCACGACACAAAGCGGTGGTGGCGGCACTGCGGCGATAACGGTTGATTCGGTGACTGTGACCACCGTGAACGCAGGAAAAGGAGCCAAGGCAGGACAGGCGGTGGTCGTGATCAGCGATGGCCTGGGTAACTTGCTGCAGGGTGCAACGGTAGCCGGCAACTTCACTGGGAGCATTAACGAGTCAGGAAGCGGAACAACCAATGGCTCGGGTTCTGTGACGATCACTACCAGTGGCACAGCCAAGGGCGGGATTTCCCTGACATTCTGCACAACCAGCGTGACCCATAGCAGCCTGGATAACTTCACGGGCGAGGTATGCGGTAGCTTGTAGTGCCCAGGCCAACAAGCTGAATTCGGCCAAGGCCGAACGAAAAGGGGTCCCATGTGGGACCCCTTTTTTTATATGGCGTGCATACGTTGGGTCAAAGCGACTTGAGCACCACGTGATCCCCCAGGTACTGATCCTTTGCGAGCCGATAACTCTCACCCGAATCAAGTTCGTAAATCCATACGCCGTACCGGACTTTTCTTGACCACAGGCCTTGCCAGAGTTCAGTCAGCACCAGTAGCTGCTTTTCGGGCAGGTACACGATTGGCCGGAAAACATTTTCAGTCGGCAATTGGAGGATAGCTCCAACCACCCCATCAGGAGAAACAAACCGGTATTCACGGTTAGCGCGGGGATCACCCGGGCGGTGACAAAGCATCTGCTCCTG
>CAKZML010000138.1 GCA_937128475.1 uncultured Chromatiales bacterium
TACATGGTCAGGCGGGGAGGTCATCCTGACGGTATTCGTGACCTGGGCCGTGAGTTCAATGTGCTGAAGCTGCTGGACGGGAGCGGGCTGGCGCCTTCTCCGGTGCTGTATGACGAGGACCAGTTGTTCATCGTTTACGAGTACCTGCCAGGGGAAGTCTGGTCTCGAGACATGCTGACCGAGACTGGCGCCCTGGATGCCCTGACCGACTCGCTGGCCAGGCTGCACAGCAACAAACCCCCGGGAACGGTTTGTGATCCTGTGAGTACGGTGGAGATTTATCTGCTCAATGCCGACCCGGTACTGCGCGCGCGGTTGATGGAAATCGTGACTGGTGCCATGGGGCGTCTGCATAGCAGCGAAGTGGTGCTATGCCACTACGATATGTGGTGTGGAAATATCGTCCAGGGGCGCAGTACCCGGTTCATTGACTGGGAATTTGCCAATGGCGGTGCGCCGTTGATCGACCTGGCAACCCTGGTTTGTTACCACGGCCTGGATGAGGATGAGACAGAAGCCTTGTGGTGCAGCTATGCCGGCAAACTGCAAAACAAGCCTCATCGAGAGGACTTGGCCACCTGGTGCACCATTGTGGACTGTCTTAGCGTGGCCTGGGCCCTGTTTTCCTCCGCACATGGCGAGAGCGCCGAGGTGACCGATCCATTTTCCGCGCCGGCACGTAAAAGGCTGGGCCTGGATATGGGGATTTGAGGCGAAAAACCTTCCCTTGAATCGCTTCAAGAGCGTCTATTTCTAGTACAATACCGGCATTCAAAATCTCTATGCCGAAGTACCGGAGGCCACCTTGAGCGTTTTCCAGCACATGTCGTTTGATGACCACGAGCGCGTGGTATTTTGCAGCGACCCCGAGAGTGGTCTGAAGGCCATTATTGCCGTCCATTCCACCGCATTGGGACCGGCCGCCGGTGGTTGCCGGATGTGGTCGTATGCATCGGATGATGAAGCCATCAAGGACGTTCTGCGCTTATCACGTGGCATGAGCTACAAGAATGCCATGGCCGGTTTGCCCATGGGCGGCGGCAAGGCCGTGATTATCGGTGACTCGCGCAAGGATAAGTCCGAAGCGCTGTTCCAGGCTCTTGGAGACCTGGTCGAGTCCCAGGGTGGCGAGTACATTACCGCCGAGGACGTGGGCATCAACGTCTCGGATATGGAAGTGGTTGCAACCCGCACCCAGTTCGTTAGTGGCCTGCCTCATGAGAGCGGAAGCGCTGGCGGAGATCCTTCTCCCAAGACCGCGCGTGGCATTTTCCACGGCATCAAGGCCGCAGTTGCCCACAAACTGGGTCGCAACGATCTTGAGGGCCTGACGGTTGCTGTCCAGGGTGTCGGCAACGTGGGTTACTACTTGTGCAAGGATCTGCACGGTGCAGGCGCCAAGCTGATTGTTGCCGATATCAATGCTGAGTCTGTGAAGCGTGCGGTGGATGAGTTCGCTGCGGTAGCAGTGGCCAGCGACGAGATTCTTTCCCAGAAAGCCGATGTCCTGGCGCCCTGCGCCCTGGGCGGTATCCTGGATGAGAACACCATTCCCAAGTTGAATGTGACCATCATCGCCGGCGGCGCCAACAACCAGTTGGCCACGGATGAGGATGGCGACACCCTGAACGAAATGGGGATTCTTTACGCTCCGGATTATGTGATTAACGCAGGCGGCATTATCAATGTGGCCTACGAGTATCTGAATCTGGGTGACGAGAATGAAGTGATGGCCAAGCTTGAAGAAATTGGTGGCCGTCTGACCGAGATTTTCCAGGCAGCAGAAAGCCAGGGGCTATGCACCAACAGGGTTGCTGACGCCATGGCCAGGCAGCGCATAGGACGCGCTGACTAGTCCCGCCGTATAGCAATGGTGTCCTCCGGTTTGCCTGGATTGGCGAAACCAGGAGGAACGCTATGTGTCGCTGGATGGCCTACAAGGGAACCGAAGTATTCCTGGACGAACTGCTGTTCAAGACAGAGTACTCCCTGATCCAGCAAAGCCGTGATGCCCGGCGCAGCGATTCCCGCACCAATGGTGATGGCTTTGGATTAGCCTGGTACAAGAATCGCGATTTGCCAGGACTTTACCGGGCCATACGTCCTGCCTGGAATGATGACAACCTGCATGACCTGGCGAAGCAGATCAGTTGCTCGGTATTCCTTGCCCATGTCAGGGCGGCAACCGGTTCCGAAATTCAACGTAGCAATTGCCATCCGTTTCGTCATGGGAAATGGTGCTTTGTACACAACGGCCTGATCCAGCATTTCGAAATGATCCGTCGACGCCTGATGCTGGAAGTGAAACCGGAGTTGTTCAATCACATCCGCGGGACGACCGATTCGGAGTTGATGTTTTTCCTGGCGGCCGGGTTTGGCCTTGAGCAAGACCCCCTGGGTGCTTTTGAATTAATGACCGGTCTGGTTGAGTACCTGGCGGAAGAAAATGCGATCGCCAACGCAATGCAGATGACTGTTGGGCTAAGCAATGGCCACGATCTGTATGCGATACGCTATTCGACCAAAAAAGACTCGCGCTCTCTATTCCACAGTAAGAGCCGGGATGCCCTGCAAGAGTTGAACCCCATGGCTGCCAGGTTTGACAAGCATTCGGTGGCGGTGGTCTCAGAACCTTTTACCCACCTGGATGATTACTGGGAGGAGATTCCCGAAAGCTCGGCGATTCGAATCACAGACGGTCATATTGAACACCGGGCGTTCACGCCGCGCATGCCCCAGCTGGTGCACTGATTCAGTCTTTCGGGCCCAGGAACATCCGGTAGGCAGGGTTGTCGGTTTCTTCCCAGTAAGCGAAACCCAGTTCAGAAAGATGCTGCTCGAATTCTTCCCAGTCCTGCTCCGGTACCTGCACGCCGGCCAGCACGCGACCGTAATCGGATCCGTGATTACGGTAATGGAAGAGGCTGATATTCCACTTGCTGCCAACGGCCTTGAGGAAATTCATCAGCGCGCCGGGGCGCTCGGGAAACTCGAACCGGAACAGGTGTTCGTCTTCCAGGCTGGGTCCAGACCCGCCGACCATGTGTCTTACATGCAGCTTGGCCAATTCGTTGTCGCTCATGTCCAGTGTATTGAAGCCTGAGTCCCGAAGGTGTTTTAACACCTGCTCGCGTTCTCGGATTCCATGCTGCAACTGGATGCCCACGAAGATTCGTGCCTGGCTGTTGTCCCCATAACGATAGTTGAATTCGGTGACCACTCGCTGACCCAGGGTTTCGCAAAAGTGCAGGAAACTGCCGGGCTCTTCAGGGATCTCCACCGC
>CAKZML010000139.1 GCA_937128475.1 uncultured Chromatiales bacterium
TGAAACACGTAATGTTGATCTTTTCCACGGTGCACGTTCCCTTGTTCAAACTGCGTGGCGATTTGCTTTTCGGGCTCCGGAGGATTGGATCCAGCCCCGGAGACTACATTTCAAATCATTCGCAAGTCATTGATTAATCTTGAATCGCCTGTATGCCGATCCTCGTTCCCTAGTATAAAAGCAAGTATTGTGCCGATTTCTGGACATCTCACTCAGACAGCGTTCTTCTGGTTGTCAGATCCATCTCCACCGACGTTGGGCGTAAAGCCAGCGACCTCACGGAAGCCAGGGTTTTCAAAACCTGAAACGTTATCCCGTGAGCGCGTTGCCAGGTAATTAAGGCGCCTAAAAATTGGTGACAGTCACCAATTAAACAACTGCCCCCTTAAATTGGTGACTGTCCCTAATTTTAGAACTGCCCCTTTAATAGGTGACTGTCCCTAATTAACTTTCCGTCTTGTCCTCGGCGTCGTCGTCTTTGCCCACTCGTCCGTAGGTGTCCTCGAAGCGGACGATATCGTCCTCGCCCAGGTAGGAACCGGACTGCACTTCGATTACGTGCAGGGGCAACTTGCCGGGGTTCTCCAGGCGATGCACGGCACCCTTGGGCAGGTAGGTGGATTCGTTTTCATGCACCAGGTAGACCTCGTTATCACGGGTCACCTTGGCGGTGCCATGCACCACGATCCAGTGCTCGGCACGGTGGTGATGCATCTGCAGGGACAGGACGGCGCCGGGATTCACGATCAGACGCTTGACCTGGAAACTGTCGCCATGGTCCACGCCATCGTAGGAACCCCAGGGACGGAACACCTGCCGATGCAGGGTCGCCTCGGGACGGCCGGCGGCCTTGAACTGTGCGGCAATCTTCTTCACGTCCTGGCCATGCTCACGCTTGGCCACCATCACCGCGTCCTTGGTCTCCACCACCACGTGGTCTTCCAGACCCACGGTGGCCACCAGGCGGCTCTCGGCATAGACGTAGCAGTTACGGGTGTCGTGGGTTAGCACGTCGCCCTTGAGTACATTGTCGTTCTCGTCTTTCTCGCAGGCATCATGCAGGGATGCCCAGGAACCCACGTCGCTCCAGCCGGCATCCAGTGCCACCACGCTGGCGCTGCGGGTCTTCTCCATCACCGCGTAATCGATGGAGTCAGAACGGCAGGCCTTGAAGTCATCTTCCGCCGGCCGCAGGAAATCCAGGTCGGACTTGGCATTGGCCATGGCCGCGGCACAGGACTCGTAGATCTCCGGCGCGTACTTACGTAGCACTCTCAGGTAAGCCGAGGCCTTGAACATGAACATGCCCGAATTCCACAGGTAGTCGCCCGAGGCCAGGTATTGCTCGGCAACGTCCTTCGCAGGCTTCTCGACGAACTGCTCGACACCGCGAACCTCGCCCTCGCCCACTGCCTTGATATAGCCGTAGCCGGTCTCGGGACTCGTGGGCACCACGCCGAAGGTCACCAGGCGATCATTCAGGGCAGCCGAGTGAGCCGCGTGGATAGCTTTGTGAAAGGCTTCCTTATCAGGAATCACGTGATCAGCAGGCAGCACCAGCAGCACTGGATCCGCATCACCGGCAGCATCGCTTTCCAGGGCCCGGATAGCGGCCAGGGCCACGGCCGGGGCGGTATTGCGACCCACCGGTTCCAGGATCACGGCAGCGGGGCGAATATCCAGGGCACGCATTTGCTCGGCCACCAGGAATCGATGCTCGTCATTGCAGACGATGATCGGGTTGGTGTGGGGTTCCAGACCCCGCATCCTGAGCACGGTGTCCTGCAGCATGGTCTTCTCGCCCACCAGGGGGAGCAACTGCTTGGGATAGAGCTCGCGAGAAAGCGGCCAGAGTCGGGTGCCGGCGCCGCCGGACAGGATTACGGGAAT
>CAKZML010000140.1 GCA_937128475.1 uncultured Chromatiales bacterium
TGGCTGCCGACGCCTGTGAGTTGTACCAGGCCAGCGCCGAAGACCAGGGAGTGACGCTGAGTTATGAAGGCTCACCCGTCATCCTGAATGGGGACAGGGACTTGTTGTTCCAGGCCCTGATCAATCTTATCGACAACGCACTGAAATATGCCAGCACAGGGGAAGTGAAATTGCAGGTCGGCAAGGACCAACGCTCGATATTCCTGAGCGTCACCGACCAGGGCCCGGGTTTGAGTGAAGAAGACCGACAGAGGGTAACCGGGCGTTTTTTCCGGGGTGCCGACTCGGCGAAAATATCAGGAAGCGGGCTTGGGCTATCCCTGGTTCAGGCTGTGGCCGGTATGCACGGTGCGAGGCTGGAACTGGAGAACGTGAACCCTGGCTTGCGTATCAGCATGCGTTTCATGGCAGATGAGGCAGTGGGCTAGCCACCAGATCTCCGCCAACTCCAGGACAGGATTGGCAAAGTAGGAAAAAGGGTCCTACGATGTGGGATATGCCCATTGAGAAATCAACCAACGTTTGGAAAACATATGCCTTCTGGGCTGTCTGGGTCGGCGTTGCGTTTTTCTCTGTTTACCCCACCTGCAACTGGCTGACCTCCCTCCGGGGTGAGTACTTTAATCTCTATCTGCCGGTGGAACTGGCTGTGCCGTTCGTTCCGCAATTCATGCTGGCCTATCTTTCCATGTACGTGTTGTTTGCATTGCCGCCGTTCTTTCTAAACGTGGCTCAATTGACCGCGCTGGGCAAGCAGTTAATCGCGGGTACGATCATATCCGGCCTGGTATTTATCTTATTGCCGGCAAAACTCGGCTTTGTCAGGGCTGTGCCAGAGGACGGGATATTTGGGCCGCTTTATGCGAACCTTTTTTCGATAGACATGCCGCACAACATGGTTCCGTCCCTGCATGTTGTATTCAGTGCGCTGATCCTGCTGGCACTTTCCGGGGCGTCGAAATCCCGGTCGAACAACGTATTTTGGTATGGGTGGCTATTGGTAATTTGCGCGTCTACCTTGCTGGTGCACCAGCACCACTTGATAGATGTCATCGCGGGTTTGGCAGTGGCCTTTTTGCTTCGTAACCGAATCAAAGAAAGAGAGCGAGATGATTAGATATATATTGATGTTAGCTTTTCTTTTGGTGAGCAATACAGCCCTTCCTGCTGAGGAGGCTGATCACGCGATTCACCAGGAACTCAGGGCTCTTCTCCAGGGAATGGAGCAGGCAATCAATGAGAGAAGGTACTCCGACCTGGAGCCCTACTTCGTCGAGAATCTCCGGGTCACGACCATCAATCAGGAGGTTATTTCAGAGCGCTCGGAAATCACCGGGTATTTTGAAAAATGGTTTGGGGAAGACGGTTATCTCAAGACCCTCGAAATTACCCTGACTCCTGATGCGACCACAGAGCTCTATGGCGACAAGACTTACGGAATTGTTCGTGGTACTGGCGACGAAAAGTACGTGCTGGCGGATGGGCGGTATTTTGACATGACCACTCGCTGGACGGCCACGGTGATGAAAGATAGCGATGGCCAGTGGCGTATCCTGTCTTTGCACATAGGCACCAATTTCCTGGATAACCCAATCCTGGCGAAGGCGGAGTCGGCGTTAATGACGTTTGCTGCGGGTGGCGCGCTGGTCGGCTTGATATTGGGATGGTTGATCAGCTTCCTCTTCATGAGGCGCAAGAAGGCATCAGCCTGACGCAGGGCCCGGGGAGTTACCTGGATAAAGGGTCTGTGCCACCAACCATTGGAGGCGCAGGTCTTGTCCCTCCCCATAGACGGAAGTAAATGCTCCAGAAGGTGGGCCTTGGGTCGTCTGCTTCCACCAGCTTTGGCAAATACAACCAGGGCACCTGTGGGTGTCGATGGTGTGCCAGGTGGTAATGGTAGTTGAGTGCAAAGAAGCTGGTGACAGGCAGCACTTTCAAGTTCCACGCCCCGTTTATGATGTCGCGCGGACTCCATGCGTGATCAACATACTGCAAGGCCGACCAGTGCAGGGCAAACGCCCCGTAACACAGTAGCCAGCCCTGCCAGTTCAGATCCAGAGCTAGCCAGACCAGCACCTGGTAAGACACGGCCAGCAGGCACTCGATCCAGATCCGGAACTTGGGCAGCTTTGCGATTTCCCTCACGTAGGGCTCGAAGCCCAGCACCCTGGCTGGTCCCTGGATAAACCATTTCGATGAATATAGCCACGGCGACATGAGGTAGACCAGGGTGCCGAAGGGTATGCAAAACCAGTAGAGGCCAAAAAGATTGCCCGCGTACAGGTTGAAATTCTTCAAGCGCCTGGACTGGGTCGGAAGATAATAGTCGTAGAGTTCTTCATCGGTTCGGTTGCGGCGGTGGTGTCCAAGGTGGGCAAACCTTTGCAAGAAGAAAGATGTCGGAAATACTGCGCCGGCCAGCGCGCCGAAAAAATCATTGCGGGTCTTGTTTTTGGAAAATACGCCGTGCACGGCTTCATGCATCAACGAAAACGGCAGGTGGTTCACCAGTGAAAAGGTTACTGCTGCCAGCAGAGCCCAGGGTAGGGCCGCATGAGAACCCAGCCAAAGTAACCCCCAGATGGCGGGCATCACCGCGATAAACAGCAATATGTTGATCTTCTCAACGATAGGATATTGCATGCGTTCAGGCGTCATATTGACTGACTCCTCTCAATTGGGCGGCAACCTGAATGGCCGTGTACCCTGTATGAACGTCGGCGGTAGCCCCATACCGGCAATGCGATGGCCAATACCAGTATCAATGGGAATAGCCAGGCGAAGGTCATGCCATCAAGTTTGCCCAGCATGGCAAGCCGTTCAGAGACCCCGACGCCAGCGCCGTAAACCAGGCCGAATCCGCCGAAAAACCACGGCCCGTAATCCATCGCAATCGCCCTGGAGTCCATGCCGTCGGCCCAGGGTTGGTTATAGACTCGAAGAATCCCCGAATCCAGTGCCTTCACATCGTACAGGACGTTACACAGGCCAAGCACGGCTGCGAATATGAAGCTGGTTATCAGTATATCCGTTAGATCGCTGGCCATGTGCAGGTGAGCCAGCCAGGCGATTGAGGCCGTGGCGCTTCCAAAAACGAAGCCATGGTGGGGCCGGAATCTGCCCAGGCGGATTCTGGTGTCGAATTCCCAGACCTTCAGCACATTCGTTCCGACCCCGGGAACAATGTAGGCGTAAATGATCGGAATTAGCCAGGCGTTCAGGGTGAGCCAGATGTTTCCTTCATAGGTATTCCACCAGAGCAGGAACGACAGCGGCGTCAGGATGACCGGCGCTGCGTACTGATACCATTCGAAGGCCATTTTCTTCATTTCAGGCCGAATCGCATGCCGTGCTTTTTATACACTTCCTTGCGGAACAAGGTTGTGTATCGCCAGTACGCAGCAACGCTCCACAGTGTCTTGAGATTGGTCTTGATATCGGAGAATCGATAGATCAGTGACGGGATGGTGTTAAACCGCTTCCTCGCCTCATGGCAGGCTTCTGTCAGCTGGTCGGCGCTCATCTCGACAGGGGTGTACGCGGCCTGGTTGAATCGGTATTCGGGATGTAGCCACCACTTGCCATCAAATAGCAGTCGACCTTGCTGTTCGAGTTTTCTATACAGCGGCGTATTGGGGTAAGGCATCAGGATATTAAAAGCGGCGAAGGTGAAGCGGTTTTTTAGCGCGAATTTCATGGTCGCCATGATGGACTCATAGGTGTCGTGGTCGTAGCCCAGGGTGAATGCGGCCCAGGTCTGCATGCCATATTCACGCAGCACCTGGATCTCCCGCTGGTAGTTGGTAAATTGACCGATGTTTGGCGACTTCTTGGATTCCTTGAGACTGGCGTGGGTTATAGACTCGAATCCGGTGACATTTCCCACGTTTCCGCTGTCCGCCATGAGCTTCATGATTTCCGCGTCCCGGGTCAGGTCCAGGCTGGCCTGGCTGAACCAGTGAATCTTCATCGGAATCAGTTCCCGGCAAAGTTCTTTCAGCGCTTTCCTGTCTGAGCCGATATTGTCATCCACGAAGAAGATGAACTTTCGGTCCTGGGCGTCAATTTCCGCCAGCACTTCATCTATTCTGCGGATGTAGTGCTTTTTGTCGAAGTACTCACTGACCGCGCAGAAACTGCAGGCAAACCGACACCCTCGGGAATACTGCATCAAGGCCATGGGCAGGTATCCCTTACCCTTGAAGATTTCGCGCCTGGGCAAGACGCCACCAATTTGTCCTATTCCGGGAGGGCCGTCGTAGAGCTTTTTGAGACCACCATTTTTCAGGTCCTCTATCACCTGGCTCCACAATGTTTCGGCATCCCCCAGGAACAGGCTGTCTGCATGGGCGGCACATTCTTCAGGTAAGAGTGTCACGTGCATTCCGCCGAGAATCACCGGTACGCCACGTTCGCGGTATTCGTCAGCGATTTCGTAGGCTCTCCTGGCGGTATAGGTTTCCACCGTGATAGCCACCAGGTCTGTGGGCTTGTCGTAGGGAATGCTTTCCATCCTGTCGTCGTGCAGGACAACCTCGACATCCGGCGGCGTCAGTCCCGCCAGCACCCCGAGCATTAGCGGTTCCATGCGGGCTTCATCCACGTAGAGGCTGTGTTCCCTTCTGCCTATATTCGGTTTGATAAAGCTGACGTGCATGCGCCTATTTCCCTAGCGGCCGGTATTGTTTCCGGTATATTTCTCTTCGTGAAATAACATTCGCCAACCCGACCATGGAAGTGCGGAAGGGGTCGAATCCAGCGTTGGAACCCAGGACCCTGGAGGCAATGGATCTCCATGAATAAAACGCTTTCTTTGCCTCAAAGCATTTTACCGAGAACTCGTCGGAAGTCATGTTGCTTGGCGTGAATATCGGGTCGCCGTAACGGTAGTCTTTATTTGTCCACCACTCCGGTATTAGCAGGCGGCCTTCCTGTTCCAGGCGCTTGTACAGATTAGACCCGGGCGTAGGGGTCAGGGGGTTGAAGTTGGCGATTTCCAACTTGGCTTCCAGCGCAAAATCCAGGCTTTGCTGAATGGTTTCAGCCGTGTCGGCGTCGTAACCAAAAACGAATGTTCCATACAGGGCTATTCCCCGCTGGTGAAACTTGTCCACCACGCTCAGGTAATCTCCTGCGACGCGGTTCCAGCGCTTTCCCATTTGTCGCAGATTCTGCTCAGACAGGGATTCAAATCCTACCAGGGCAAACACGCAGCCTGCCTCGGCCATCCGGTCCAGCAATTTATCGTCTTTGGCGACATCGATACTAATCTGGCAGGACCAGCGCAAACCCAGGGGCGCGATCGCCTCAAGTAATGCGTTCAGAGCTTTCACCGAGTTGAACAGATTATCGTCGACAAAAAAGATCAGCCTGTTCCGGCTAAAGCCAGCCATTTCTTCCACTATGCTTTGCGCATCCCGTTGCCGGATATTGTCCTGGTAAAAAGTGCGAATAGAGCAGAAGTCGCATGCAAATCTGCAGCCACGTCCATATTGCACGAGTTCAACCGGGGGGTATTTCTTCCCCTTGAAGATACTGCGGTCGAGAACGAAATCATTGATCGGTCGGGAATTGCCGCCGGTGTAGCTGCGTTGCATGCAGCCCTTCTGGAAGTCCTCGATTAATTGCTCCCAACTGCCCTCGGCATCGCCGATGACAATCGCGTCTGCATGCTCCAGGGCTTCTTCCGGCAGGAAGGTGGGGTGATATCCGCCCATAACGACAGGAACACCTTTTTCACGGTATTGACGGGCAAGTTCATAGGCCCGATGAGCGGTAAATGTCTCAACCGTGATAGCGACAAGATCTGGCTCATCGTCCGCCGGAATCACCTCTACCTTGTCATCGTAGAACGTGACCTCGATATCTTTCGGCGTGCGTGCGGCGAGAATAGCCAGGGACAGTGGCGGCAGTCCGTCGGTGGACCGGTAGTTGCCCATATTGGGTCGTAAAAGGGTTATTCGCTGCAGCGTCATAGCAAGCCTATTTCCGGTTGGGGAGGCCTTTTATCCAGGTGCAGCGCAGGACTGTCCGGCCAACTGATAGTTTCGATACAGGTTCGATAGACACTGGCGTGAAATTTTTCTTTGACGCGGCGGTACAGCGGATTCTCAACGGACAAACCCAGTACGCCGGCTTTGGCGCCTTTTTTGCGGGCGTGAAACAACGCTTCCCTGATGACTTGCTCGAGGCTGTCTTTAGCCTGGCTGTCCAGGGCCAGAAAGGAGAGGAAAACCTGTTCCAGTTGCCGGCCGATTCGGGGCAGCGCCAGGTGCCCCGCGAGTCTCGCGTAGAGGTTGTAGGGTGCCCGCAGAAAGTTAAGGGGGAAACGGTAGCCGCGAGGGACGACTTGCTTGAAGGCCCGCTGGTCCCAAATGGCGATGCAGCCACGTAGTGTTGTTCCGTCCTCCAGCAACAGGAAGTCGCCCAGGGCCAGGCCGATATCTCCTGACAAGCTTTTCAGCCATTGTTCCTCCAGGACGGGGGAGAACTGATAGGCGGCGGCGTGGCGGTTGAAAAATTCAACCAGGGCCGGGATGTCCTTCGCTTGAGCGGCCCGCAGCAATCCTGTGTTCTTGCCGTGGGCAGTGGAGATTCCCAGGCTCTCCAATTCACCTATCGGGGTATACCTGGGCATGCCTCGCAGGTTCGCTTCAAGCAGCCTGCGAGCGGCGTGGTTTTCGCTGGCCAGGCTGGTAAACAAGGGAAGCGTTCCAACTCCTGACAGTACCCGCGCCGAGGCGAAGCCATTTTTTAATATCCGGAGCTTGTGCCTGTACCCGGGGTTCACACGCAGTGCGCCCAGGTACCCGGCCTGTGATGGGCGGCCGTTAACATGCGCCTTGCGTGCAGCCATGGAATACATGCCGACCACGTCGTGAGGTGGGTCTGAGCGACGGGCAAGCACCGCCACGGATTCGCCCATTAAATTTTCGCCCAGGAAAAACGATGGCTCTCGCTCCAGGGACATCCTTACCCAGGAATCCATGTCATTGTTTCGCAATAAGCTGCGAATGCACTCGTCATCCTCGCGTCGGGCTTGCCGATAGACGATGCCTCCTGCGCAAAAGCCGTCTTCCGGGACATCTATGGGGATCGCAAGAATGCTCATTGACTCGCCTCGACAAGCACGCCCTGCCAGGTTTCATCGCCCAGGGGATATCCATTCCGGTTGCTCACGTCCGCCCTGTGCATATGGTTTATGGGGAAGAAATTTCGGAACATGAACGGGTCGCTGCGATTGGTTTTCTCGAACCCCCGGCGAAGAATACTTCCCCAAGAGTAGAATTTCCGGCGACTTTCAACGCACAGACGGGTGATGTCTTCATGCTGCAGTCCCAGGGGGTTGAAGGGCACGTCGTTATAGCGGTAGCCATCGTCCAGCCACCATGCGTCGTAACGCAAGCGCCCCTCGTCCTGCAGGCGCTTGTACAAGGCCGTCCCGGGAAAGGGTGTCAGGTGGTTAAACGCAGCGATATAAAGTCTCTGCTCGATAGCAAAGTCCACGGTGTTTTCAAAGGTGGCGTGGGTGTCGTTCTCGTAACCGAAGACAAAGGTGCCGTAGACCCGAATGTTGTATTTTCTAAGATTCCTCAGGGCGACTTCATAGCCACCACGCATTGCGTTGAAGTTCTTCTTCATCGCTCGCAGGGTTTCCCGGTCCAGGGATTCGAATCCGATCAAGACTCCCTTGCAGCCACTTCGCGAGAGCAGTTCGAGGAATTCCTCGTCGTGGGCTGCGTTGATGCTCATCTGGGTGATCCAGCGAATGTTCATCGGGGCCATCGCTGTTAACAGTGGTTTTGCTGCCTTCATGTTTCCGGCGAAGTTGTCGTCCACGAAGAAGAAGACCTTTCTGCTGTTTTTCAGGGATTGAAGCTCGGCAAGAATGTTGTCTACCGGGCGGGTGCGATGAGTCCGGTCGAAGAAGGCCTGGATGGCGCAAAATTCACAGGGGAAGCGGCAGCCCCTGCCTGTTTCCACCAGGCCGATAGGTAAATAGCGCTTTCCGCGAAATATGGATCTGTCTGGCCTGATCTGCTCGAGCAGCGGTCGCTCAAATCCCTGGTAGCGCTTCTTCAGGGTGCCGTGACGCAAGTCGTCCATGACGGTTGGCCAGATTGTCTCGGCCTCGCCCACGATCACAGATTCTGCAAACCTTTCGGCTTCTTCAGGAACCAGGCTGGCATGGAAGCCTCCAACGATTACCGGTATGTTCCGCTTCCGATACTCACTGGCAATTTGGTAGACCCGTTTTGCGGTGTAGGTCTCAAGCGAAATCGCTACAGCATCTGTGGGCTCGTCATAGGGAATTTTTTCCATGCGGTCGTCATAGAAGCGAATCTCGACGTCTCCGGGTGTCAGGCCGGCAATTGCCGCAGCCGGTAAAGGCTCCATTTGCCAGCTCCGAATATAACGCTCGCCAATTCGGTGCCCGATGGCCGGATGAATAATCGTCAGCCGCATGGTGCTTTGTTCTTGGATTCGGTAGCGATAGCGATGGTCTGCTCAACCGTCGCCCTGGATATAGACGGAGCGGCCTTTCTCATCATGGAATCGATAGGCCAGTCACAGTTGTAAAACTTGTGCAGACTGTGGGCATAGAAGCGGTAGCCGAGATTGACGCTGAAACCCAGGGGTTGAAAGTTCTTCGCGTTCCAGAGTCGCCTACCTATCGATGACCATCGATAGGTGTTTTTCCAGGCGTATTCATGACCCTTGGCCAGTTCGTCGATACTCATTAGCTGTGGATGGAATACCACGTGCTGCCCGTCGTACAACTCCCAGTCCCTGCTAAAAATTCTTCCCTGGGCTTCCAGTCGCCGGTATAAAGGCGTCCCCGGGAATGGCGTCAGGACCGAAAATCGCGGCAGGTCGATTCCGGCATCTATCGCAAATTCTGAGGTGGCCTCAAATACATCAGGCGTATCGTGGTC
Source organism: uncultured Chromatiales bacterium (assembly GCA_937128475.1). Classification (GTDB taxonomy): domain Bacteria; phylum Pseudomonadota; class Gammaproteobacteria; order Steroidobacterales; family BM003; genus CAKZML01. Next base: position 8,940 of record CAKZML010000140.1, read on the forward strand.
CAGTCCGAATACGAAACATCCCTGTACTGAAATGCCGAGCTGATGCAAATCTCCGATGAGGCTCTTGTAGTCCACCGAGGCATTGAAGGGCTTTTTCATGTTTTTCAGATTGGCCTGGGACACGGTTTCCAGGCCAAGCAGCAAACCCCGGCAACCGCTTCTCGCCATCAACTCCATCAGTTCCGGATCGTGGGCAATCAATACTGTGGATAAACCAAACCAGCTGACTCCCAGGGGAACCAGGGCGGTAAATAGTTCCTTTGCGTACTTTGTGTCAGAGACCAGGTTCAGGTCTATGAACAGGATCCGTTTTTGTCCTACCCGCTTTATGTCTTCAATGATCCAGCTGACAGGATGTTGATATTGCTTGCGCCCCCATGCTGAGGGGGCCACGCAAAACTCGCAGTCGTGGGCACATGAGCGAGTGGCCTCGAATACAGCCTGGGTCAGGAAATGTTTTTTGTTGAACAACTCTCGTTTAGGGAAAGGTGACTCTTGCAGGGAAAACTGTGGACCCTGGTGATAGCTGCTTTGCATCCGTCCCTGGGCGAAGTCTCGGACCAACTGCGGCCAGGTGTCCTCTGCATAACCTATACATATTGCGTCTGCATGCTGCGAGGCCTCCTCCGGCATCAAGGTCACGTGAGGCCCGCCTAGCACCACGGGAATTCCACGACCACGGAATCTTTCCGCAAGTGCGTAGGCTCGTTTGGTGGTACCTGTGATAACGGTCATGCCGACCAGATCGGCATCCAGGCTCTCGGGGATTTCCTCGATACCCTCGTCGATGAGTTCGACGGTGATATCCAGTTCAGCTGGAAGCAGCGCTGCCAGGGTGGTAAGGGTTAGTGGTTGATAGCGAAGGGTCTTTTTGAAAATCCCGCCTTTATGCCTGTATAGCGGGCCCTTCGGTGAGATCAGAACGATTTTCATAAGGCTGTTCCCGAGAAGGTTTCCAGCCAATCGGGTTCAGGGCGCAGCGCCGTTACCTTTACATCCCCGATGCGAGCACCGGCTGTTACCAAACGTTCCACGTATTTCTCCAGTGGCTGCGAGGCGGAATACAAAAGCAGCTTGTCCAATTGCCCGAGTTTTCTTGCGAAGGCGTATTGAGGGTTTTTGGAGAGGCGTGCTTCGACCAGCCTTATCAATGTGGCCGGTTCATGATTATCCAGTTTGTCTACCACCAGCGCGTAACCGGGCGTTGTATCAGCCCCGGGTACCAGTATTCGAAATCCCGGGATATCCTCCAGGCAAGACAACACAAAGTCCTCGGTTAACTTCTCACCGACCATGTCGCAGGTCAATCCTCTTCTGCCGGAAAAGCGAAAGATCGGAATATTTTTTGCGAATCCCTCACAAATTACCCAGTCTCCGGTGCGGTAACGATATAGCCCTCCGGAAGTGGTCATAACGGTTTCATACGGCTTTCCCGTTTCAAGCTCGCCGGCGAGACGTAAATTGCCCTGGTCGTCCATAAATTCGAAAAATCCGCTATCAAGAGCCAGTAGTGGCTGACCGGCGCGGTTCGGTACGCTGACCACGCCCTCGGTCGACAACAGTCCCTTTCCCTGGAAGGCTGCGTGAGGGAGTCGTTGCCTGAGCTGCTCGAAGAACGGCCTGGATGAGGCCTCAGACCAGCAACTCACAAGCTTCAGATTCGGCCAGAGGACTTCGGTACGGCGGTTAGCAATGAATCGGCTAAATCGAGCCAGGGCGCCGGGGTTCCGGGGCAGGTCCTGCCCGGCTAGCCTGCCTCCGTCACAAAGCAGTGTTTCTAGTTCGCCGGATCTGCGTTCCAACGCATCCAGTAACATGAGTAGGAAGGTGGGGCTCCACACGGATATCAAGGCCAGGTCTTCCTGGCTTGACAGGAAATACAGTGTCGCCAGTTGCCACTGGGAGAGCTCGGACAAACCTCCCACCCATGCAGGCACTGAGGAAATCACTGCAAAATGTTCCAGTGCGGCACTGCCCAGGTACGCACCATCGGGAAGTCCGACAGATATGCCGCCGGGAGAGATCTCGGCTTGTCGTGTGGCCGGGCTTATCGAAAAATATCCGCTGCCGGAAGTGATGCCAAATTGCTCGATGGTGTTTGCGAGCCAGGGCAATAGCGCCGCCTGAAAATCTTCCAGGCTGTTCTGAGAGTAGGGGATTAGTTTGCTGCCGCTGGTGCTTCCTCCCGTGCGTTCGAAGGCTACCGGCTTAGCGCTAAACAGCACATCCGCTTCCCCGTCGTACATTCTCTGAATGCCTGGTGCGATGTCGTCATAGGAGATAACGGGAATCTGATTACGGAATTCTGCGACACAATCAATCTTGTCAAAGTTATGCCGCCGCCCGTATTCAGAGCTGCTGTTTCTGCGCAGGCAATTCATTAGCCAGGCTTCCTGGCGCCCGGCCACAGCCCCTGTGTTTTTCAATCCACTGCCTAGCGCGTGTAGCTGGCGCCAGGCGGAAGTCACACACCGCTCCGACGGAAAATTCGTTTTGTAAGTGGCTTCATGTTCTGCTCGGAAATTTCGCACAGGCACACGAGTTCATGGCCACGGAGGTAGTTGGGGTTCTTCTCCAGGAAGAAACGGACGGAGTCCTTGGCTTTTTCGTTTTTTGTTGGATAGGCGATGTCAGGATTTAAATGCCCCCTTGATTCGGCGAATTCGACTATTCCGGTTTGCGGGTTGTAATCGCTGCCAAATTTTTGCGAGGCAAGAGCATCAACCAACGGCTTCAAGTCAGACCGGTCTATGGACCAGTGTGGATAAAAGGATTTGCCAAAGGCGGGAAGAAATTTAAATGTCCTGTGTCCCTTCAGAATGACAAACCAGTACAAAGGGACATCGGGCCTGTCACGCTTGAGTTTGCCGAGATTGGCGATCCAGGCGAATGCCAGCGCCTGCTGTCCCCAATGCGCCTGGTCAACGATGGTGTCGCCCGAATAAAGTACCTGGATCAGGGAGTTTTCCCATTCAAAGTCGTATAGCTCCAGGGTGCTAAAACCAACCAGGGCGTCTTCGAAGTAGACCAATAAAATCTCGGTCTTTTTCTCCAGGTCCGAAATTACCTGTTCCTTACTGCTGCCATCGAAGTAGGAAAGATAAAGTTCGGTTATCTGTTTGCGATCGCTTTCGGTTAGATCTCCGATCTTTTTGAAGAGCGTTTGATAGTCTGCCATTTGTCTTTTTCCTAACAGCCTGGCCCGATTGTTCTCGGGGGCGGTGTTACACCAGACCTGGTGAAACAGATCTGGATGTTGGATTCTCTGGTTAACATTATAGGGTCATTGGGCATCCCTTGAGGTTAATTGCGGTGCAAATCCCCTTTCCCCAAGACGGGTAGAGCGCTTGCCGGCAAGGCGCCGCAGCCGGGGCAAAGCTAGTCGGTGGAGCGGAATCCGTATGCCCTTTCCACCCTGGCAACCCGCAGACTGTATTCCCTGTACCAGTTCTCACGTCCCATGCGTTGGGCCTGGGTATGTTCGACCTGGTGCTTCCAGGCTTTGATGGCGTCCTCGTCCTGCCAGTAGGAGACGGTGATGCCCAGGCCATCGCTGCGGGCGCTGTCCACCCCCAGGAATCCCGGCTGGCCTGCCGCCAGTTCCATCATGCGCGCCGCAGTGCGTTGATAGGCGCTCTCATCGGACTCCTGACGTACGCTGGCAAATATCACCGCGTAATACGGTGGTGCAGGGGTGTTGGCAATCTGGTTCACGGCGTTCATCCGGATTATTGATCCTCTTACTTCGATTCTAGGCGCCATCGGACAATCCAGTACAGGCTTGGACAGTCATCTTTGCGAGGTCGGCTTGCTTGAGAAGCCAGCTCGGGTCGGTCAGACTGGTGTCCATCCAAGACACCCGAACAAGGAGTTCCCATGAGTTTTCAGATTACCGAGCCGCGGGGCACGGTCGGGGTTTTTAAAAACGGCTGGTCGCTTTTCATGGCGGCATTTTCCAGTTTGTGGATGCTGGCCCTGGCCGCCGGCTTGCTCAACACCTGGTTCAGCGTCTATTCCGAACGTCATCCTGAAGTGCTGGAAGGAGCCTCCTTTGGGATGTTGGCGCTTAGTTTTGTCAGCACCCTGCTGGGCATGCTGCTGACGATGATCATGCTGCGCCGTCTGGATAATATTGCCAGGGGTTTGCTGGCGGACATTGATGACGAATTTAATGTGGCCATGAGGGCGTTCCTGCCCTTCTGCCTGGCCTCGCTGTTGTATGGATTAGGTATCGTTATTGGCATCTTCGTGCTGATTGTCCCGGGCGTCTTCGTGATGGTCGCCTTCGGTTTTTACGCCATGTACCTGGTGCTGGAAGGCCGGGGGCCTATCAAGTCCCTGGAGGCCAGCTTCAGGTTGGTGGAAGGCCAATGGTGGTATGCCTTCGGGTTTATGTTGTTGATTATCGTGGCGGCTGTGGTGGTTATTTCGGCGCTGGTTGTGCCCGCTGCGGTGGTGGCAGAAATCATTGGGTGGGACTTTTCAGTTTCCGGTGGACTCGCCGAGATTGTGTTGGGCGGCCTGCTGAATATGGTCCTTGAGCCCCTGGGACTGGCCCTGATGCTATCCATGTACTATGAATTGCGGGCACGCAAACCCCGAATTCCAGCGCAGGATGATGAATAAACCCTCACGGCGGACTCAACTTCCTGGGCCAGTCGTGGCAGAATCGCGCTCCTTTAGAGGGAGAGCCCACACTTGAGCGCCACTGCAGAACAAACCGAACGCACGTCCAGCACCTTTAAAAAGCTGCAGGCGCGTCTGCGTGGCCAGGTGGGCAAGGCCATCGACGATTACAAGATGATCGGCGAGGGCGACCGGATCATGGTCTGCCTGTCCGGTGGCAAGGACTCCTATGCCATGCTGGATATCCTGATGTCACTGCAGCGCAGTGCGCCGGTGAACTTCGAGTTGATCGCGGTGAACCTGGACCAGAAGCAGCCGGGTTTCCCGGAGCACATCCTGCCGGAATACCTGCAGAGCATCGGGGTGGATTACCACATCATCGAACAGGACACTTACAGCGTGGTGAAGCGGGTGATTCCCGAGGGCAAGACCACCTGTAGCCTGTGTTCACGATTGCGCCGTGGCTCCCTGTACACCTGGGCGGCGGAAAACGGTATTACCCGGATTGCCCTGGGTCATCACCGCGACGACATCATCGAGACCCTGTTCCTGAATCTCTTCCACGGCGGCACATTGAAGGCCATGCCACCCAAGTTGCGTTCTGATGACGGGCGCCACGTGGTGATCAGGCCCATGGCCTATAGCTCCGAGCGAGATATCAGTCGTTACGCCAATGCCAGAGAATTCCCGATCATTCCCTGCAACCTGTGCGGCTCCCAGCCGAACCTGCAGCGCAAGATCATCAAGGCCATGCTGGCCCAGTGGGAGAAGGACAGCCCGGGACGCATGGAAACGATTTTCCGGGCTATACGAAATGTCGCCCCCTCTCAGCTGGCGGACATGAACCTTTTCGATTTTGCCTCGCTGGAGCAGGCGGAAAAGATTTTCGAAGAGTAAAAGCCGGGGCAATTTCGCGCCGATTAAAGACAGGCCGGAGTGGGGTACACTTGCGGCAGAACTATTCTGGAGCTCGCAATGAATTTCACACTTCGCCCGGTTTTGTATTCTGTCCTTGTCCTGGCTGTCTCGGCCTGCACAGATTCCACATCGACCCCGTCAGCGGCCTCCGCCGACGCGCCGGTCCGCCCTCAATTCGAGATCAAGAACGTTCCGGCGTTTGATCCCACCAGCATCGCTGCCTACGATGGCGACCACGCTGAAGTGTATGCCCACATAGACCAGAACCTGGATAGCCACGTTGCCCAGCTGCAGCGCTGGGTGCGCCAGCCGTCCATCAGCGCCGAGAATAATGGGGTGCTGGAAATGGCGGAACTGCTGCGCCAGGACCTGGAAGACATGGGCTTTGTCGAGGCAGAACTGGTGCCCACGGACGGTCATCCCGGGGTCTGGGGCTACTACGATGCCGGCGCCGAAAAGACCCTGATGCTGTACATGATGTACGACGTGCAGCCGGTGAATCCGGATGACTGGCAGGTTGCTCCGTTCGATGGTGCCCTGGTGGATCATGACCTGGGCAGCGTGCTCATGGCTCGTGGCGCCACCAACCAGAAGGGTCCCGAGCGTGCCCTGCTCAATGCATTGCAGTCGATCATCGATGTGACCGGGACGCTGCCGGTGAACATCATGGTCGCCGCCGAGGGTGAAGAGGAGTTGGGCTCGCCTCATTATCCCCAGATCATCGACAAGTACGAGGAACGCCTGAAGCACGCTGATGGAGTCCTGTTTCCGTTTAACTCCCAGGATCGCGAAGGTGGCCTGACCCTTTCCCTGGGCGTAAAGGGGATTATCTATTTTGAACTTGAGGCCCATGGCGGCGAACATGGCGGGCCGATGAACAACGAGATCCATGGCTCTTACAAAGCGGTGGTGGATGCGCCGGCGTGGCGTCTGAGCCAGGCCCTGGCCAGCCTGACCACCAAGGACGGCAATACCATCCGGGTCCCCGGTTATTACGATGGGGTGCGACCGCCCAGCGACGAGGAGTACAGCCTGGTCAACGGCATGCTCAAGAGCTGGGATGAGGATCGCATCAAGCAGCAACTGGGTGTTGCCCGCTGGGTGGACGGCAAGACTGGTGGCGAAGCCCTGATGGAGTACTTGTACACGCCCAGTCTGAATATCGATGGCATGTGGTCCGGGTATACCGGAGAGGGCGTGAAAACCATTCTTCCCCACGTGGCCACCGCCAAGCTGGATTCGCGGTTGCCCCCAGGAATTGATCCCGACCAGGCCCTGGCAAGTATTCGCAGCTACCTGGACGAGCAGGGCTTTACCGATATCAGTATGGTCACCAAATCTTCTTACCCAGCCTCCCAGACCTCGGTGGAGACACCCCTGGTCAAGGCTGCAATCGGTGTGTTCAATCGCTACGGCGCCACAGTGAGAGTGCAACCTCGCCTGGCCGGCAGCGCGCCTTTTTACCAGTTCACCGAACGGCTGAAATTACCCATGGTGTTTACCGGCCTGGGGTTGGGAACCGGCGCTCACGGGCCGAATGAATTCATGCTGATTGCGCCGGCGCCGGGGGTTGAGGCCGCCGGGTTGGCAGAGATTGAAAAAGGCTATGTTGACCTGGTTTACGCGCTGTCCCGCTAACCTGGTTACCGGCGGGGGCAATAAATCTCGTGCAGGATCTGGATAATCCGGGTGGCGTTATCGTCGCCGAGTCGATAATAGACTACCTGGGATTCCCGTCGCGTCTTGACGATTTTGTTACTGCGCAATACCGCCAGGTGCTGTGACAGGGCGGACTGGCTCAGGTCCAGTTGCTTGTTCAGTTCGCTGACTGACATCTCTCCCTCGCAGAGCATGCAAAGGATGCTCAGGCGCATTTCATTGGCCAGGGTTTTCAGCAAAGTAGTGGCGTCCAGGGCATGTTCACGCATTTCCGCTAATTGTTCGGGAGTGATGTTAGAGGTCGGCATTAGTCCAGCTTCCTTTTTGTGCGCACTGGCAATTTAGCATTATCTAAAGTAACCTGCTTGCTATATTAGAGTCTACTAATTTGCTAACGCAGGTTTCCGATAGGCATAAAATGGTGCCTGGTGTCGGAGATCAGAGGATTTTCCAATGTCACTAGAAAGAATGGTTGCCGCTTTCGCCGGCTTTATGGTCCTGCTCTCGGTTGTGCTTACCCAGTTCGTTCATCCCGGATTTATGTGGTTGACGGTATTTGTTGGCGCGAACCTGTTTCAGCAGTCCTTCACCGGTATTTGCCCGGCTGCCATGATCATGCGCAAACTCGGCGCGCGCAGCGAACGCGAACTGGCGACCCAGGCCAAATAGCGTCAAGCAGTAACTTTCAGTCCGGGCTGTCGCCGACTGCAACCGCCCGGTTTGGATCAGTAATCCACTCGCTCCACGAGCCTGGATAGAGCCGGGCTCCGTGGATTCCTGCGACCTCCATGGCCAGAAGTCCATGGCAGGCGGTGACCCCGGAGCCACACATGAAGCAGGGCTGTTTTCCCGGGTTGGCATCCATTAATTCCCTGTACTGTTCTGCCAGGGTCTCCCTGGGCAGGAACGTTCCTTGAGCATCCAGGTTCTTTTCAAAGGGCAGATTGATGGCGCCGGGTATATGTCCAGCCACCTTGTCCAGGGGTTCTGTTTCACCTCGGTAGCGTGGCCTGGCCCGTACGTCGATAAGTAGCAGCTCGTTGGCTGCCAGTCCTTGCTGCACCTGGTCCGCATCCAGGGTGATGCCTGGTTGTTCGTGGCTTTGAAAGACCGTTGCGGGGTAGTGACTAACCCCGCTAATGGTGCTGCCCCCATGTTGCTGCCACCCAGCGAATCCGCCATCCAGCACTGCCACCTTGTCGTGGCCCAGCCAGCGCAGCATCCACCAGAGGCGGGCCGCCATAGCGCCGGGGCCACCGTCATAGACCACCACCTGGCTGTCGTTATCTATGCCCCAACGCCCCAGGGTGGCGGCAAACCGTTCCGGGTCGGGCAGCGGATGCCTGCCTGTCTGTTGGGTAATCGGAGCTGCGAGGTCGTTGTGCAAATGCGCATAGACCGCGCCCCTGATATGGAGCTCTTCGTAGGCCCGCGCTCCGGCCTGTTCATCGGCCAGGTCAAAGCGACAATCCACGATGCGAAGGCCCGGATCATCCAGGGAGGCGGCCAACTCGGGTGCCGAAATCAATGTGCGAGGGTGCATGGGAAAACCTAGAGATCCCTGTCGGTAACCGCACCCAGGGAGGCGCTGGAAACCAGCTTTGCGTACTTTGCCAGGGTGCCGCGCCTGGGAACCTTGTTCTCCGTCTGCCAGCTTTCCCGCCGCCTGGCCAGGGTCTGCTCATCCACCTTCAAATTGATCTCCCGTCTTGCGGCATCGATATGGATCTCGTCGCCATCTTCGACCAGGCCGATGGGGCCACCCACCGCCGCCTCGGGGGTGACGTGACCCACCACGAAGCCGTGGCTGCCGCCGGAGAAGCGGCCGTCGGTAATCAAGGCAACCTTGTCGCCCAGTCCCTTGCCCATGATGGCCGAGGTGGGGGAGAGCATTTCCCGCATGCCCGGTCCGCCGCGCGGTCCTTCATAGCGAATCACCATCACATCGCCCGCCACCACCGTGCCGTCCAGGATGGCGGCCAGTGCCTGCTCCTCCGAGTGGAACACCCGGGCGCTACCGGTGAAGGACAAGCCTTCCTTGCCGGTGATCTTGGCCACCGCACCTTCCGGTGCCAGGTTGCCCTTGAGGATCACCAGGTGGCTGTCGGGTTTGATGGGGTTGGAGAGGGGGCGAATGATGTCCTGTCCCTCGGGATAGGGCTCTACCTCTGCCAGGTTTTCCGCCATGGTGTTGCCGGTGACGGTCATGCAGTCGCCGTGCAGCAGTCCCGCATCAAGCAGGGTTTTCATCAACGGCTGGATGCCGCCAATGGCGATCAGTTCTGACATCAGGTACTTGCCGCTGGGTTTTACATCCGCCAGCACCGGCACCCGTTCGCCAATGGTATTGAAGTCGTCCAGGCTCAGTTCCACATCTGCCGACCAGGCCATGGCTAACAAGTGCAGCACCGCGTTGGTGGAGCCGCCCAGTGCGATCACCGTAGTGATGGCGTTTTCAAAAGCCTTGCGGGTGAGAATGTGGCTGGGTCGAATGTCCTTTTCGATCAACTCCATTACCGCGATGCCAGCCCTATAGCAGTCGTCCAACTTTTGACCGGATACCGCTTCCTGTGCGGAGCTGTTGGGCAGGGACATGCCCAGCGCCTCGATGGCCGAAGCCATGGTGTTTGCGGTATACATGCCGCCGCAGGAACCCGGTCCGGGAATGGCGGTGCGCTCGATGTCCAGTAACTGCTCATCATCGATGTTGCCCGCCGAGCGGGCGCCCACCGCCTCGAATACCGAGACGATATCGCGATTATTGACGCCGGGGCGGATGGTGCCGCCGTAGACAAACACCGAGGGCCTGTCCAGTCTTGCCATGGCCATGACACAGGCCGGCATGTTCTTGTCACAGCCCCCCACTGCCACCAGGCCGTCAAATCCTTCGCCGCCGGTGACGGTCTCAATGGAGTCGGCGATGACCTCGCGGGAGACCAGTGAGTAGCACATGCCACGGGTCCCCATGGAGATGCCGTCAGAGATCGTGATGGTGTTGAATATCACGCTTTTTCCGCCCGATGCATCCACGCCCTCGCCGGTACGCTCAGCAAGTTTGTTGATATGCATATTGCAGGGGGTGACCATACTCCAGGTGGAGGCGATGCCCACCTGGGGCTTCTTGAAGTCTTCCTCGGTAAAGCCCACAGCCCTGAGCATGGCCCTGCTGGGGGCTTGTTCAATCCCATCCACGACCTGGCTGGAGTGACTGCGACGGTCTTTTTCTGACATTGGAATCATCCTTGTTTTGGAAAGTGATACAGGGATTCGGAGATTGTAAAACTTCCTGTATCGCCAGCAATTTGGCTAACTTTCAAACTTATTGACATACTTGTGCGGTTGCAACAGTATCAAGTCAATGTTTTTTCAGCACTCAATTTCTGACCCTGTTGCATGCCCGGTTGAGGCAGGTTCTGCATATGAAGGGCTGCCAGGCCTGAATCTACTTCTGTTGCTAGGTGACAGAGGCGGGATTTCGGCCTGATCTAGATTCAGGACACACGAAAAGCCCCGCACCGGAACACCGCTGCGGGGCTTTTTAATTTTATGGTTTTAATAATTGGTTTTTAGAGAAGGAGTTAGACGATGCAGATTTACACCGAAAAGGATGTGGACGTCAGTGCACTTGAGGGTGCCCGCGTTGCAGTACTGGGCTATGGAAGCCAGGGCAGAGCCCATGCGCTGAATATGAGAGACAGCGGTTTCGATGTGGTGGTCGGTCTGCGCCAGGGTGGAAAGAGCTGGGCCAAGGCCGAGCAGGACGGCATGACGCTGATGGCTCCCAGCGAAGCGGTCAAAGATGCCGACCTGATTTGTCTGCTGGTGCCTGACATCGCCCAGAAGCCGGTTTACGAGGCTGCCGAGGCAAACATCAAACCCGGTGCCGCGGTGTCCTTCGCCCATGGTTTTAATATTCATTTCGACCAGATTCATCCCAAGGAAGGCGTCGACTGCATCCTGGTTGCCCCCAAGGGTCCAGGCGACCTGGTTCGTCGCCAGTTTCAAGAAGGCCGTGGTGTGCCCTGCCTGATTGCGGTGGGACAGGACGCCTCCGGCAAGGCCCATGACAAGGCCCTGGCCTATGCTCACGCCATCGGCGGTACCCGTGGTGGCGTGCTGGAAACGACTTTTGCTGAAGAAACAGAGACCGATCTGTTTGGTGAACAGGCCGTGTTGTGTGGCGGCGCCACCGAACTGGTCCTAAAGGGTTATGAAACCCTGGTGGAAGCCGGTTATCAGCCCGAAGTGGCGTATTTCGAATGCCTGCACGAATTGAAGTTGATCGTTGATCTGCTCAATGAAGGCGGCCTGGCAAAAATGCATGAGTTCATCAGTGAAACCGCCAAGTACGGCGACCTGACCCGTGGACCCAGGGTGATTGACGATCACGTGAAAGCCACCATGAAGCAGGTGCTCACCGAAGTGCAGGACGGCACTTTTGCCCGCCAGTGGATCGAGGAGAACAAGAACGGTCTGCCCGAGTACAACCGCATGATGCAAGAAGACCTGGATCATCCCATTGAAGAAGTGGGTCGGAAAATGCGTGCCCGCATGAGCTGGCTGCAGAAATAGGTCCACGAGTTGTAAGGGAAGACAAACAGGAGAGTCAGATGGCGGACAAGGATCGCTTGATCATATTCGATACCACCTTGCGCGATGGCGAGCAGTCGCCGGGTTGCAGCATGAATATACAGGAGAAGCTAAGGATCGCCCGTGCCCTGGCTGACCTGGGTGTCGATGTGATTGAGGCGGGTTTCCCCGCTGCCTCTCCTGGAGATTTCGAAGCGGTTTCCGCCGTGGCAAAACAAATCAAGGGACCAATCATCTGCGGTCTTGCCCGGTGTAATGCCGGGGATATTGATGCGGTCTGGAAAGCGCTGGAGCACGCCGAGCGAAAACGCATTCACGTGTTCGTCGCCACCAGCGCGATCCATATGCAGTACAAGCTGCAGATGGCCAAGGAAGAAATTCTTAAGACGGCGGTGGAAGGCGTGCGTCGCGCACGGAGTTATTGCGATGATGTTGAGTTCTCCGCCGAGGATGCGGCGCGTACCGAGTGGGAGTTTCTCAAGGAGATTGTGAGCGCGGTCATCGAGGCCGGCGCCACCACGGTGAATATTCCCGATACCGTGGGCTACACAGTGCCGGGAGAATTTGCGGCGTTGATCGAGTACCTGCGCAAGGAAGTGCCGGGCATCGAGAATGTGGTGCTCAGCGTGCATTGCCATGATGACCTGGGCATGGCGGTGGCCAATTCCCTGGCGGCGGTGAAAGCCGGTGCCAGGCAGGTTGAATGTACGATTAACGGGATTGGTGAAAGGGCCGGAAATTGCTCCCTGGAGGAAGTAGTGATGGCGGCACATACCCGTCACAAATTCTTCGAGCTTGAAATTGGTATCAATACCACGCGTTTGTTTCCCACCTGCCGACTGGTCTCCTCCATCGTCGGTATGCCGATACCCCGCAACAAGGCGATTGTTGGTGACAACGCCTTTGCCCACGAGGCGGGCATTCACCAGCACGGCGTCCTGCAGCATGCCGCTACCTACGAGATCATGCGGCCCGAGGATGTGGGCCTGACCGAGAACTCCCTGGTGCTGGGAAAGCATAGCGGTAGACATGCTTTCAGGGATCGCCTGCATACCCTGGGTTTCGAGCTTGAAGAGGTGGAACTGAACAACGCCTTCCGCAAGTTCAAGAAACTCGCAGATCAGAAGAAAGAGATTTTTGATGCCGACCTGGAAGCCATCGTGCTGCAACTGGATGGCGCGGAGGCCGGTCCGTGGACCCTGCGTGACATGAATATCGTTACCCGCTTTGGCGGCAGCGCCTCTGCCGAGGTGTGGTTGATGAAATCCACCGATGAACCGGTGAGTTGCAAGGCCGACGGAGATGGTCCGATTGATGCCGCCTTCAATGCCATCGCTGCCTTGACCGGCATGGATGCGACCCTGACGGATTTCGAAGTCCGCAGCCTGACCGTGGGCCAGGATGCCCAGGGCGAGGTGGTCGTGTTCATGAGAAAGGATGGGCGTGACTACCGCGGTACCGGTGTGAGCACCGATATCATCGAGGCGGGAACCCGGGCCCTGGTGGATGCGGTGAACCGGATTGTGCGATCCCGGGAAATTGGGCGGCCTGAGAAATCCCAGGCTGCGGCCTCGGTCTAGACAAGGAAAGAGAGTATGACTGCCAAATCCATGCTGGATAAGGTCTGGGAGCGCCACGTGGTGGTCCCGGAGACTCACCAGACGCCGGCGATTTTGTATATCGACCTGCACCTGATTCACGAGGTCACCACACCCCAGGCGTTCTCGCTACTGCGAGAAAAGGGCATCCCGGTGCGTCGTCCTGATCTGACGCTGGCAACCCTGGATCATTCGATTCCCACCCGACCTGAGTTGGTGGCAAAGGGTTATGAGGGCATGCAACCGGCCGCCGGAAAGCAAGTTCGGCAGATGGTGGAGAATTGCGAGGAATTTGGTATTCCCCTGCGTGGTCCGGGTAATGCCGACCAGGGCATTGTGCACGTGATCGGCCCCGAACTGGGCGCCAGCCAACCGGGCAAGACCATCGTGTGTGGCGACAGCCATACCGCGACTCACGGCGCCCTGGGTGCCCTGGCATTCGGAATTGGTACCACCGAGGTGGGCCATGTGCTGGCCACCCAGTGTTTGTTACAACGCAAGCCCCGCAGCATGGGTATCACTATCGATGGACCGTTGAGTCCCGGTGTGACCGCCAAGGACGTGGTGCTGTTTGTAATCAGCAAGATCGGCGTCTCCGGTGGCACCGGTCACGTGATCGAATACCGGGGCAGCACGATAACCGGGCTGTCCATGGACGAGCGTATGACCATCTGCAATATGTCTATCGAGGCAGGGGCCCGTGCAGGCATGGTTGCGCCGGACCAGGTGACATTTGACTACCTCAAGGGTCGCCCCATGGCGCCCGCCGGTGAGGACTGGGACAAGGCGGTTCAGCAGTGGAAAGCACTGGCCAGTGACCCGGATGCCCGGTTCGATCGCGAGGTACTCATCGATGCAGCCGAGATTCCACCGATGATTACCTTCGGCACCAACCCCGGCGCAGGCATCGGGATACGACGGGAAATTCCCGAACCGGTGGGCGCGGCATCCCGGAAGGCCCTGGAGTACATGGGCCTGAAGCCTGGTCGGCCCTTGTATGGACAGCCGGTGGATATCGTATTTATTGGCAGTTGCACCAACTCTCGCCTGGGCGACTTGCAGGCGGCCGCCGAGGTCGTAAAAGGACGCAAGGTGAAATCCGGCGTACGCATGCTGGTGGTGCCTGGCTCGAACAAGATCAAGCTTGCCGCCGAGGAACTGGGGCTGGACCGGATATTCACAGACGCCGGTGCCGAGTGGCATGAAGCGGGGTGTTCCATGTGCCTGGGCATGAACGGCGATATCGCCGCCCCCGGCCAGTACGTGGTTAGTACCAGCAACCGTAATTTCGAGGGCCGCCAGGGACCTGGGGCCAGAACACTGCTGGCGAGTCCAGTGACCGCCGCCGCCTCTGCCATCGCCGGTGCGGTGGCCGATCCCCGCAGTTTCCTGACTGACGGCGCAGCCTGAGGGAGTCATCGCTATGCACGCATTAAAACAGATTGTGTCCCACACAGCGGTACTGCCCCAGGCGGATATCGACACCGACCAGATCATTCCTGCCCGTTACCTGACCACCACGTCCAGGGACGGCATTTCCGAGGGCCTGTTCTACGATTGGCGTTTCGCAGCCGACGGCACAGAGAATGCCGACTTCGTACTGAACCAGGCCGAATACCGGGATGCCCGGGTACTGGTGGCCGGAGATAACTTTGGTTGCGGATCTTCCCGCGAACATGCGCCCTGGGCATTGAAGGACTTCGGCATCGACGCGGTGATCAGCACGCGTTTCGCAGACATCTTTAGCAGCAATGCCCTGAAGAATGGTTTGCTGCCTATCGTTGTGGACAAGAAGGCACATGAATGGCTGCTGGATCACCCGGGAGCCCGGGTGCGGGTGGACGTGGAAATGGCGACCCTGACCGTGGATGATGGGCCGAGCCTGCATTTTGAGGTTGAGCCATTTGCCCAGTATTGCCTGGTGCATGGCACAGACCAGTTGGGCTTCCTGATGGGTAAGGAAGAACAGATCGCGGCGTTTGAGAAGGCACGCAAATGAAGCTACAGATTGCCGTGCTGGCAGGAGATGGCATCGGACCGGAGATCACCCAGGAAGCCTGCCGAGTGCTGCGGGCCGTGGCGGATCGCCATGGTCACCTGTTAAGCCTGGGTCATGGACTGATCGGCGGTGCGGCGATCGATGCCGAGGGTGATGCGCTGCCTTTCGAGACCATCGAGTTGTGCCGGAACTCCCGGGCCATCCTGTTAGGTGCCGTGGGTGGGCCCAAGTGGTCCGACCCCAATGCAAAAGTGCGACCCGAGCAGGGCCTGCTTGCCCTGCGCAAGACCTTTGGGTTGTTTGCCAACCTGCGACCGGTGAAGCCCGACCCTCATGTGCTCAAGTATTCGCCCATCAAGGAGGAATACCTGAAGGACGTGGACCTGCTGGTAGTGCGTGAGCTCACCGGCGGAATTTATTTTGGCGACAAGCTGCGGGACGAGAACTCGGCTACCGACGTGTGTCGCTATACGGTGGAGGAGATCGAGCGCGTGCTGCGCCTGGCGGGCAAGCTGGCCATGGGTCGTCGTCGCAAGCTGGTGTCCGTGGACAAGGCCAACGTGTTGGAAACCTCCCGCCTTTGGCGCTCTACCGCCCAGCGGATATACGCCGACGAGTTTCCTGAACTGGAAGTGGAGCACATCCTGGTAGATGCAGCGGCCATGTACCTGATCAATCGCCCGGCGGATTTCGACGTGATGGTCACCGAGAATATGTTCGGCGACATCCTCACAGACGAGGCCTCCATGCTGGCCGGCTCCCTGGGTATGTTGCCCTCGGCATCCCTGGGCGAGGCGGGAGACGGCCTGCCCTTCGGGCTGTACGAGCCAATCCATGGCTCGGCCCCGGATATTGCAGGACAAGGAATCGCCAATCCCTACGCCACTATCCTGAGCACTGCGCTGATGTTGCGCTTGTCCTTCGGACTGGAAGAGGAGGCCGCAGCCATTGAGGCGGCGGTGGCCGCTGCGGTGAAGGACGGCGTGCTGACCGCGGACCTGGTGCGTGGCGCCGCCACACCGGTGAGCACCGTGCAAGCGGCAGATGCGGTGTTGGAGCGGTTGTAGATACCAGGGGAGCTCGAGTCGCGCTTTCCGCCGAAGAGGAAGCAGAGCGCAGGTTAGATTACCCGTTGCGTTTCAACCCCGAGTAGTATGAGTGACCACCGCGCAGAGGTAGGTATTGCTTATGACTGAAGATATCGATCGGATTCACGGCTATTACTCGCCCAATGATTTGTATAACAAAATCATTGCCGGGCTTAATAAACTCGGCAAGGATTTGTCTGGCGTCACACTGGATGACCTTCAGCCCGTCGATGAGTTTCATATCCGTGGTGACACAGCAACTAAAGAGCTAATCAAGCTGGCTGCCTTTACACCAGAGATGCATATCCTGGATGTGGGTTGTGGCATCGGCGGTTCTACACGCCGCCTGTCCCATGAGACGGGTTGTCGCGTAACCGGTATTGACTTGAGCAATGAATATATCGATACCGCAGAAAGGCTGACGCGGTTACTCCGCATGCAAGAGAAGGTCGCGTTTCATGCATGCAGTGCCCTGGAATTGCCCTTTGAGGACAACTCCTTCGATGGCGTATGGTCACTCCAGATGAACATGAATGTGGAAGATAAACTCGGGTGGCTGGAGGAGACATGTCGTGTGCTCAAACCCGGTGGACGCGCTGTGTTGTATGAGGTCTGTGGCAGTGTGAATACACCGCTGTATTTCCCGGTGCCGTGGGCGCAAGATGATTCCATGAGCTTCCTTGTGCCACCGGATTCATTCCGTGACTTCATTACATCTGCCGGCTTCAATATTCACGTCTGGAATGACAAGACGTCGCTCGCACGGAAAGCGTTTAAGGACGCGAAAAAACCTGTGGGAGAGCCGGATCTGCCGGTCCTGGGTGTATACCTGTTAGTCGGTGATGACATCCAGACCAAGGCCTATAACCTGCATAGAAATCTGGAAGAGGATCGCGTTAGTCTTATAGAGACCATGGTCGAAAAGCCTGCTTTGTAGTCGACTGGCATTTAAAAGACAGTAAAAGCGGAATCGATTTTCGCTGTGTTTGAATTGCTCGCGAAGGTTAAGCTTTTGCGAGTTTACTAGAAACCTAATGGCTAGCTAACTTATGAAATTATTAATTCGTAATCTTGATCGCAGTACCACCGAAGAAGAATTGAAGGATCTGTTCAGTGACTATGGCGCGGTACAGTCTTGTAACCTGGTCCTGGATAAGATCACCGGCGACTCCAAGGGGTTTGCTTTTGTGGAGATGCCAAAGCCCGGTGATGCCAAGGCGGCGATGAAAAGTCTGAATGACAAGACGGTAGGTAATAACAAGATTCGCGTGAAAAAAGCGGAAGACAAATAATCATCGCAACAGGACGGGCGCCCATGTCGGCTATTGCAAAAGGTTCATTTACGGTAGAGCTCAAGCCCCAGTCGAAACCGGTCCTGCTGGACGGGGTAGGCCTGGGTCGTATGTCGTTGGCGAAGGAATTCACTGGCGACATCGTTGGCAAAAGCAGCGGCCAGATGCTTACTGCTCTCACGCCGACCAAAGGCTCTGCCGGCTATGTCGCCATTGAACGTGTCTCGGGCACCCTCGATGGCAAGCGAGGCAGCTTTGTTCTTCAGCACTCCGGGACCATGCACGAAGGCCAGCAAACACTGTCCATCTCGGTTGTGCCTGAATCGGGTACTGGTGCGCTGGTTGGAATCGAAGGCGTCCTGAAGCTCGAAGTCGTAGACGGTAATCACAACTACGAACTTGAATATACGCTGCCAAAGTAACCGTTAGCGGCAACCAGGATTTAATACGGTCGAGCCAGGCTTAGCGTCCCGGCGGCTGATTTCAGTCCAGTCGCGTAGTCACAGGATGACCCAGGACCCGGATGCAAGAAAGCCCGAGGCGATCAGTCAGCCTCGATCTGGATCATTACCTCATTGCGACGCAGAAACCAGGGTGTGAACGGGCTGTTGTATCGGGCCAGTATCACCGGTCCCCTGGTGCTCACTCCATCCCGTTGAAGGGTCTGCAACAACGAGTCCTTATGCTCCTGGTAATTCTCCGGCGTCCAGCGGCCGGAGTATTCTCGCACTGCCATTACCCGGGGCGG
>CAKZML010000141.1 GCA_937128475.1 uncultured Chromatiales bacterium
GGGTCATCGAACTGCCACATGACCGGCTGCAAGAGGTCCTGAAAAAGTACAATCGACTGGAACTGCCCGCCAAATGATAGCGGGCAATGTTCCGGGGCACGGACGCTACGCAAATACCGGTTTCGCTACGTTGAGACCGGTTTGTGGTAATAATAAACGCCATGACATCACTGTTAACCGAACTTAAACGCCGGAACCTGTTCCGGATCGCAGCCCTCTACCTGGTGGGTGGCTGGATCATTTTGCAAGTCGCGGACGTTCTGTTTGGTCTTCTGGACCTGCCAGGCTGGAGCCTCAGGCTGGTCCTGGCAATCCTGGCCCTGGGCTTTCCCGTTGCCCTGGTGTTCGCCTGGATTTACGAGGTGACCCCGGAGGGTCTCAAGCCCGCCAGGGCGGTCACCCCGGAGCAATCCATCACATCCGAAACCGGTCGCAAGCTCAATACCGCGATCACGGTGATCCTGGTTATTGCCGTTTTACTGTTAATCGGCGACCGGATTTTTCAGCGCGACGCACCTCGAGCTCCGATCACCAGCCAGGCAGTAGAAAGGAGTTCAGTCAGCGACGACGCGTTGACCTCGGATTCGCAATCCCCGGCTGTCCCGCAGAAGCAATCGGTGGCGGTTTTGCCCTTCGTGGACATGAGCCCGGCAAAGGATCAGGAATATTTCACAGACGGACTGACAGAGAACCTGCTCAATGGCCTGGCCCAGGTACCCGATCTGCAAGTGGCAGGGCGCACCTCCTCGTTCGCGTTCAAGGGAAAGAACCTGGACTTGCGTAGCGTGGGTGAACAACTGGGGGTGGCCAACATCCTGGAAGGCAGCGTACAAAAAAGCGGCGAACGCATCCGCATCACCGCCCAACTGGTGAATGCCAGCAACGGATATCACCTGTGGTCCCAGACTTTCGATCGCACCCTGGAAGATATCTTCGCGGTCCAAGATGAAATTGCCGTTGAAGTCACCAAGGCCCTGAAAGTGGCCCTGCTGGGAGCCGAAGTCCAGGCCGCAGAGCCCCATGTGGCGGCCACCAATGCTGCCGCATATACCGAGTACCTGAAGGGGCGTTATGCCGAAAAGCTCAATACCCTGGAGGATGCCTTGGTAGCGATTGATCATTATCAACGCGCTATCGACCTGGACCCGGCCATGGCCCTGGCTTGGGCCGGCCTGGCCAGCGCCACAGCCTGGCATACAGGTTACAGCAGCGATTTTGCGGAGGGCTTCGAGAAGGCTCGCGCTGCCGCCAATAAGGCCCTGGAACTGGATGACGCCCTGCCCGAAGCTCACCTGGCCCTGGCCGAGATCCAACTGGGTCATGACTGGGACTGGACCGGAGCCCAGGCATCACTGCAACGCGCCCTGTCCCTGAG
This sequence comes from uncultured Chromatiales bacterium, assembly GCA_937128475.1. Classification (GTDB taxonomy): domain Bacteria; phylum Pseudomonadota; class Gammaproteobacteria; order Steroidobacterales; family BM003; genus CAKZML01. The sequence goes on from CAKZML010000141.1 coordinate 1,376, forward strand.
GCCGGGGGATGCAAATATTCTGCAAGAACTGGCCAGACTGGAAGGCATCCTGGGCAGACAGGAGGAAGCGCTTCGCTATATGCAGCAGGCGGCCGTCCTGGACCCCCTGGACTGGGGAATCCAGTTTGGACTGGCCAGCGCCTATGCCGGGACCGAGCAATTTGACCAGTCACTGGAAATACTGCGTCGCGTGCGGGAGATGGACCCAGGCCGCTCCGGAACACACTACCGCTTCGGCCGGAACTACTTGAGGGCTGACAAACCCGGTGAGGCCCTGGAGGAATTCAAGCTGGAGACATTCGATTTTCTTTCGATCAGCGGGCAAGCCATGGCGCTGGACAAGCTGGGCAAGACTGCACAATCCCAGTCCCAACTGAATTCGCTAATCACTACGATCGGAGAGTCAGCCTCCTACCAGATTGCCCAGGTCTATGCCCAGCGGGGAGACGCAGACTCGGCCATGACCTGGCTGGAGCGTGGATTCGTTATCCGGGACCCCGGCCTGGTTTATCTGAAGTCCGACAAAACATTTGACCCGGTGCGCAGCGACCCGCGTTTCCAGAGCCTGCTGGAAAAAATGCACCTGGCGGACTAACTCGCCGGCCCGCAACTTACTGGATGATCTTCCAGCTACCGTCTTCCTGCAGACAGGCCGTGCCGTACAATTGCTGATCCGGCTTGCCACCCACGGTGGCGTCCATGGTGAATTCCCTGCACGGTCCACCGGCACCTTCATAGGTACGAGTGGGCGTCACCTCGTAGGCATAACCGGTATCCGGATTCACCCACTTGCTGGCCTGGCCGGTGCGGTTGTCATTCAACGCAACAGCAGTCTTCATCCGATCGGTGTCATCCATGGATTGACCCACGTGCTGCCCGATCATGCTGCCAGCAATGGCGCCGACGATTATCGCCGCGGTACGCCCGGAGCCTCCTCCAACCTGGGAACCCACTACGCCACCTAGAACACCACCAATCACCTGCCCTTCCTGGGCGTGGCTGGTGGTTTCGCATCCGCTGGTAAATGCCAGTACCAGGACGGTAAAGGCTATCGCTATCCTTGAAAACATGACCAACACCTCCGTGTCACAGGCCATGCGATAACTGTATTCTCGTCTTCCCCGGCGGTAAATTCTGGCATGTACCTAGCATTGGCCTGAGTAAGCAATCTCTGTCCGCCTAGTCCTCCAAAATCGAGATCACCAGCGGGCTC
>CAKZML010000142.1 GCA_937128475.1 uncultured Chromatiales bacterium
GCGCCAATGCCGTCATAGGACAGGCTCATCTGAATACGATATTCCTCGGTGTTCCGGGGGGACATGTAGCTGGAATGTGGATCCAGGATATGGGTGAACGAATTCATGTAGATCTCGAACACATCGTCAGGCTTTACCTGGGTAATCCTGGTCAGCACTCTCTGGTAGCGCTTGGTCAGAACGTCACGAATTTCGTCCCAGGGCTTTTCGGTCAGCACCAGGCTCAGGGCATCGTTCTTGACTCGCTTGCGCCATAGCTCGTTAAGCTCTGCATCGTTTTTGGCCCAGGTCGCGTCGGTTCGATCGTATTCGTATTCCTCGTCCAGGCTGAAGTCGGGTTCGGTTTCCAGGCTCTTTAGTACAAAGTCCAGCCTTTGGGTCGCACGGTTCTGGTAAACGTCGAACATTCGGAAGGCGATATCGACCTGGCCGGTGCGCAGGCTGTCATCGAGTTGAAAGCGTCCGGGCTCAAAGCGTTCGATGTCTTCGGCCAGGAAATACATTTTGCTGGGATCCAGGGATTCCAGGAACTGGTCGAAGGCCTTGGAGGAGAACTCGTTGTCCAGGGGAGCTTGTTCGTAGTGATATCTCTCGGACAGGGCATACACCGCCCTGGCAATTTCACTGTGCCTGGCCTCGGGCATCAGGGCCTTGTGAGCTGTATCGTTGGTGACCGCTGAGCTTGCTGCCAACCAAGGGGCCGCGCATAACGCCAAGATGGTGATATGTCGCGTGAAGCTCCTTGCTAATCCTGACCGCATAATTTCTGTGCCTCTGTTCTAGCCCGTAGGTCTAATTGTGGTGTGTCCCCTGGTCCGTGAAGCATGATGGGGTTGCCGGCGTGTTGATTCAAGGTTATTTATACCAGACGATTCGAAATCCGTGGCAGGCAATATAAATTCTATGCAACCTATCGCCATCATTACAGGAATCTTCCTGGGCTCCAGCGCGGCAATTGCCTCTGGACTGGCCGTTGTTTTGTTCATTTACTGGCTCTTGCTGGACGAATATCCCCGGCTGGAGGCGGAAATGCCTATGCTGCTTCAAAGTTCAGGAATATTCCTGGTCATGACGGGTATTTGCGCGGCGGCTTTCATCTCAGAGGTGAAACAACGCCCGTGGCGGCTGTGGGCCCAATTGGCCATGTGGGCCTCGCTGTTGGGTGTTGGCTATTATTACTGGCCGTGATGGGTGCTCAGAAGCCAGCGATCAGGGCATAGGGGTCATGAATTATCGGCTTTGCATCAAGTTTGCTGGAGCGGCTTTTGCCCGAACTGGCCACCTTGTGAGGACGCTTTTGGCGAATGTTAATGCCGGCGACGCCGTCCCTGCTGATTCCAATATATAGTTTGGCGGAACGATTTTCCCAGAATGTGAGCAGCGTCAGGTCTTCGATGTTCTTGAGTTGGCTTGCTAGAGTCGTGTTGTCGTGAAATGCGATTTTCTGCATGTCCCAGGTGCTGGGGCCGGATAACCTGGAATGTTCCAGAATCATGGCGTGGTCGCTGTTAAAGGAGCCCGGTTTTAATTGCTCGACAACGTTAACGCCTAGTTTTTTCGGGTATGCGATGAGTTGGGCGGCGACACTCATGGCAGTGTCTTTCATGCAGGCGGCGTTACAGCGACTGCGGGCGTCAGCATTCTTGTCCTGTGCGAGCACTGGCTGGGATGCCAGCAGCGCCAGGAAGGAAAGGACCGGAATGATCCTTCGACGAATTAAGCCATTGATCTGTTCCATGGCTTGATCGTATAGCGGGTTTCCGCATATAGATGTGATTGGGATCACAAACCGGACTGGGTTAATTGAGTCGAAACACCTGTCAGGCCAGTAAATACAAGGATTGGACGTTATGTTGAATAAGAAATTGATCGCGCTAGCGGTGTTAGCAACAGTCGTGTCGCCACTCGCCATTGGAGCAGATTTGCTGGTCAAGAATGTCCAGGGGGTGACCCCGACAGAGACAGGTACCGAAGAGTTTTCCTGTATGACTGTCACCGCCGGTCGGGTGGAAGCCCTGGGATCTGGCGAGCAGTGCGATGGCTTCGAGGCGAAGCAAGTGGTGGATGGCGGTGGTCACGGATTATTGCCGGGGCTGATTGATGCCCACGGCCATGTTCTCTGGTTGGGCCTTGCTCATACCAGGGTGGACCTGGTTGGCACCAAGAGTCTTGAGGAAGCGCTGGAGAGAGTGAAGCGCTTTGCCGAAGATCATCCCGACCATCCCTGGATCCTGGGGCGTGGCTGGAATCAGGAACATTGGCCTGAGCGGGTATTTCCCAGCGCGTCGGACCTGGACTCGGTGGTAAGTGATCGACCGGTTTGGCTGGG
>CAKZML010000143.1 GCA_937128475.1 uncultured Chromatiales bacterium
GAACGCAGGCTGTCTCGGGAGACGCCCAGGATAACCGTGTTGCGGCGCCTGAATTTCAGGTAGTCATCGCGGAACCCCTGGCTCTCCGTGGTGCAACCCGGGGTGCTGTCCTTGGGATAAAAGTACAGGACGACCCGTGAGCCCTTGAACTCTGAGAGGGTGAGGGTCTTCTCGCCGGTGGCGGGGAGAGTAAAGTCAGGAACCTTTTTCCCTGTTGTTACTTTGCTCATCCTAGGTACTCCTGGGTTGATTCTGATTAGCTCTTGATGGGTTCGAGAACCGCATCAAGGTTTAATTGATCGCAAAACTCCATGAATTCGTCTCGCAAGCTCGACAGTTGGATTCGGGCAGGAATGTCGATATTGATTTGCACCGAGAACATGGGGGCGCCGGTGTGGGCGGCGTTATAGCTGCGAGTGTTGAGTTCGCTTATATCGATGCCTCGACCGGTGAAGAAGTTGGCCAGGTTAAAGACAATGCCAGGCTGATCCAGGCAGACCACATCCACCATATAAGGTAATTGGTCACCTGCGCTCTTACGTTTCTCGGTGGCTCGCACATTGACGGTCAGTCCGGTGGCCTTGGAAAGTTTTTCCAGCTCAGCTTCAAGTTTGGTTGGGGTGTGCCAGTTACCCGATACCAGCAGAAGCATTGCGAACTCGCTTCCAAGCCCGGTCATTCTGCTCTCGACGATGTTCCCGCCGCAGTCAAGAACCAGTCTAGTGAGTTCGTGAACAATTCCCGGGCGATCGGCGCCAACCGCTGAAATTACTAACAATTGATTCATGGAAGAAAATCTCGTTCCCGGTAGAAGATAGTGCTTTCCAGTGTACCCACTTCCGCCTGCTTGGCAACAGTGCTGCTATCCTTGCGTGTATACCGGTGCCCGAGTACCATCGCCGGGCTTGATTTAGTGCTTTTTTTCGGGGGATGTACACATGTTCAGCGGCAGCATGGTGGCTCTGGTCACCCCAATGCAAAAGGACGGCTCAGTTGACCAGCAGGCACTGAAAAGACTTATCGATTTTCACGTGGAGGCGGGCACAGACGGGCTGGTAATCGCAGGGACCACCGGCGAGTCAGCAACGCTCACCAAGCCCGAGCACGCTGAACTGATTTTCAAGGCGGTTCAGATTGCAGATGGCCGAATCCCGGTTATTGCAGGAACCGGCTCCAATGCCACGGCCCAGACCCTTGATTTATCCAAGGCGGTGGAAAGCTCGGGCGCAAAGGCGTTCCTGGTCGTGACTCCCTATTACAACAAGCCCACCCAGGAAGGCCTGTACCGTCATTTCAGTACCATTGCTGACAATGTGTCGGTGCCCCTGGTGCTTTACAACGTTCCCGGCCGAACCGGCTGCGATATGTTGCCCGCGACAGTGGCCCGGTTGGCACCCCATCCCAATATCATCGCGATCAAGGAGGCGGTGGGGGATCCCCAGCGCTGCAAGGAACTTGTGGAGCGTTGCGGGGACCAGATTGACGTGTTCAGTGGCGATGACCCGACTATTCTCGAATTCTTCAGATTTGGCGCAAAGGGCGTTATTTCTGTTACCGCCAATGTGGCGCCCGGACGTATGCACAAGACCTGTGCAGCGGCCCTGGCCGGGGATTTCGAGACCGCCGAGGCGATCAACAGTGAGTTGGTGGATTTGCATCAACTGCTGTTTGTAGAGTCCAATCCTATTCCTGTGAAATGGGCGGTCCACAAGATGGGCCTGATAGATGAGGGAATTCGTTTACCCTTGACCTGGCTTAGTGAAGCAGGCCAACAGGTGCTTTTACCGGCCCTGATCAAGGCCGGAGTTGTGAAATGATGATGAACAGAACGCGCACGGTCGCTGTGCTTTTGGTGAGTGCGCTGCTTGGGGCATGTGGAACCACCGGTTGTGAGAGACCGACTTATTACAGGGACTCCGGAAGCACGGGAGAGATTATTGCTCCCGAGGGCGTGAATGCCCCGGATTCGCGGTCTTCGTTGAAAATACCTCCGCCGTCCCAGGCAAGCGCCGACAAAGGCGCAGAGAACCCCTGTCTTGAAGCCGCACCGCCGTATTTTGAGGAATCCGGTGCCATTGTCGGCTCTCCCGAGGCGTTGGTGTATGCCTGGGCCGAGGCGATGAGTTTGAAGAGTATCGAGGGCGTCGAGGCGCTGTACTCCAATTTCTTTACCCCGGTATCAGGAGACTTGGCGGCGTGGCGCGCCGACAAGCAGCGCCAGATGACAGAATTGGGCGAGGCACGCATGACCGTGGATAAGCTGTCCATGGCTCCGGCCCCGGGTGGACGGATGATCGCCAAATTTACCAAGCGTATTCAAGCAGGTAGCAATATTACTGAAAGTCGAATAGAGCTCGTTCTGGCGAAGGATAACAACGCCTGGTCCATTATCGGTGAGAAGAGTCTGGACGGAAGTTAGCAATTCGCGTTGCGTCAAAAGATAGCTTGGGGTAACCTTCGCGCCGCGGTGAGAGCCGCCCAATCTGCGGAGAGGTGGCCGAGTGGTCGAAGGCGCTTGATTGGAATTCAAGTATACGGGTCAAACCGTATCGTGGGTTCGAATCCCACCCTCTCCGCCATACATAAGAAAAAGGCCCCATCAGGGGCCTTTTTTTTATGTTCGGTGGGGGTGTGTGAACGA
>CAKZML010000144.1 GCA_937128475.1 uncultured Chromatiales bacterium
CAGCGTCCGCGAGATCGCCGTGCTGGACAGGACCAAGGAAGTCGGCGCCACCGGAGAACCTCTGTACCAGGACGTGGTTACCGCCCTGGTAGAAGCAGTGGGCGCCGGGCAGTTCGGCAACATGCCTCGTGTCACCGGCGGCCGTTACGGACTGTCTTCCAAGGAATTCACACCTGGCATGGTGGCCGGGGTATTCCACAATCTCCAACAAAAGACCCCCAAGAACCATTTCACCATCGGTATCCGGGACGATGTATCCGGAACCAGCCTGGACTACGAACCGGAATTCCCCCTGCCCGAGGATGGCATGACCCAGGCGCTGTTTTACGGACTGGGAGCCGATGGAACCGTAGGCGCCAACAAGAACAGCATCAAGATCATCGGCGAGGGCAGCGACCTTTACGCCCAGGGCTATTTTGTTTACGACTCCAAGAAGTCCGGCGCACAGACCGTCTCTCACTTGCGCTTTGGACCCCGACCGATCAACAAGCCTTACCTTATTCGCAAGGCAGATTTTATCGCCTGCCATCAATTTGGTTTCGTCCAGAAGAGCGACATGCTGGACAAGGCAAAACACGGTGCGACGTTCCTGCTCAACAGCCCCCATGGCCCGGATGAAGTCTGGAGCAGCCTGCCCCGACCGGTACAACGGGCCATCATCGAGAAACAACTGAAGTTCTTTGTGATCAATGCCTCACGTGTCGCCCAGACCGTCGGCATGGGCACCCGCATTAACACCATCATGCAGACCTGTTTCTTCGCGCTCTCCGGTGTACTGCCCAGAGACGAGGCCATTGAGCGCATCAAGGCGGCAATCAAGAAATCCTATGCCCTCAAGGGCGACGAGGCCGTACAGAAGAATTTCCGTGCGGTGGATGCAGCACTGGATCACCTGCATGAAGTAATCGTTCCGAAAACAACCAGCAACGAACGGGAATTCCCGCCGCCGGTGCCGGCATCGGCCCCGGATTTTGTGCGCAACGTGACCGGCGCCATGATCGCCGGCAAGGGCGACGACTTGCCGGTCAGCGCATTACCGGTGGACGGCACCTACCCCGTGGGCACCACCCGCTGGGAGAAACGCAACGTTGCCGAGCGGGTCCCGCTATGGGATTCAAACCTGTGTATCCAGTGTGGCAACTGCAGTTTCGTCTGCCCCCACAGCGTGATTCGGGCCAAGTTCTACCACAAGGATCACCTGGAGCGTGCTCCGGAGAATTTCCCCTCCTCCCACATTATCGCCAAGGGCTTCCCGGAGACCCGCTACTCCCTGCAGGTCTACGCAGAGGATTGCACCGGCTGCAGGCTGTGTGTTGAAGCCTGCCCGGTGGCAGATACCAAAGTGCGCGGACGCAAGGCCATCAACATGACGGCCAAGGAACCCCTGCTGGAACAAAGTCGTAAAGACCTGGAATTCTTTGAAAGCCTGCCCATCAATGATCGCAGCAAGGTGGAATTTTCCAGGGTGCAGGGCGCCCAGTTCCTGGAACCCCTGTTCGAGTTCAGTGGCGCCTGCGCCGGCTGTGGCGAGACACCCTACGTCAGGCTGCTTTCCCAGCTGTTTGGCGACCGGTTGATCGTCGCCAATGCTACCGGCTGTTCCTCCATTTATGGCGGCAACCTGCCCACCACGCCCTGGACCACAAACAGCGAAGGCAAGGGCCCGGCCTGGTCAAACTCCCTGTTTGAAGACAATGCAGAATTCGGACTGGGCATGCGGGTGACCGTAGACGTCCACACCAACCTGGCCCGCTCCCTGTTAAGCCAACTCAAGGATGAACTGGGCTCCGAGACGGTTGAAGCCCTGAGGGAAGCTCCCCAGGTCTACGAGTCCGAGATTCGCGCGCAACGCAATCGGGTAGGATCCCTGAAGAGTCAACTGGCCAAGATGAACACACCTGTCGCCAACAGCCTGCTGTCGGTTGCCGACAACCTGGTCAGGCGCAGCGTCTGGCTGGTGGGTGGTGACGGCTGGGCCTATGACATTGGCTCAGGCGGACTGGACCATGTAATGGCCCTGGGACGTAACGTAAACATCCTGGTACTGGACACCGAGGTGTACTCCAACACCGGCGGACAGATGTCCAAGGCAACCCCCACCGCGGCCTCCGCCAAGTTCGCTTCCGCGGGCAAGCGGGTAGGCAAGAAAGACCTGGCGCTGCAGGCGATTTCCTACGGAAACGTATACGTGGCACAAATCGCCATGGGCGCGAATCCCCAGCAAACCTTGCTGGCCCTGCGCGAGGCGGAAGCCTACAACGGCCCATCGCTGGTGCTGGCCTACAGCCATTGCATCGCCCACGGCATCAATATGCACCAGGGTCTGAACCAGCAAAAGCTGGCGGTGTCTTCCGGCTACTGGCCTCTGATCCGCTACAACCCGGTACTTCGCGCCGAGGGCAAGAACCCCTTCGTGCTGGACTCCACCCGTCCGACAATCACCTTGAAGGACTATGCGTACAACGAGTTGAGATACCGGATCATTCAACGCAGCAATCCCGAAGAGGCCGAGAAACTCATGACCCTGGCCCAGGAGATGGTGGATCTGCGCTGGAGAACCTACGAGGAAATGGCCAGCCAGAGCGCCAGGGACTTCCAACCGATGGCATAAGGCAGACCTGGACAGACAGTAATCACACGTTTAACCCGGAGCGGGAACCGCATGAACCTCACAAGCACTTACCTGGGAATGGAATTGAGTTCGCCCATTGTCGTGTCCGCATGCCCGTTGTCAGAAAATCTGGACAACATCGTCAGGATGCAGGAGAACGGGGCCGGAGCGGTGGTTCTTTTTTCCCTGTTCGAGGAGCAGATACGACGCGAAAACGCCCTCTACCAGGAAGTGATGGAAAACACCGCCGGCGCCTTCGCCGAAGCTGCCGACTATTTCCCCGGGGCAGAGGAATACCAGACCGGCACGGTGGAATACCTGGAACTCATCCGGCGCGCCAAAAAACAAGTCGACATGCCCATCATCGCCAGCCTCAACGGCATCTCCCCCGAAGGCTGGATTGAATATGCCAGGCAGGTTGAACAGGCCGGCGCGGATGGCATCGAATTAAACGTTTTTTATATTCCGGCGGACGTTTCCCTGACCGGTACGGAAGTCGAAGAACGTTACCTGAATATTGTGAAACTGGTGAAGTCCACGGTAAGCATTCCCGTGGCAATAAAGCTCAACCCCTACTTCAGCGCCATGGGCAACATGGCCCATCGGATGGCCGATGCCGGGGCCGACGGACTGGTGTTCTTCAATCGTTTTTATCAACCCGATTTTGACATCGAAAACCTGCGGGTCATCAGCGACCTGCGCTACAGCGAAGACAACGAGATTCGCCTTCCACTGTTATGGATAGCCGCGCTGCACGGTCGAATTGACGCATCATTCGCGGCCACCAGCGGAGTCCAGGGAGCCGAGGAAGTCGTGAAATACCTGCTCGCAGGGGCCGACGTGGTGATGACCGCCTCGTCACTGTACCGCCACGGCATCGAACACCTGGCGATCATGAACCGGGAATTGAAGCAGTGGATGCAACGATTGAGTTTTGACTCGATTGACGGCTTCCGCGGTGTACTCAGCCAGCAAAACATTCATGATCCCACCGCTTACGAGCGAGCCAACTACATTCGCATCATGGAAACGGCAAGGCAGGCTTAAACCCTCGCCCGGCCCTCGGACCCAGAGGTTAATTTTCCAAACCGGAAATAGACACGGGTAATCCTGCATTCGCTTCTGCTATGATTTCCCTGGTTATTCATTACAGTGACAGGGCTAGTGCGCACACTCACACATTCAACCCAGGATGGGCCGTTACGGCTGCTGCAAATTACAGATTGTCATCTGTTTGCCGATCCCCAGGGCACGATGCACGATTTGAACACCCGAAACAGTATGCAACGGGTGATCGATGCCGCTTTAGCCGAACTGGATGGCTGTCACGCAATACTCGCCACCGGCGATCTTTCCCAGGATGAATCTGAGCAGGCCTACCGGGATTTCGCCCGCATCATGGCGCCACTTGATCAGCCCGTCTTGAGCATTCCGGGAAATCACGATAATCCGGCCCTGATGCGCACATTTCTCGACCAGGGACAGTTTCAGTTCTGTGGAGCGGCCACCGGAAGCAACTGGCTGATCATCATGCTGTCCAGCCATTTAAGTGGCCAGACCGGCGGAGCGCTGTCCGAGCAGGAACTGGACAGGATGGATACGCTGCTTGGCCAACATCCCGAACGTCATGCGCTGATCTGCCTGCACCACCAACCGGTACCCATTGGCTCCCAATGGCTGGACGGAATTGGCCTGAGCAATGGCGAGGAATTCATGCGCAGGGTACACCAGGCAGGTAATGTCCGGGGCGTCGTCTGGGGGCATGTTCACCAGGAATTCCAGTCGGAAAATGCCGGCATTGCCCTGCTCGCCGGACCATCCACCTGTCACCAGTTCGTCGCCGCCTGCGATGAGTACGGTGTAGAAAAAGGTCGCTCGGGCTACAGAATTTTGAACTTGCACACCAATGGTCGAATCGACACCCGGGTGAACTGGGTCGAAACCTGATTCACAGGAGCACGCCGTGGACATGGCAACAAAGCAGGAACTGGTGTTGTACTACAGCCGGCTCCAGAAAAATGGCCTGAATGATTCCCACAGCGGTAACGCCTCGGTACGCACCGATCAGGGAATGTGGATAACACCCACCGGGGCTTGCGCCGAGAACCTGGATTCCAACGACCTGGTGCTTTGCACAACAGACACCCCTGCAACACCCGGCGCTTCCCTGGATGCTCCCCTGCATGCGGCAATCTATCGCGAGGTCAGCGGTGCCCGGGCAGTACTGCATTTTCACCCTGCCCATGCCATCGCTCTCACCCTGGACGGCGAGGATTTCCTGCCCGAGGATTTCGAGGGCTCCTATTTTCTGAATCGCGTACCGGTGCTGGACGTGCCTTTCCAGCGCTACACCCAGGACTCCCCCGCTGCGGTGGCCGAAGCCCTGGTAGAAAACCGGGTCACCATTGTGCGAGGCCATGGCGCCTATGTCTGCGGCAACTGCCTAGACCAGGCATACAAGTGGGCCAATGCCCTGGAGTCCTCCGCCAGGATTACCTGGCTCGCCCGGGTGGCGGGAGTCACCGGCCGATGAGGCGCTGGCTGGCCGGCCTGCTCCTTGGCCTGTGCCTGGCGTTTGCCGCCACCGCGGAAACCCCCTCCCACAGCCTGTGGCGGGGTACGTTGAATGGCCATGACATCAGCATCCTGGGTTCTATCCATGCCTTGCGACCGGGTGATTACCCGCTGCCCAAGGCCGTCACCGTTGCCTACGAACAGGCCGACACCGTGGTCTTCGAACTGGACCTCGCAAACATAGACCCGGAGAGTATCTCGGCGGCGATAGCTTCCACCGGCCTGCTTCCCCAGGGCAGCCTGGCGCAACTGTTCGACCCGGAGGATTGGCGCAGGGCAGATGAACTGGCCCGTTCCATGAATATCGCCCTGGATCCCCTTGCCGGCCTCAAGCCATGGCTGGCGGCAATGACCATCGTGCAACTACGCATGGTCCAGCTGGGTTATGACCCTGAACTGGGAATCGACCAGCACTTTACCAACCTGGCCATTGCCGACGAAAAGCCGATCATCGGTTTGGAAACCCTGCTGCAGCAACTGACCATGCTGGACTCCATGCCGGCCCACGAACAGCAGGCGCTGTTCCTGCAATCCCTGGAAGAAGCCCAGGAAATGGGGGCGGGACTCGGCGATCTGGTGGAGGCCTGGCGGCAGGGAAATAGCGCGACCCTGGCTGAGGAACTGGGAGGAAGTTTCAACGAGTTCCCAGAGCTATACCAGCAACTCGTGATTGCCAGGAACGAAGCCTGGACCGGGCAAATCCTGGCCATGGACGCCTCCACCGGCGATTTGCTGGTGGTAGTAGGTGCTTTGCATCTTGTGGGCCCAAACAGCCTGATCGGCATGTTGGAAAAACGTGGTCTCGTCCTGAGGCAGCAATAAGGGTCTATATCTCTACCAGATCGAAATCTGCTCTCTCGGCACCACACTCAGGGCAGCACCAACTCTCCGGGAGATCTTCCCATCGGGTCATCGGAGGAATATGAGACTGAGCGTCTCCTTGCTCCTCCTCGTACACGTAACCACACACTACGCACATATAGGCTTTCATCTGAATGCCCCGGGTCCAACATCCTGTCGCGGAAATTCCTTATCAGTTTAGCAGAGAACTTACCCCTACTGCTGGTAGAATAGCGCCTTTGAATCTGGTCAAAGGAAGTACAGTGAGCCTCTACGACGAAGCAAAACGATATATCCCTGGTGGCGTCAACTCCCCGGTCCGTGCCTTTGGCTCGGTGGGCGGTGAGCCAGTGTTCTTCGCCCGCGCGAAAGGTGCCTACCTGTTCGACACCGACGGAAAGCGCTATATCGACTATATCGGCTCCTGGGGCCCAATGATTCTTGGGCATGCCGAAAAAAGCGTGATCTCGGCGGTGCAGAAAGCGGCCGAGGCCAGCCTGAGCTTTGGCGCTCCTTCCGTGGCCGAAACCACCCTGGCGGCCAAGGTCTGCGAACTGATGCCCAGCATCGAGAAAATCCGCATGGTGAACTCTGGAACAGAGGCCACCATGAGTGCGATCCGCCTGGCCCGGGGGTTCACCGGACGAGACAAGATCCTGAAGTTCGAGGGCTGCTACCACGGCCATTCCGACTCTCTGCTGGTAAAAGCCGGGTCTGGCGCCCTGACCCTGGGCGTACCCACCTCGCCGGGCGTACCCGCGTCAGTTGCCGAGCACACCATCACCTGTACCTATAACGACCTGGAGCAGGTCAAAGAAGTGTTCGCAGAAATCGGCGACCAGCTGGCTTGCATCATCGTTGAACCGGTAGCCGGCAACATGAACATGGTCACGCCGGTAGCCGGGTTCCTGGAAGGACTGCAAGAGATTTGCAAACAGCACGGCACGTTGCTTATTTTTGACGAAGTCATGACCGGCTTCCGGGTAGCCCGTGGCGGAGCCCAGGCGATTTACAACATCAAGCCCGATCTCACCACCCTGGGCAAAATCATCGGCGGCGGCATGGCAGTGGGCGCTTTTGGCGGCCGTGCTGATGTGATGGACTACATCGCCCCCAGTGGCCCGGTTTACCAGGCAGGCACACTGTCGGGTAATCCAGTCGCCATGGCTGCGGGCCTGGCCACCCTGGCCGGCCTTAGCCGGGACGGCTTCTACGAGGAACTTGGCGCCAAGACCGCCAAGCTGGCCGAGGGCCTTGCACGGGTAGCACGCGAAGCCGGCATTCCGGTGTTCACCCGCTCAGTGGGCGGCATGTTCGGCATGTTCTTCAGTGACGCTGAGTCGGTGGATTCCTTCGGTGAAGTGATGAAGTGCGACACCGACCGTTTCCGCAAGTTCTTCCACGGCATGCTGGACGCAGGCATCTACCTGGCACCCTCGGCATTCGAAGCCGGGTTCGTCTCGATTTGCCACAGCGACGAAGACATCCAGGCCACCCTGGATGCTGCGGCGAAAGTCATGGCCGACCTCTAGGTCGTCTGACGCTCCGCCAATACCCTGCGGTAGATACCCAGGGTCGGCTCAGCAAAGCACACTAGCAAGACCCGCGAGGGGATCCCGTCACCAGACGGGGTCCCCAGCACTTCATCTACTGCAATACGCGCAGCCTGTTCCACCGGGTAACCGTAGACTCCACAACTGATGGCGGAAAATGCCACGGACTCGCAACCGTGCCGGGCGGCCAATGCCATGGAACTGCGATAACAGTTGCGCAGCAAGTCGGGCTCTCCCCTGAGACCATCCACCCACACAGGCCCTACCGTGTGAATCACGAATCGGGCTGGCAGATCAAACGCCGGAGTAATTCTTGCCTCGCCGGTGGGACAACCGCCAAGTTCACGGCAGGCCTGCATTAACCCATGGCCTGCCGCCGCATGTATCGCACCATCTACCCCGCCACCGCCCGCCAAACGACTGTTGGCGGCGTTCACAATGGCATGCACTTCCAGAGTAGTGATATCTGCCTGGACAACCTGTACCTGCATGAAAATCTCCCGGGGGTTGACCCCGGGAGAAGTTTAACTCGCCTGGACCTTGCGTGACCTGCGGCGGGCCAGGTCGCTCATACCACGCACAATCACCTGGGCCTGGGGCAGGCCATTAAACGTCGTGGCGGTGGAATGGGTATAGGCACCCATAAACAGGCCGGCCAACACATCACCCACCTTCAAATCAGGTAGCGGCAGGGCCTCACTCAGCATGTCGAAGCTGTCACAGGTCGGGCCGGTGAGTACGCTGGGACGCAATTCACCCTCACCACCCAGGGGCACCAGCGGGTAGCAGGCGCCTTCGGTGACGATGCCATTGTAAGAGCCGTAAATACCGTCATCCAGGTAGTACCAGGGCTTGCCGCCCCGCTCTGCCTTGCCAATCACGCTTGCCAGGGCGGTACCGCTGGAGGCAACCATGAACCTGCCAGGCTCGGCGATCACCCTCACGTCGGTCGGCAGGTGAGCAAGGGCCTCGCGAATCGGCGCGCAGAAAGCATTGATATCGAATCCGCTGCGGTCATAGTCAGCCGGGAAACCACCACCAATATCCAGGGTACGCAAGGAGCCATTACCGTAGGCGCGATGGGTGGTCATCAATTCCACACACTGGTTGATCGCATGCACGTGCATCTCAGGCCCGGGGACCTGTGAACCGGCATGAAAACTGAAGCCGCGGACTTTCAGCTTCTGCCCGGCAGCCAGGTCCAGCAACCGAGTCACATCGGCCGGAGTGCAGCCAAACTTTTTGGACAGGTCGCAACGGGCGCCCGGGTTCGGGAAAGAAACACGCAAAAGTATGTCCAGCTTGCTGCGAAAGCGAGCCAGCTTGAGAATTTCCGTCTCGTTATCAGCCACAAACGTCTTGCAACCGAAATCCAGGGCGGCACGAATTTCGCGCTCTCCCTTGATCGGGTGAGTGTGCAGGCAACGATCAGCGGTCACGCCGGCCTGGCGCATCAGTTCAACCTCGCCGCTAGAGGCAAGATCAAAGTTACAGCCCAGTTCGGCCAGGGTGGAGATCACCGCCGGGTAAGGCAGCGCCTTCACCGCATAAAACATTTGCACGCCAGGCAGTGCCGAGGTCAGCCTCTTGTACTGCAAACGCACCTGGGCCATATCCAGCACCAGCAGGGGCGTACCGTGACGGGCAGCCAGGCGCTTCCAGCTACTGGCCTGCAAAGGGCTCACACCCGACGCATTATGTTTCACTTCAACCGATTCATTGCTCATTAATTGCTTATCGCCTCCAGGGTGAAAGCCGGCAGCACAAATGCTGCCCCGTGTAATTCAGTAGTGTAATTCAGTAGTGTAATAACGGGTCGTCAACCCAACTTCGCTATAACGCTCACTCAGCATGCCTACCCAGACCTGACTAATAGCCTGTTCCATCAAGCTCAATTGCTCCAACTGTTCAGCGTTGTAAAAATCCAGCAGCAAACGGGTTTCAACAAAAGTGACGGCGTTGCGGAAGACAAAATTTTCCTTGGGAAGGAAAGCATCAACTTAACTTCAAACCCCGGGTGGGATCCAGCGAAGAGTCAAATGCGTCAGGGACAGCATGCAAATTCATTGCAGCCCCACGGGCGAGTGCGGTCATACCAGCCATTCCGTCATCAGCAGTCAAATTTTAAAACCCGAACCGCTGTAATGTTTCAGTCGGCCGGTACGTTAGAAGCTCATAAAGCCCTGCAAGTTGTTTAGATCGGCCGCGATAATAATCAAAATACCCCAAGACACAAGAATTATTTTCGGTGGATTCCCGGTGGCTAGAAGCGAACTGGGCGGGCTGGGACCGCCCCCCTGGGCCAGCACGGGGCAGGCACCGCCAAAGTTGAAAAAAATCTTTTATTTTCAAGCCTTAAGGAAGGTAGACGACCGCACTCATGAGGCCAAAAAGCGTGGGGTCAGGCATCGCTGCGAAGGTGACTGACATCCTTGGCCAATTGCTGGAGCCGCCCAACCGGATCATCCATCTCCAGATACAATTGTTTTTGCGCAATCGGAAGGGGCAGCAACTCCGCCAGACGGTAGCCCAGCCAGCTGGCGTCATCCGGATTCCGGGGAACATTGCCATACATCGGCGTGAACTCTTCCAGCAGCCCCAGCACCACAGTGGCCAGGTATTTGAGGTTTTCAGGCACCTCCAGGGTCGGCTCCGGCTCCAGCCAGATCACCTTGGCCACATCCAGCCCGTCTTCTTTCTTGCTTACCGATTCAATTCGAAAGCGTTGCTCACCCCGGGTAACAATCGCCAGCAACCCGTCATCGCTGCGGTCCCAGTCGATGATCCTGGCAGCGGTGCCTACACCAAAAATATGATCGCTTCCGTGGGGAGATTCTTCCTGCACCCCGACCACGCCAAAACACGAGTCGTGACGCATGCAATGGCTCACCATGTCCAGGTAGCGGGGTTCGAATACACGCAATGGCAGTGGCCCTCCGGGATAGAGGACAACTCGCAGGGGAAAAATTGGAAATTCGGAACTCTGCATGCCTTAACAGATCGCCCTCAGAGCTTTCGGTAAATTCCCAGGCGGGGACACGTCAAAGTGATCACCCCACCTGGCCGGAAGCTGACTCCTCCAATCGACTCAGGAGCTTGCCGTGCAAGCCACCGAAGCCACCATTACTCATCACCAGCACATGATCACCCCTGCGCGCCTCAGCGACAACCCGGGCAACCAGTTCATCCACGTCTGTCTCTATCCGGGCCCGCTCCCCCAAAGGGCTCAGCACAGATTCCAGGCTCCACTGAATTCCCTGGGGCTGCAAGGCCCAGACCAGGTCCGCCCCATCCAGGGCGCCGGCCAGTTCATGCTTGTGAACGCCCTGTTTCATGGTATTTGAGCGAGGCTCCAGCACCGCCAGGATACGCTGCTCACCCACCCGCGCCCTGAGGGCGGCCAGGGACTCGCTGATGGCAGTGGGATGGTGGGCAAAATCATCGTAAACGGTGACACCCGCCGGTTCTCCCAATAGTTCCAGCCTGCGCTTGACGCCCTGGAATCGCCCCATGGCCTCTGCAGCGGTAGCCAGTTCCACTCCGGCGTGACGCGCTGCCAGCATCGCCGCCAGCGCGTTATTCATATTGTGCCGACCGGGCATCGTGCCATGAACCCGGGCAACTACCGCTCCCTGGTGAAGCACCTCGAATTCCGTGCAATCCGCACACAGCGGGCGCGCCTGCCATTGAGCCTGGGAACACCCCACGTCACCGAAACGCTGCACCGGCGTCCAGCATCCCTGGGCCAGCATGTCATCCAACTCTGACTCCGCCCCGTTACTGACAACCAGACCCTGTGAGGGAACCGTGCGCATGAGTTGGTGAAACTGCCACTTGATCGCATCCAGGTTGGCGAAAATATCTGCGTGATCAAATTCCAGGTTATTCAGCACCAGTGTTCGCGGCAGGTAGTGCACAAACTTCGAACGCTTGTCGAAAAACGCGGTGTCGTACTCATCGGCTTCGACGACAAAGAACGGTTCATCACCAAGCCTGGCTGTAATCCCGAAATTCGACGGTACACCGCCGATCAGAAAACCCGGGTTCAGTCCGGCGCAGTCCAGTATCCAGGCCAGCATGCTGGAAGTGGTTGTCTTGCCGTGGGTTCCGGCAATCGCCAGCACCCAACGATCACGCAACACATGTTCAGCCAGCCAGCGAGGGCCGCTGGTGTAGGCCATCCCCTTATTCAGCACGGCCTCGACCGCAGGGTTGCCGCGAGACAGGGCATTACCAATCACGACCACGTCCGGAACCGGATCCAGCTGGGCCGGATCGTAACCTTCCACAAGCTCTATTCCCAGGGCTCGCAGCTGATCGCTCATGGGTGGATAGACCTGCTGGTCAGAGCCTGTCACCCGGTGGCCAGCAGCCTTGGCAAGTGCCGCGATACCGCCCATGAAAGTTCCGCAGATTCCAAGAATGTGAACGTGCATTCAGGCGCCGCCTCCAAACAACTGTGCGGTGACAAACACCGACAGGACAAATTCCGACATCACCAGGAGAATTCCGGCCGGCAGGGGAAGCTCCAGGGCTTCACGCAAGATATGCCCGGCCACCACCAGGGACAATATCAACAATAACAAGACACCCAGGTTGGCGAGGATCGCCGGATCGGCGCCTTCGGGGATCGAGGTGATCCACTTGTGCAGCGGCAGCCCGGCAAGGGTCAGAAGGGTTCCTGTACCCCACAATGCGGTCAGGGTCTGCACCACCCGGGACAACTTGCCCTGCAGGGCCAGCAGCGCCACGAAGAACCCGGCCTCCATGACCAGCACCACGCTTAACTCAGCCAGCGCACCGGCCAGGCTCGGTATTTGTGTAAGAAACAGGGCGAGACCGCTGGCGATGTAGCACAGCAACGCGGAAACCATCAGGAATTGCGAAGCCGGCAGATCCTGGGGACCCCTCCGCAACATGATGATATCCAAGAATGCACTAAGCAGCTGTTGCAAAACCGATTGTCCAACTGTCTGAATAAGGTTCGCTCATGATAACCTGACAAGCGCTACTTTACCCGATCAGCCAAAGACCCCAACCCGCCTATGACTACAAGACCTTGGGAAATTATCAGCAGCCCCGAGGAGCTGGAACTCGCGCTCAATAGACTTGAGGGCTCCCACTTCCTGGCTCTGGACACCGAATTCATCCGGGAGCGTACCTACCAGTCGCGACTGTGCCTGGTGCAGATCGCCGACGCGGAGAATATATTCCTGCTAGACGCACTGGCCCTGCCCTCCCTGGAACCTCTTGCCCGCCTGCTGGCGAACCCCGAGGTCACCACGGTGGTGCATTCGGGTCGGCAAGACCTGGAAATTCTCTACCAGATCTGGGGCGAGCTTCCGGCCAGGTTATTTGATAGCCAGGTTGCCGCCGTGTTGTTGGGACACGGGGAACAGATTGGCTACAGCGCCCTGGTGAAGGAGTACTGCGATGTGGAACTGGACAAGTCCGCCACCCGCACCGACTGGTCCAAGCGCCCCCTGAGTACCCGGCAACTGGATTACGCCGCCGACGACGTGCGTTACCTGACTCATTTATACATGGACCTGCAAAAAGAACTGGTGGAATGCCAGCGCATAGACTGGTTGGAAGCAGACTGTCGCCAGTTATGCGAACCGGCTCTGTATGCGGTGGACCCGTGGCAGGCTCACCTGCGCGTCAAAGGCGCCCGCAACCTCAATGGCGACGCACGCAGGGTGTTGCGCTGGGTCGCCGCCTGGCGTGAAGAACAAGCGGTTAAACGGAACCTGCCCCGCCAGTGGATCGTTAAAGACGCCGCGTTGATGCAAATTGCAACGCGCCAGGCCCACACCCGCATCCAACTGGCCCAATTGGACGAAGTCCCGGAAACATTCATCAATCGCTTCGGAGCCCAGATAGTCGAGACTGTCGGCAAGGCGAGGGAGGCACCGCCGGAGAGCCAGGATGATCTTACTGTCTCTGGACCGCTCACCGGCAATGAAAAAGACACCCTGAACCGGCTGAAGAAGGCTCTTACCCGGCAGGCCGAAGCCATGGGCATCGCGCCCGGGTTCCTGGCGCCACGCAGAGAACTGGAGCAACTGGTGCGAGGGGACCACGATGTGCCCGCAACCCGGGGTTGGCGCAGGGAAGTGGTCGGGTCGTTGCTATTGGCGGAACTTGAAAAGAACTGACCGGACTTGCCTATGGGGTCCTGGCCGGTAAAAAGGAATCACACGGGCCAGTCATGAGTAAAGAATTCATTAATATTGTCGGCGCGCATCAGAACAACCTCAAGCAGGTAGATCTGAAGCTGCCCCTTAACGAGTTCATCGTGATCACCGGGGTCAGCGGATCAGGCAAGTCATCCCTGGCCTTCGACACGATCTATTCAGAGGGTCAACGGCGCTATGTCGAGACCTTCTCCCCCTATGCGCGCCAGTTCCTGGACCGTATGGATAAGCCCCGGGTAGAAAGAATCGAGGGCATCCCTCCGGCAATCGCCATTGACCAGACCAACCAGGTTCGCACCTCCCGATCCACCGTCGGGACCATGACCGAAATCAACGATCACCTGAAGTTGTTGTTCGCCAGGATGGCCAGCCTGTACTGCAGTCGCTGCGCAGCACCCGTGCAGCGTGACACCCCGGAAAGCATTCTCGAGCACCTGCTGTCCCAGTCACAGGGCAAGCGCGCCATCGTCACTTTCCCGGTGCAGATTCCGCACAATTTCAGCGAAGAAGAAATTCGCGGGTTTCTCAATTCACAGGGATACACCCGGGTACACCAGCGCAATGAACAACGACTGGATGTGGTGCAGGATCGCCTGGCCATAGAGGAAAAAAATCGGGCGCGCCTGTCAGAAGCCCTGGAAGCGGCGCTGCACAGGGGGCTTGGGCACATCGCCGTGTTCTGGCACGGGGAAGACGACAAGGCCCAGAAGTTCTCTACCGAATTGCACTGCCCTGCATGCGACCTGGACTACGAGGATGCCAATCAATCTGCCTTCTCTTTCAACTCTCCGGTGGGGGCGTGTGAAAGCTGTCGCGGCTTCGGCCGCACCATGGGGATCGACTACGACCTGGTCACCCCGGACACCACCCTGTCCCTTGCCGACGGGGCAATAAAGCCCTTTCAGAGCCCCAGCTTCCGGGAATGCCAGCAAGACCTGGCCCGCTACGCGAAGCTAAAAAAAGTAGCCATGGACGTGGCCTGGCATGACCTGCCCGAAGAACACCGACAGTGGGTTGTCGAGGGCGAGGGAGGCATCGATTCGAAAAAATGGTACGGCGTGAAAGGCTTCTTCAAATGGCTGGAGTCAAAAAGTTACAAGATGCATATCCGCGTCTTGCTATCCAAATACCGCTCCTACGACCGATGCCAGTCCTGCAGGGGAGCACGCCTTAAGACCACCTCGCTGTTATGGCGGATAGGCAATCACCTTGTGGGCTCCCGGGTGCTGGCGCCGCGCAGGGTATTTCGGCCGGTGGCCGTGCAGTGGTCGGATAAGGCCCTGGAACACCTGCCGGGACTGTGCCTGCACGATGTCATGCAAATGCCCATCACCCAACTCGCCGGCTTCTTCGAGGAATTGAACAGCCGTGAAGGCAATGACGAGGCCACCAGCATGTTGCTGGCGGAAATCATCAACCGCCTGTCCTACCTGTGCGAAGTCGGCCTGGGCTACCTCACCCTGGATCGGCAAAGCCGCACCCTAAGCGGTGGCGAAGTTCAGCGCATCAACCTGACCACTGCCCTGGGCACCTCGCTGGTGAATACCCTGTTCGTGCTGGATGAGCCCAGCATTGGCCTGCATCCCCGGGACATTCACCGCATCGTCGGTGTACTGAAGAAACTCAAGCAGGCCGGCAACACCCTGCTGGTGGTGGAGCACGATCCCCAGGTGATGCTGGCGGCCGACCGGATTATCGATATGGGTCCGGGCCCCGGTGCCGCCGGCGGACAGATTGTTTTCAACGGCAGTCCCTCGCAATTGCTTCGCTCCAGGAAATCTCTTACTGCGGCCTACCTGCGAGCAGAACGTTCGGTAGCCGGCCGTATACGGACCCATGTGGACACCCCGACCGAGTACGGATGCCTGGAAATCCAGGGCGCCCGGGAACACAACCTGAAGAACATCAATGTAAAAATTCCACTGGGCAAAATCGTTTGCCTGACAGGGGTGAGTGGTTCAGGAAAATCCACCCTGATGGATGAGGTGCTCTACCGTTCGCTGACCAAGCTCAAGGGTAAACCCAAGCTGGTCCCCGGAGACCACGATGCCCTGCTCGGTCATGAGCAAATTGCCGAGGTGGTCATGGTGGACCAATCCGCCATCGGCAAGACCACCCGATCCAATCCGGCGAGTTTCGTCGGCGCCCTCACACCTGTGCGTAAATTGTTTGCCGCCGAACCCCTGTCCATGGAGCGCGGCTATACCGCCGGCAGTTTCAGTTTTAATTCGGGCAATGGCCGCTGCCCCGCCTGTGGCGGCAACGGTTTCGAACACGTGGAAATGCAGTTCCTCAGTGATGTTTACCTCAGGTGCCCGGACTGCGATGGCCGCCGCTTCCGCGATGAATTACTCGAGGTAAAGTTACTGCCGGGAGCCCATAGCGATCGCGGTCCCTGCTCGATTGCCGATGTGCTGGATATGACCGTCGACCAGGCCCTGGAGTTCTTCTCTGACCAGGCGGATATCCAGAAACTCCTCGCGCCCCTGGCAGAGGTGGGTCTTGGCTATGTGACCCTGGGCCAGCCGGTGCCCACCCTCAGCGGCGGCGAAGCACAGAGACTGAAACTCGCCGCCCACCTTGGCAAGTCCTCCGGTGGCAAACAGGGCATGCTATTCCTGTTTGACGAACCCACCACGGGTCTGCATTTCCAGGACATCGAACGGCTGCTGGGGGCCATGTCCAGGCTACGCGAACAAGGTCACTCCCTGGTCATCATCGAACACAACCTGGATGTAATCGCCAACAGCGACTGGCTCATCGACCTGGGGCCCGAGGGTGGCGATGAGGGCGGGCAAGTCTTGTTTGAAGGCCCGCCACAAGAACTGGCTGCAAGCGGTCTCACCTACACCGGCCAGGCCCTGGCCGACTATGCCCGAGACCTTGAATCCCTGGGCAAAAACCTGGTTAAGACAAAGACAGTCGGCAAATCCAAATCCACGGCCTCCGG
This sequence comes from uncultured Chromatiales bacterium, assembly GCA_937128475.1. GTDB lineage: Bacteria > Pseudomonadota > Gammaproteobacteria > Steroidobacterales > BM003 > CAKZML01. The sequence continues at coordinate 16,726 of CAKZML010000144.1, forward strand.
GAATATCGAGATCAGGCACGCTCGAGAACACAATCTGAAAAACGTGAACATCTCCATCCCCCGTAACCGCATGACGGTGGTCACCGGAGTCAGCGGCAGTGGCAAGAGCACGGTGGCTTTCGACATCCTTTTCGCCGAAGGCCAGCGTCGCTACCTGGAATCCCTGAACGCCTACGCAAGACAGTTCGTGCAACCTTCCAGTCGCGCCGACGTGGACGCCATCCACGGTGTGCCACCCACGGTCGCCATTGAACAGCGCACCAGCCGTGGCGGACGCAAGAGCACCGTTGGCACCATGACCGAGATTTACCATTTCTTGCGACTGGTATTCGTAAAGCTGGGCATACAGCACTGCCCCGACTGCGACATCGCCATCCAGGAACAAACGCCGGAAGTTATCCTGGCCGATCTTTTGCGACGTTACAAAGGCAAGCAGGTACAACTGCTCGCGCCCATGATTTCTGCTCGCAAGGGCTACTACACGGAGTTGGCAAAATGGGCCGCGGCCAGGGGCTTCAGCGAATTACGGGTGGATGGCGCCATGCAGCCCACCGAACCCTGGCCCCGACTGGACCGATACAAGGAACACGACATCGATCTTCCGGTGGCCGACCTGCTGGTCAATGCCTCCAGGGAATCCGAATTAAGGGAAGCGCTTGCCAGGACACTGGACCTGGGCAAGGGAATCATCAAGGTGCGGCTGCTGTCGGCAAAAACCGGCAAGAGCGGTGCCGAGCGCCTGTACTCAAGCAAGCGCGCCTGCCCCGGTTGCAGTCGCAGTTTCCCCGAACTGGATCCGCGAATGTTCTCCTACAACTCACGCCAGGGCTGGTGCAAGACCTGCTTCGGCACCGGGGAGAAACTGGCAGATTTTGACGAGGAGCAATCCGGCGAGGAAGGTGCATGGCTGGAGCAAGACGAACACGCGCCCTGCCCTGCCTGTAAGGGACAGAGACTGCGCCCGGAAACCCTGGCGGTACGTTTCAAAAATCACAACATCGCTCACTACACCTCCATGAGCATCGGTAAGGCGCAACAATATTTCGAGGGCATGAAGCTCAAGGGACGCGAAGCCAGCATTGCCAGGGATGCGATGGTGGAGTTGCTGAATCGACTGGGGTTCCTGCACCAGCTTGGCTTGTCCTATCTGAGCCTGGACCGCTCCGCCCCGACCCTGAGTGGCGGAGAGGCGCAGCGCATCCGGCTGGCGGCCCAGCTGGGCTCGAACCTGCGCGGCGTCTGTTACATCCTGGATGAACCCACCATCGGCCTGCATTCCCGGGACAACCTGATGCTACTGGATACCCTGGAAGCATTGCGCTCCAAGGGCAACACCGTGGTAATCGTGGAGCATGACGAGGACACGATCCGGCGGGCAGACCATGTCATCGACCTGGGACCTGGCGCCGGTGTCAGGGGCGGCCAGGTGGTCGCCAAGGGAACCCTGGCCCAGCTTTGTCGCAACCCGGATTCCATTACCGGGCGCATGCTGGCCAACCCCATGATTCACCCGGTGCTGGGACAACGCCGGCTGGGCAACACACTGAAAAAGGATTCCCCCTGTCTGGAAATTCGCAAAGCCAGCCTGCACAACCTGAAGCAGGTAAACCTTCGGCTGCCCCTGCAGTCCCTGGTCTGTGTCAGCGGCGTAAGCGGCAGCGGCAAGAGCACCCTGGTCAGGGATGTGCTGCACAAGAACCTGAAACAACTGGTGGGTCGCAGCAAGCGGGGTAAAAAACCCGCGATAATCGGCTGCCAGCAGCTCGCCGGTTGGGAACATATCGACCATGTGCTGGAAGTGGACCAGACACCTATTGGAAAAACACCGCGCTCCTGCCCGGCAACCTATGTCGGAATATGGGATGCCATTCGCAAGCTGTTCGCCGGTACTGAAGAGGCCCGGCTGCGAGGTTTTAACGCTGGTAGATTCTCTTTCAACACCAGCGGGGGCCGCTGCGGAAGCTGCGACGGCCAGGGGCTGAGAAAAATTGAGATGAATTTCCTGCCAGACGTGCGGGTACTGTGTGAAACCTGTAACGGTTCACGCTTCAATCGGGAAACCCTGGAAGTGCATTACCGGGACAAGAACATTGCCCAGGTACTGGCCATGAGTATCGACGAGGCGCTGGATTACTTCACGGCGATTCCCAAGATTCATCGGACCCTGCAATTACTGCAGGATGTGGGCCTGGGCTACCTGACCCTGGGGCAGCAAAGTCCAACCTTGAGCGGCGGCGAAGCCCAACGTATCAAGCTGGTCACCGAACTGGCCAAGGCTAAACCTGTCATAGAAATTCCCGGACGGGCCGCTGTGAGTTCACCCACCCTGTACATCCTGGATGAGCCCACAGTGGGACTGCACATGGCCGACGTTGAAAAACTGGTCCATGTACTGCACAGACTGGTGGATGCGGGTAACACGGTTCTGGTTATCGAACACAACCTGGACCTGATTGCCGAGGCAGACTGGATCGTCGATATGGGACCCGAGGGCGGCGATGGCGGGGGTCGTATCGTTGCCCAGGGACCTCCGGAAAAAATTGTGCGGTCGCAGCGTTCTCACACTGCGACCGCACTGATTCCCTTGCTGGGACGTACCGCCTAAGGCAGGTTCTTCTGCCTGTCCAGGTACTCCCTGGTTTCCCTGGCAGCAACGCCGCTGAGCAGCAACAGTCCGACCAGGTTAGGCAGGGCCATCAGTCCATTCATCACGTCCGAGAACAGCCAGACGAAATTCAGGCTGTAGATCGAACCCATGAAAGCGGCCACGATATAAGCCACCTGATAAGGCATCACTGCCTTGATGCCCAGCAGGTATTCGATACTGCGTCCGCCGTAGTAACACCAGCCAATCATGGTGGAGAAAGCGAACATGGCCAGGCATACCGCAATCACCACCTGGCCGACCACGCCTGGCATGGCCGAGGCGAACGCCAGCTGGGTCACTGCAGCGCCATTCTCACCGCTGGTAAAGGCGCCGGTAGCGACAATCGCGATGCCGGTAAAGGAACAGACCACGATAGTATCGATAAACGTCTGGGTCATGGACACCAGGGCCTGGCGCACAGGCTCATTGGTTTGGGCAGCTGCCGCGGCGATGCCGGCACTTCCCAGGCCTGACTCATTGGAGAAAATTCCTCGTGCCACACCAAAACGCATGGCCTGGGCAATGGTGGCACCCAGGAACCCACCCGTGGCGGCAGAACCGGTGAAGGCATCATGGAAGATCAGGGCCACCGCATCGGGAATCGCAGCAGCGTTGACCACCAGCACGTAACCGCAAGCCAGCATGTAAACGGCGATCATGATGGGGACCAGGAAACCGGTGACCCGTCCGATGGACTTGATGCCACCCAGTACGACGGCGGCCAGGCCCACGGCGATTACCATTCCGGTAATCCACTCTTCCACGCCAAAGGCATTGTTAATTGCATCAGCCATGGAGTTTGACTGCACCATATTGCCGATACCGAATGCCGCGAAGGCGGTAAACAAGGCAAATAGCGCACCCAGTGTTTTGCCAACGGCCTTGTTCTTGATACCCCGTGAGAGGTAGTACATGGGCCCGCCTGCCTGCTCACCCTTCTCGTCGGTGATCCGGTATTTAACCGATAGCAGGGCCTCGGTGTACTTGGTGGCCATACCGACTAGGCCGGTCATCCACATCCAGAACAACGCCCCCGGACCACCCAGGGCGATAGCCGTCGCAACACCGACTATGTTGCCGGTACCTACAGTTGCCGCCAGGGCTGTCATAAGCGCCTGGAAGTGCGAAATATCGCCCTCCGCGCCGTGCTCCCGCCTGACAATCAGTGCGGTATATAGCGCCGGCCACAGCTGGGTAAACTGCAATCCCCGTAGTCTGATGGTCAGAAAAAGACCGGTTGCCAACAGGAGGGGGATAAGCAAATAGGGCCCCCAGATAAAGGAAGAGGCCGCATCCAGCCAGGCTGTCAGTTCTGTCACAGGGTGAATCCTCAAGCTAATTTGATTAATAATTTATTCGGGCATACTCCAGTAAATCCAACCGTAATTGCAAGTCTGTCCGGTGAATTTCATCATCAAAAGTGAATCCATGAGTGCATCTTTGGCGAAAATCATTCATGACACACCGCAACAACCAGGACAGTTAAAAATGTTCGAAGCCGATCGTTTCGCAGCCCGGATTTTGCAAGAAGGAAATTCAGGGTATGCAGGATTCGCAGCCGCCCGTCTACTTCAGGACGCGCCGGAGTTACATGAGCGATACGGGGCAAAGGCCCTGGCAGGCTGGAAGGACAACCTGTCCCATCGTCTGGAGGAGATTTCCATCGCGCTGGATACAGGGCATTCAGAATTTCTCATGGCCGATATCAAGTGGGAACGGTTGTCGTTCCAGGCACGAGAATTCCCCGAGTCCGACCTGGCAATGGGTCTGGACAGCCTCGCCTGTGTGCTCGGCGAGAGCCTGCCGGAGAAGGCTCAGAAATCCGTATTGAACCTGCTCGACGAGGCCCGCCGCTCCTTCGACACCCCCGTGTTACCCACCAACTCCTACCTGGATCCGGCGCAACCCGCTCATCGTCATGCCATGAAATTCATGCAATCCGCCCTGGATGGTGATGTCAGAAAAGCGGTCGCAGATCTGCGTAGCCTTGCAACAGGCGACACTGGTCCCATTGGGGTGGCACAGGACATCATCGTCCCTGCACAAAGAGAGATTGGCAGGATGTGGCACAACGCCGAGGCGACTATTTGTGAAGAACACCTGGTGACCGAAGCATGCCTGCAAGCCTTGATCGCCATCTCCCACAGCTGTGAGACAAAACCGGCCAACGGAAAGACGGTCATGCTCGCCTCGGTGGCGGGCAACCAGCACGACCTGGGCATTCGCCTGCTTGCACTGGATTTTCAGCTTGAAGGCTGGCGCTCAATCAACCTGGGCACCGATATGCCCGCCAAGGAAATGAAAGCCGCCGCACTCAAGTACCAACCCGACCTGGTGATTCTCTCCGCCGCCTTGAGCGTTCAGTTACCCGCTCTTGAACAGGCCGTTGCATGCATCAAAGACGCCCTGGCCGAAAAGGCATTTATCCTGATCGGCGGGCGCGCCCTGTCAGGTCTGGACAAGGAAGCCAGGCTGTTCGGTGCAAACGCGACAGGCACATCCCTGGAACAAGCCAGGGACATTGGCCAACGACTGCTTGCGGGCATGAACCCCGGCTAGCAGAGCTATTTATCGCCGGCGTAGCCGATGGTTCGCAAGGAATCACCAATTTCCCGCAAGATGGCTGGATCATCAATGGTGGCCGGCATCTTCCACGGTTCTGAATCAGCGATCTTGCGCATGGTTCCGCGGAGAATTTTTCCTGACCGGGTCTTGGGCAGACGATTCACCACCACCGCCTTCTTGAATGCGGCAACCGGACCTATGCGTTCCCTGACCAGTGCCACGACCTCGGCCACCACATCGTCAGGGTTTCTATCCACGCCAGATTTCAACACCAGCAATCCAAGGGGCACCTGGCCCTTCATTTCATCGGCCACACCCATGACGGCGCATTCAGCCACATCCGGATGGCCCGCCAGCACCTCTTCCATTCCACCGGTAGACAAACGATGTCCGGCAACATTGATGATGTCATCGGTACGAGACATCACGTGGGCATAACCGTTGGCATCAATCATCCCGGCATCTGCGGTGAGGTAGTACCCCGGGTACTCCGCCATGTAGGCCTGGTACCAACGCTTGCTTGCATTCCACAGGGTCGGGAACGCTCCTGGCGGTAGCGGTAACTTCACCACCAGGGCGCCAATCTTGTTGCTTTTGACCTGCTTCCCGGACTCATCCAGCACCTGCAGATCCCAGCCGGGCACCGGCTTACCCGCCGAGCCATGTAACTTGGGGAACTGCTCCAGGCCAAGGCAGTTTGCACAAATGGCCCATCCGGTCTCTGTCTGCCACCAGTGATCCACCACCGGCACGCCGAGTTTCTCCTCGGCCCACTCCAGGGTAGCCGGATCACTGCGCTCGCCGGCCAGGAACAACGACCGCAGCGAAGAGATATCGTATTTCTTAAGGAAGGTCCCGTCAGGATCCTCCTTCTTGATCGCACGAAACGCGGTTGGCGCGGTAAACAGAACATTCACCTTGTGTTCCTCGATCACTCGCCAGAACACCCCGGCATCGGGTGTACCCACCGGTTTGCCCTCAAACAGGATGGTGGTGTTACGGTTAAACAGGGGTGCGTAGACGATGTAGGAATGGCCCACCACCCAGCCCACGTCCGAGGCTGCCCAGTACACATCACCCGGCTGAACGTCGTAAATATTTTTCATGCTCCAGGTCAGCGCCACGGCATGCCCGCCGTTATCTCGCACCACGCCCTTTGGCTCACCGGTGGTACCCGAGGTGTACAGGATATACAGCGGATCTGTCGCCTCCACCGAGACACAGCCGTGAGCCGTGGCGGTGGCCATGCACTCCTCCCAATCCAGGTCCCTGCCGGGAATCATGGAGGCAGCTTCCTGAGGGCGCTGCAGCAACAAACAGAAATCAGGTTTGCACTCGGCCATTTCAATGGCCTGGTCGAGCAAGGGCTTGTAGGCGATCACCCTGCCCGGCTCGATGCCGCAGGAGGCAGTCAACACCGCCTTGGGCGCCGCATCCGTAATTCGTACCGCCAGTTCGTTAGCTGCGAAACCGCCAAACACCACGCTGTGAATCGCGCCCAACCTGGCACAGGCCAGCATCGCAAACGCGGCCTCGGGAATCATCGGCATATAGACAATCACCCGATCACCCTTGCCCACGCCCTGCCCAGCCAGCACCCCGGCAAGCCGGGCCACCTGGTCCTGTAATTCGGTGTAGGTATAGGAGCGCTGCTGGCCGGTCACCGGGGAGTCATAGATCAGCGCCAATTGCTCGCCGAAGCCTGCTTCCACGTGCCGATCCACAGCGTTGTAACAGGTATTTAATTTGCCCCCGGTAAACCAGTGATATTCCGGGGCGCCAGACTCATCCAGAACCTTGTCCCACTTCTTGTCCCAGTGGATGGCCTGCGCCACCTCGGCCCAGAACCCTTCCGGGTCATCCATGGAACGTTGGTAAGTCTGTTGATAGGCACCCATGGCGGACTCCTTAATCAAAATTCGGTAACGTAAACTAGCGGGGCATGTATTTAAGGCCGCCACAAGAAAACTCTAAGGTCGAAAAAAGAAAAGGCCGCCGGTAGTCTTACCGGCGGCCTTGTCTCAAACGTCACATGTACAAACCGGGTTTGTACAAATTAGAACGCGTACTTCGCCGAGA
>CAKZML010000145.1 GCA_937128475.1 uncultured Chromatiales bacterium
TTTCCAGTCAGTGTGTACTGGAAGCACAGGTGTCCACAGATTCAGCCTTGACGAATCTGTCCCTGGATCATCATTCCCCGGAGTTCGCTCCAATGTCGGTCGTGGTGGAGTTCATGCCGCCCACGGCGAAACAGGTCGAGGCGCCACCGCCTGATACTGTAATTTCAGTCCCAGGTATTTCCCTGCAAAAACGTTTCTGCGTTTATCTAAAATAGCACTCTGCCCGTTCCGTTCGTTTCGGTTTGGATCAGGAGTGTTGTTATGTTTGTTTTCCCCAGGGGCCTGTTGGCCCGATATCTAATTTGCTTGTCTTGCTTGTTGCCTGGGATGGCTCATGCTGGCGAGCGCCTTTCCCTGGATGACGCCCAGTCAATCGCGCTGGCGCGAGACCTTGAGATCGTCCGCCTGGATGCCCGGCGAGAGGCCATGGGCGAGCGCGCTGTTGCCGCCGCCCAGCTTCCGGATCCCGGTGTGAAACTGGGGCTGATGAGTGTGCCGGTGGACGGCTTCGCGCTGGACCAGGAGCCCATGACCCAGATGGTGGTGGGTGCCCAGCAGATGTTTCCTGCCGGTGATACCCGTTCCTTGAGAAAGGAGCAGATACTGGTCCAGTCCCAGGTGCAAACAGCCATGGCTGATGATCGCCGCCGCCAGGTGGGGGCGCAGTTAAGACGCTTGTGGATTGAGTTGGCCTACAAGGAAACAGCTGCCAGGGTGCAGCGCTCTCAACTGGAGTTGTACCAGGGTTTATCCGACACGGTAGAGACCCGATACACCACCGGACAGGGCGGTCAGCAAGAGATCGTTCGGGTGGAACTGGAGCAAAACCTGCTACAGGAAAACCTGATTGCCTTGAAGCGGGACTCGGCGGCCCTGCGCTCGAATTTATCGGAGTGGATAGGGGAGGCGGCTTTCGGTGAACTGGACCTGGAGAACCTTGTCCTGCCGGCACTGCCCGGTCAGGAGTTGTTGACTGCCCGGATTGCCGACAATCCCATGGTGCTTGCTGACCAGGTGCAGATGGAAGCCAGCCAGGTGGGTGAGCAGTTGGCGAGCCAGCGCTATAAACCAGACTGGGGTGTCGAAGTCTCTTACGGTTTTCGTGACGGTGTGGATCCCATGGGTGTAAGCCGTCCGGATTTATTCAGCGCCATGGTGATGTTCAGCGTGCCGATGTTCACAGGCGATCGACAGGACCGAATGCTGGCCGCTGCCGAGGCCGATACCCGTGCTGCCCTGAGCCAGGTAAAGAACCGCCAGCGAACCCTGCTTGCCAGGGTGCAGGCAGCGTACGAACGCTATACGGCCCAGCAGGAAATTCTGGCCCTGTACAGGGATGAAGTCTTGCCGGCCTCGCGTGCCAACGTGACCGCGACCCTGAATGCTTACCAGGGACAACGGGTAAGTTTTGACGAATATATCCGGGCAGAAAACATGGCCCTTGAGAAGACGCTGCGGGTAGCCCGCCTGTCTGCAGACAGCCTCGTGGCCCAGACCGAGATTCTCTACCTGGTAGGAGATACGCAATGAACATTATGAAACTGTTGTCAGCAGTGTTACTGGCATCCGTGCTCCTGCTGGGCGCCTGTGAGCAGGCATCGACTCCCGTCGAGACGGTCAAGGAACATGCGCTGAAGCACACCGATCCGAGCTACGTGTGCCCCATGCATCCCGAGGTGGTCAGCGATAAGCCCGGCGACTGCCCAATCTGTGGCATGCACCTGGTGAAGAAAGAGCCCGAGGTGGTGAAGGAGACGGTCAAGGAACATGCGTTGAAGCACGCGGATCCAACCTACGTCTGCCCCATGCATTCGCAGATTCGCAGTAATGAGCCGGGCTCTTGCCCGATCTGTGGCATGACCCTGGTGAAGGTGGAACCGGATCCGGTGGCCGCCGACGGTGATGGCCAGGTGCTGTACTACCGGCATCCCCACAATCCGACGGTGACCTCACCTGTGCCTCGCAAGGATGAGATGGGCATGGATTTCGTTGCGGTTTACGCAGACCCGGGCAACCTGGTGACTATCTCTTCATCGGTAGAGCAGAACCTGGGCGTGCGCACCGCCAGGGTTGAACGCGGTCAGCTGACCCGGCGCATCGATACGGTGGGTGTAGTGGAATACGATGGCTCCAGCATTACTCACCTGCATACCCGTGCCGAGGGGTGGATCGAGAAGACCAGCCTGAAAGCGGTGGGTGATCCGGTACGCAAGGGCCAGGTGCTGTTTGAGTTGTATTCCCCGACCCTGGAGACCGCCCAGCAAGAATTCCTCACCGCCATGGAGCGCGGTGGACGACTGCTTGATGCCTCCCGCCGTCGCCTGGCGGCGCTGGGTGTTGGTGAGAAGGAGATTGAGGAGCTGTCTCGCAGCGGCACGGTAGCGCCCCGCATCGCGATTCGCGCTCCCCACGACGGCGTGGTCAAAGAACTGAAGGTGCGTGAGGGTATGTACGTGACGCCCATGCTGGAACTGGCGGCGTTGGCTGACTTCTCCCGCATGTGGGTGATCGCCGAGGTGTTCCCCCAGCAGGCCGGGTGGCTGTCCCAGGGACTGCCGGTAGAGGTGCGTGCCAAGGAGCAGGCCGAGCTGGTCGTGCAGGGCAAGGTGGATTACGTGTACCCGGAAATGGCGGCCAACACCCGCACCGTGACCGTGCGTGTGCAGGTACCCAACGCTGATGCAGGATTATTGTTTAACCAGTATGTGGAGGTGCGGATCTTTGCCGCTCCGCGAGAGGATGTGCTGTTCGTTCCCAGCGAGGCGGTGATTCGTACCGGCAAAGAGTCCCGTGTTTTGCTGGCCTACAGTGGCGGGCGGTTTGAATCCCGCATTGTCACCACCGGAATGGAAAGTGACGGTAATATCGAGATACTCAGTGGCCTGTCCCAGGGCGATAGCGTGGTGGTGTCCGGCCAGTTCCTGCTGGACTCGGAGGCCAGCTTCAAGGCCAGCATGACGCGCATGCAGGATAGTGAATCGGAGAAAAAAGACGAGTCACATGATGCCCATAAGACCGGGGAGCAAAGGCCATGATTACCCGGCTGATCCATTGGTCCATCGATAACCGTCCGCTGGTTTTGCTGGCGGCGCTGGTGCTGTGTGTGGCCGGTGTGGTGTCACTGAAAACCACGCCCCTGGATGCAATTCCCGACCTCTCTGATGTGCAGGTCATCGTCAAGACCCGCTATCCCGGGCAATCCCCCCGGGTGGTGGAAGACCAGGTGACCTATCCACTGGCCACGGCCCTGATGGCAGTGCCCGGTGCGGTGAACGTGCGCGGATATTCCATGTTTGGGGATTCTTTCGTATACGTGATATTCGAGGACGGTACTGATTTGTACTGGGCCCGTTCCCGGGTGCTGGAATACCTGAACCAGGTGCGCGACAGGCTGCCCGACGATGCCAGCACAGCCCTGGGTCCGGATGCGACCGGCGTGGGCTGGGTGTATGAGTACGCCCTGGTGGATCGCACCGGTCAGCATGATCTTTCCCAGTTACGCAGTTTGCAGGACTGGTTCCTGCGCTTTGAGTTGCAGGGTCTTCCCGGCGTCTCTGAAGTGGCCACCGTTGGCGGTATGGTGCGCCAGTACCAGGTGGTGGTGGATCCCCAGGCATTGAGAGCCTACGGCCTTTCCCTTGATCGGGTGAAGATGGCGATCAGCCGGGGTAACCAGGAATCCGGCGCCTCGGTAATCGAGATGGCCGAAGCCGAGTACATGGTGCGGGTGTCCGGCTACCTGACCAGTGTGGAGGACCTGGAGCAGGTGCCGGTGATGGTCTCTGACGATGGCACGCCGGTGCTGGTGAAGCACGTGGCCCAGGTGCGCCTGGGGCCGCAAATGCGACGTGGCATCGCTGACCTGGACGGCGAGGGCGAGGTGGTCGGCGGCATCGTGGTAATGCGCTACGGCGAGAATGCCCTGGCCACTATCGAACACGTGAAGGCCCGACTGGATGAATTACGCGGCTCCCTGCCCGATGGCGTGGAGATCGTGGAAACTTATGACCGGTCCTCTTTAATAAATAGAGCGGTGTCCACCCTGCAAGGAAAGCTGCTGGAGGAGTTCCTGGTGGTGGCCCTGGTGTGCATCCTGTTCCTGTTCCACATCCGTTCCTCCCTGGTAATCCTGATCAGTCTGCCGATTGGCGTGCTGGTGGCCTTCATCATCATGCGCACCCAGGGGATCAACGCCAACATCATGTCCCTGGGAGGTATCGCCATTGCCATTGGCGCCATGGTGGATGGGGCCATCGTGATGGTGGAGAACATGCACAAGCACCTGGAAGGGCGCGAGCTGAATTCGGCGGAACGCTGGAAGGTGGTGGCCCAGGCCTCGGCGGAAGTGGGTCCGGCGATTTTCTACTCGCTGGTGATCATCACCCTGAGTTTCCTGCCGGTGTTCACCCTGCAGGCCCAGGAAGGCCGGCTGTTCGCACCCCTGGCGTTCACCAAGACCTATGCCATGGCCGCCTCGGCGGGCCTGGCCGTTACCCTGGTGCCGGTGCTGATGGGCTACCTGGTGCGGGGCAAGATACGGCCGGAGATGGAAAATCCGGTGAACCGTTTACTGGTGGCTATTTACCGGCCCATGGTGAATTTCGTGTTGCGCTTCCCCTGGCTGGCAGTGGCTACCGGCGCCCTGGTGCTGGTGGTGACCCTGTATCCGGCCAGCCAACTGGGAACCGAGTTCATGCCCGACCTGGACGAGGGCGACTTGCTGTACATGCCCACGACCTATCCCGGCCTGTCAGCCGGCAAGGCCCAGCAGCTGCTCCAGCAGACTGATCGGCTGATTCGAACCGTACCCGAGGTCACCCGGGTGTTCGGCAAGGTGGGCAGGGCGGAAACCGCCACCGATCCGGCGCCCATGACCATGATCGAGACGACTATCCAGCTCAAGCCCAGGGAGCAGTGGCGGCCGGGCATGGACCTGGAGGGTTTGAAGAAGGAGCTGAATGAGAAAATCCGCTTCCCCGGTTTGACCAATGCCTGGGTGATGCCCATCAAGACCCGTATCGACATGCTGGCTACCGGTATCAAGACCCCGGTTGGGATCAAGATTGCCGGCGCCGACCTGTCCGTGATCGAGTCCATCGGCAAGCAGGTTGAGCAGGTGCTCAAGCCGGTCCCCGGCACCGTGTCGGTGTATGCGGACCGTTCTGCCGGCGGGCGATATATCCAGGTGGATATCGATAGAACCGCGGCGGCCAGGTTCGGCCTGAATATTGCCGATCTGCAGGAGATCATGCGTACCGCCGTGGGTGGAATGGATATCTCCGAGACGGTGGAGGGCCTGGAGCGTTACCCGGTGAACCTGCGTTACCCCATCGACTACCGGGACTCACCGGAGGCATTGCGCTTGCTGCCGATAGTGACCCCCAGTGGTGCGACCCTGGCCCTGGGCGAGGTGGCCAAAATCAGCGTGGTGGACGGCCCGCCGATGATCAAGAGCGAGAATGCCCGGCCCAATGGCTGGGTGTTCGTGGATATCCAGGGCGTGGACCTGGGCTCCTACGTGGCCAGCGCGAAGCAGGTGGTTGCCGACCAGGTGGATCTGCCCCCGGGATACTCCATTAGCTGGTCCGGCCAGTTCCAGTACATGGAGCGGGCCAACGAGCGGCTGAGGCTGGTGGTGCCGGTGACCCTGGTGATCATCATCCTGATGCTCTACCTGAATTTCCGGCGATTCCGGGAAGTCGGGATGATCCTGGTCACCCTGCCTATGGGCCTGGTGGGCGGTGTCTGGCTGCTGTACCTGCTGGATTACAACCTGTCGGTGGCGGTGGGGGTTGGTTTTATCGCCCTGGCCGGTGTCGGGGTGGAGATGGGCGTGGTGCTACTGGTCTACCTTAACCAGGCGCTGTCCCGACACCAGGACGAGGCCATGCGCCAGGAACGGTCATTTAGCCTGGCCGATCTGCGTTCCACGGTCATCGAGGGGGCGCTGATGCGTATCCGTCCCATCATGATGACGGTGGCCACGGTGATCGTGGGCCTGTTGCCCGTGATGTTCGGTGGCGGTACCGGTGCCGAGGTCATGCAACGGATTGCCGCGCCCATGGTAGGCGGTATGGCCAGCACCCTGGGCCTGACCCTGCTGGTGCTGCCGGCCCTGTTCTACCTGGTGCAGCGTCGCGGACTGAAAGAATAACCCCGGGTCCGGGGTTCGGCCCCGGTGACCGGGCTATCGGCCTTCGCTGATGGCCCGGTCGCGCCCGGTCCGCTAGAATGCCCGCTGTAATTGGCAAGGACCAGGTGAAAGGGATCAACACGATGGCGAATATTCGGGTAAAAGACAGGGCAGGGAATCTGCTGGAGATCCAGGGCGAGACCGGCAGTCCCTTGATGTACAGCCTGCGCAATATGGATAACGGTGTGGATGCCGTGTG
>CAKZML010000146.1 GCA_937128475.1 uncultured Chromatiales bacterium
TCGGGCTCAACCTCGGGCTCAACCTCGGGCTCAACCTCGGGCTCAACTTCGGGCTCAACTTCGGGCTCAACTTCGGACAGAGGCGGCGCCAGCTCGGCATCCCCTTCAGTCGCGGCGACTCCCGGCGGCACTTCCGGCTCTTCGGGCAATTCACCCGCAGCGGCCGCCTTGACCCTTGCCAGCAACTCGTGGTCCTGGGACACCCGCTGCCCGGATGACACCACTTCACTCATCCTGTGCAGCGCATCAGTGCCCTGCTGGAACACTGAACTCAGCGGCGCACCGCTAGCAACCTGGCCATCAACGGCCATTAGCAACAGGGTTTCCATCTCGTGGCTAAGGTCGCCCATGGCGCTGATACCCGCCATACGCGCACCACCCTTAAGGGTATGCAGATGTCTTTTCAGCTCTGCGACGGCTTCTTCATCCTCGGGAGCAATCTGCCAGCGGGAGAAAGCGTCCTCGATACTTTCCAGCAGCTCTCCGGCCTCCTCGCTGAAGATGGCCGCGATCTCTGCATCAAATTCGACATCATTGTCGTCTCCCGCGGCCTCATCATCCGCCGAATCCCGCTCCGCCTGCTCTCTTTCCAGGCGAGTCCGCTCTGCTTCAAAATTCTGCAGCAGGGCGTTGATTTCCTCTACCAGTGAGGCGTAGCGATCTCCAGGTAACGGACCGCTGTCCAGGTGTTCAACAATGTCCTCAACTGCCTCGACGACCTTGCAACAAACGGCAAGCGCTTCATCGCTCAGACCTTCGCCGGCGTCGAACAATTTACGGATATACCGATTCCACGGCTCGGCAACCGCCACACCCGCCTGGACATCCGCCATATTGGCGCTGCCGGACAAGGTATGACACGAGCGATGCAGTTCCGGAGTAATCTTGAACGGCGCTTCCTTGTGCCTGGCGTCTTCCAGGTAAACCCCAATGACTTCCAGGTGATCGGCGGTTTCCTTGGTGAAAATATCCTTGAGAACCGGGTCCATCGGCGGGACTTCGGGCTCTTCCTCAACCTCGGCCTGCTTTGTAGATTCGCCTTCGGCAATGGTCTGGGCCCGGGCCATCAACTCGGAGACTTCCGCTGAAGGCGGAGCCCCAACTTCCAGTTGCTCAATCAGCTCGGGCAATAAACCGTCGGCTTCGCCCAGCAGTTCCAGCACCGGGGTGTTGCACTCAATCGCACCGTCTATCACCCGGTTGAGAACGCTTTCCACCTTCCAGGAGAACTCGGCTATCGCCTCGGCCCCCACCATTCGGCCACTTCCCTTGAGGGTGTGGAATGCACGTCTGAGCCTGGCCCTGGCCTCGGCATCCGACGCATCTTTGGCTAGCAGCGGAAGATGTTCGTGAATAGCCTCGGATTCCTCCTTGGCCTCCTCGATAAACAACTCCATGATCTCCGGATCAGGACGTCCTTCAACCGTGCGCAGTACCTTGATGCCAGTATCGGCCTGTTCAGCAGCAGGCTGTATTTCTGGTTCTCTAGTGGCCCCAGCAGCTGCCGATGACTCCACATCATCCGTAGCGGACTCCAGGGCTTCTTGCGGCTGCTCACCGGCCTGGCCTGATTCGGCCGCCTCGATAATCGTGCCCATGGCACGCTCACCGCTACGTTCAAGCTCGACTTGCAGGATCAACTCTTCCCGAGTCTCGCCCATCCTGTCCAGACACTTGTCCGCGTTATCCAGCATATAGAACGGATCGGCCCTGCCTGCACGAACCGTTTCCAGGTAGTACTCGACACTGACAATGGCATCGGCCAGGCAATCCAGCAGTTCTGGCGCGAAGTTATTCACCCGGTCCTGGGTGCCTGCATTGAAGACGCTGGCGATCCTGCCCACCACACTCACGGCTCGGGTCCGGTTAAGCATTAACAACGCGGCGTTGATGCCCCGGAAATAGCTGGGGATAGCGTCCAGGCTTTGACTGTCTTCCGGGTTAGCCAGGGTTGTGCTGATGGCTTCCTTGATCCTGGACATGTTCAGCGAGCACTCTCGCAATACCGCATCGGTCACCTGCTGGTAATCGATATCGGTTTCCTGATCCTCTTCCTCGCCTTCCACATCGGGCAGAATCATCCGAAGCAGCTGCTCGTCTATGGTGTCTTCCACGTGCAGCAATGTGGCAGCGATTCGCTCCAATACCTCGTCATCGTCTTCGTGTTCGCCGGAAACGATGGCGCCAAGATTATCTATCTCTGTCTGGATATTGCCTCGCAGGCTACCCAGGCCCAGCACACCCAGGGTGTCGCTGATCTTCTTCAACATACCTACCTGGGGAAGCAGGTCCTCTACCTGACCCTTCCCGGTACGCACATAGATATCGAGGACATCCTTCACCTTGGCCAGGTCTTCCTTAATGGCTGCCGCCACGGTCTTCATCAGCTTTACGCTGGGACCGGAAAGACTGTCCCTGGCCTTATCCACTGCCGCATCGGTAGGAAGCAGGTTATCCAGGCTGTAGCCATGCCGAATTGCGCTGATGCGAGGGCCGTTGCTGGTGGCCCTGGCCACGTAATACAGCAGGTTGTTGACCAACTCATCGACTTCCTGGGAAACCAGGCCTTTTTCGCCCTTGTCCATGACCACTTTCATGGCGCGGTCAGCCTGGCCAAGCAGGCGCTTCAGGGAAACCCCTGTATCCAGTCCGCCATCACAAAGAGCTTCAAGAACCCCGCCTTCAACCCACCACAGGCGCCGGTATGTATCAGTGCTGGCAGCTTGCTCAAGGCGATTGACCACCTCCGCCATGACCTTCAGGTTGGTATCCACGGCCTGGCCCTTGAGCCATCCCAACAAACCCAGCTGATATCGCGGACGAAGCAGGCGGGTGGCCTGGATCACATCAACGGCCTCGCCCTTCCCTGCCTGGGGTGGCGGAGGCTTATGGGCCAGTTCGTTGCCGCCCATATTGAGCAACAACAAGGTCCCCTCGCTGAGCAGCGGATGTCCGCGCACCGAGCGCAGGTCATTGAGCAGCGGCAAGAGCACCAGGGCAATATCACGGCCACCGGCAATCACGTTTTCAAGATAAGAGGGCAGTTGCACCACAGCCCTGGTCAGCGCATCCAGAGCATCATCCTGGTTGGTCAGGCTCTCACCACCCTTGAGCTGGTAAGCGACAACCTTCTCCATTTCCTCAACCAGCAGCGCGGCACCGTAGATTTCCACCATCCGCAGCACGCCGTGCACCACGTGCAATCTCTCGGCGCACTGCTCCATGGAACGCCGGTTCTGACCGCGCTCTATGTATTCCTCCAATGCGTTCCGGGCTTCCTGGATTGTTTCCGCCAGGTCCTTACTAACCCATTGAAGTGTGACTGGATCGCCTCCGCTCATATCTACCTGGTCAATCAGGACGTCTTATCGGACGTATCAGGTCCGCTGACATCGCTGCCGTCCTTTTGCGAGAAGGAAGGCCTGGGAAAAATGCCGGACTTACTGGCCGACTCGGGCAACCTGAAACCAGACACTGACATCCGAAGCTGGGTGGCAAGCTCTGACAGGTTGCTTATAGAGGTGGACGTAGCGCTGGTGCTATCGGCCGTCTGGGAACTGATCTCCTGCAACACGCTCATGTTGCTGGCGATATCACCCGAGGAGCCCTTGAGCTGCCTGGCGGTTCCGGAAATATCCTGCACCAGTGAGGCGATCTGGTTGGAAACCTGTTCAATCTCCTCCAGTGCCGCGCCAGCGTTCTCGGCCAGCAATGCACCACCCACCACGTCGGTGGTGCTGCGCTCCATGGAGACCACGGCCTCGTTGGTATCGGCCTGGATGGTACGCACCAGGACCTCAATCTGCTTGGTCGCATTGGCAGAGCGTTCGGCCAGCCGCTGGACCTCATCAGCCACCACCGCAAAGCCTCTTCCGGCCTCACCGGCCATGGACGCCTGGATGGAAGCGTTCAAGGCAAGAATGTTGGTCTGCTCAGCAATGTCATTGATCAACTCAACGATATTGCCAATCTCCTGGGAGCTCTCGCCCAGGCGCTTGATACGCTTGGAAGTCTCCTGGATGGTTTCGCGAATCGCATTCATGCCGTCAATGGTCCTGCGCACGGCATCGCCACCCTTGTGGGCCACATCTACCGAGTGGCGGGCCACGTCGGCTGAACGCTCGGCATTACCGGCGACCTGTTCCGTGGAGGCTGCCATGAGGGCAATCGATTCGGTGGCCGCACTGATCTGGTCAGATTGCTGCTCGCTGGCCCTTGCCAGGTGCAAAACCGTTGCTTCGGTCTGCTTGGTCGCACCATCCACCATGATCGCGGAATCATTAATCGTGATGACCAGGTCCCTCAGGGCCTCAATGGCGAAATTGATGGAATCAGCGATTGCACCGGTAATATCCTCGGTAACCGTCGCCTCTACTGTCAGGTCGCCATCGGCCAGGTTGGACAACTCGTCCAGCAGCCTGAGGATTGCCTCCTGGTTACGGGTGTTCTGCTCCGCCAGGTTGTCAGCCGCCGCCCGTGCGCTATCGTCGGCACGGTAGACAACAATGGCAGCCAGGGCCGAAATTACAGCCAATCCCAGTAATCCCAGGGGCACCCAAACGCTAAACCACCACTGGACGGGGTCGGAAAGCGTCTTGAGGGCAACGCCCACCCGGGAACTTAACTGCCCGAGAGCCTTGTCCAGCGTCACTACCTGGGCGTCCAGTTCGATCAGCAACTGGCTTGAGGCATCCTGGTCGCCAGCTGCCTCTAGCCCTTCTGACTCCTGTGTCGCGCCATCCAAACCAGGCAACTCAGCCAACGATCCGGCCGTGCTGACCAGGTCCCTGGTTGCGCCTTGAATCCGGGAGAGACTGGTGCGGTCATTGATGACTCGCTCGACAGCTTCGGCCCCGAGCAGGCCCGGTGCCTCGAACTTCAGCAACTGGCCATGAGCACGGGCCAGTTCGCTACTGGCATCAGACAAGCCATCACGAGCCACCCAATCCTGAGCCGCCACCTGCCGAAGGCCATTCGTCAGGTCATCTATATTCGACTGCATTGCAAACAGGGCCTGCCCTTGCTGCCTGCGCAATTCACCGCTGTACTCATTCACGTACACGCTGGCAGCGGCCAGCAGAGTGCTCACTAGCACCGCGCTTCCCAGAATTGCCAGTAACGGCTTCCCTTTGGGTCTTTCCGTCATAATAATCTCGTTCCTGTCATTCGTTCGCAGGCATTCATTGCCTGCGCTAGGCCTCAACGTTCTGGAACTGCGCGTGCTCCAGCAGGGCTTGCAAATCAAATACCGGCCACACTTCTGATGACCGGCGGTATGCGCCGGCCATATACCGGTCGCATCGTAAAATTGTCGGCGCCCACTCGCCGGTATATTCCTTGCTGGCAAAGCGCCGGAAACCCAGAACCTCGTCAACAATCAGTGCTGCGGGCACATCCCGGTTGTTGGCAACCAGTATTCGGGTAGCCCGGTCAGGCACGCTGACACCACCACCAAGAAAGGCTTTCAGGTCATAAACAGGCACCAATTGCCCCCTGACACTGGCAAGGCCTGCCACCCAGCGCTTGCTGCCAGGTACCCGGGTAATCTTCCCGGGATAGGTCATCACTTCCCTGACCTGCCGCCTGTCTATCAGGAACCGCTCGCCGCTTAAGCGAAATCCGATACCCACCCATTCTTGTTCAACTGCCTCTTCCGTCTGGTCCGCAATGGCCGCACGGGTGAGTCTCTCCAGTTCCAGGAGCAGCTCAAACGGCCGGTCAGCCAGGGTTCGTAATTGTTCTGCGGACACACCCATATCAGATCGCCGACAGCATGGACTGGGCCTTGGCCAGCAACTCAGGGGGCCTTACCGGCTTCACCAGGTAATCCACCGCACCCTGGCGCATACCCCAGATCTTGTCGGTTTCCTGCCCCTTGGTGGTCACCATAACCACCGGAATATCAGAGGTTTGAGGGTCACGGGCGATGGTGCGGGTAGCCTGGAAGCCATTCATGCCGGGCATCACCACATCCATGAAGATCAGGCCGGGATGTAATTCCCTGGCCATGGTTATCGCTTCCTCACCGTTTACGGCGACCGCAACTTCAAAGCCGCCTTGCTCCAGCGCACCTTTCATCACGTGCACCTCGGTGGGCGAATCATCAACTATCAGGATCAGGGACATGGACTAATTCCTCCGAGGCCAGTTACTGGCGCACATGTTTTTCAATGGCTTCCAGCAACTCGTCCTTGGTAAAGGGCTTTGTCAGGTACTGCTCGGACCCGACGATCCGGCCCCGGGCCCTATCAAACAAGCCGTCCTTGCTGGACAGCATGATCACCGGCGTGTCCCGAAACACCTTGTTGTGTTTGATTAATGAGCAGGTTTGGTAGCCATCAAGCCTGGGCATCATGATGTCTACGAAAACAATATCTGGTTGGTGGTCAGCGATCTTCGACAGCGCATCAAAGCCATCCACCGCGGTGAACACTTCACAACCCTCTTTCGTAAGCAGTGTCTCAGCCGTACGCCTGATCGTTTTCGAGTCATCTATGACCAAAATCTTCAAGCCATGCAGACTCTTTCCGTTACCGTTAGCCAACTGAAAAATCCTCCGGATTACATCCATTCACTTCTCGACTGGGAAACACCAGGCATCTCCAGACAAGAAACGGCAATCGATTGCTGACATCAATAGTTGATACGCGTATTTATTACTGGTTTTTAACACATCACAGCAGTTGCTTCCATGCGGACACCTGTCTGAAAAACCCGACAAGGGCCCCTGCAAACCACTCGTTAACAACTTGGCAGGTGCAAGCCCCGCACGCAACGCCTAAACTTGCAGTAACCAGCGTACCCCTGACCAAGGGAAAGGGTACCCGGATTCGGCAACGCAAGGACACAACATGAGCGAGAAATCTGTTCGCCTGGGCGTCGTGATGGACCCCATTCAGAAAATCAAGCCCCCCAAGGACAGCACCCTGGCCATGCTACTCGAAGCGCAGAAGCGCGGCTGGGAAATCTGGTACATGGAACAGGCCGACCTGCGAATCCGTGATGGAAAGGCCATGGGCCATATGCGTCAGCTCACCGTTCGTGACGACAAGGACAGCTGGTTCGACCTGGGACAGGAGCACGATGCGCCCCTGGGAAGCCTGGATACCATCTTGATGCGAAAAGACCCTCCTTTTGATATGGAGTACATCTTCAGCACCTATATCCTGGAACGGGCGCAAGCTGAAGGAGCCCTGATCGTCAACGATCCCCAGTCCTTGAGGGATGTGAACGAAAAGGCATTCACCGCCTGGTTCCCCCAATGCTGCCCCGCCAACCTGATCACCCGCTCGCCCCGGGACATCAAGGCTTTCCTGGCGGAACACAAGAAAATCGTAGTCAAACCCCTGGATGCCATGGGTGGTCAATCCATCTTCGTGATCACCGAGGGAGATCTGAATACCAACGTGATAATCGAAACCATTACCCGGCTGGGCAAACAAACCATCCAGGTACAGGCATACATCCCGGAAATCGCCACCAGCGGTGACAAACGGATATTGTTGGTGGAAGGCGAACCCATTCCCTGTGCCCTGGCGCGCATTCCCCCGCCCGGGGACGCTCGCGGCAATATGGCGGTGGGAGGCACCACCGAAGGCCGGGAGTTAACTGAGCGAGATCGGTGGATTTGCCAGCAAGTGGGCCCGACCCTGCGGGAAAAAGGTCTATTGTTCGTTGGCCTGGACGTCATCGGTGATTACCTGACCGAAATCAACGTCACCAGTCCCACGGGAATCCGCGAACTGGATCGCATGTTCGGGACCAATATCGCCGCCACCATGTGCGATGCAATCCAGGCGCGACTTGACCAGGGCTGAGCCCAGCGCGGTGTGACGGTATACTCGCACCGGTAACCACAGGACATCCAACGGGGATACTCTGGAAATCTCTTGGAAAAGCTAACTCTCAGTATCGCAGCGGGAAACCGACTGGGCTCGACCGTGTTCGCAGTGGCCCTGATCCATGGGCTGCTGGTGCTGGGCGTCACCTTTGCCCCAGAAGATAAGCAAGGCGGCGATCAGAGCGTGGAAGTGGTCATGCTCATGGACCCCGAGGAATCTGAGGATCGCCCCGACAAGGCCGAATATCTTGCCCAGGTCAGCCAGCTGGGCAGCGGCACCACGGAAAAGACGGTTCGGCCCACCTCGGGAGAATTGCAGCCTTTCGCTTCCGAGGGAATCGAGCAAGGCAATGACGCACTGGACAACCAGGCGGACCGGCCGCCCTCCCAGGAGCCGGTGCTCTCGGCCCGGGCAAGCGACGAGGCCCAGCGGCAGGTTGATCCGGAAGCCAACCTGGAACCCGCCGATAAAAAGCGTGTCGCAATGCAAATGACCCCCAGCAGGGAACTGGCCCTTGCCCAGGTGGAGCGCTCCCCCAATCCGGAGATTTCAGGCGAGAAAAAACGCGAAATGTTCGTGGCCGTGAATACCCGACAGTCGGATGTGGCGGAATACCTGGCCAAGTGGAAACAAAAGATCGAGCGCCTGGGGACCCTGAACTTCCCAACCGAGGCCCTGTCTGGAAACCCGACCGGCAACCCCACCCTGGAGGTGGCCCTGAGGGCAGACGGCTCACTGGAAGAAATCATTATTCTTCGCTCGTCCGGTCACAAAGAAATTGACCGGGCCGCCATGCGTATCCTGCGCCTGGCCGCGCCATTCGAGACCTTTCCGGAGCAACTTCGCACCCACTACGACGTGTTGCGTTTCGTCTACGAATGGCAATTCCTGGACGGCAAACTGGAATCAGGCTCGATCAGGGTCGCCGAGCCGGGAACCGAGCCGTAACCAACAGGCTCAAGACGCTCCACCTGCTTTCCGGTAAACTCGTTTCCAGCTCATGAGCAGCCCTACCTATCTAAATAACCAGTTCCTGATCGCCATGCCCACATTGGCGGATCCCAACTTTGCCCAAACAGTGACCCTGATTTGTGAACACAATAATGAGGGCGCCCTGGGCATCGTAATAAACCGCCCCGGCTTATTGAGCCTGGGCGAGATCATGGATCAGCTGAATTTCGAGGTCTCCGACAATGATCTGCGCGAGCAGACCGTTTTTGAGGGCGGACCGGTACATCCCGACAGGGGTTTTGTCCTGCACGAGCCCTCCCAGGAGTGGGAATCCAGCCTGGCGGTTTCCGAGCACATCCAGGTGACAACCTCGCGGGATATTCTCGCGGCCCTGGCCAGGGGCGAGGGCCCCAACTCCTACCTCCTGGCCCTGGGCTATGCCGGCTGGGCAGCCGGGCAACTGGAAGAGGAAATGGCCGCCAATGCCTGGCTCAGCGTCGAGGCCAGCCCGGATATTGTCTTCAATACCGGTTGGGATCAGCGCTACAAGGCTGCCGCTGACTTGCTGGGCATCGACCTGGGCGCCCTGGGTCCCGGCGCGGGACACGCCTGAGCCATGAGCAGCAAAAAAAGCAGCCCCAGCAAAGGCACTCCCGGGCGCATCCTGGCCTTCGATTTCGGTGAGCGACGCATCGGCGTTGCCGTGGGCAATACTTATACCGGCACTGCCGAGCCCCAAGGCACAATCACCAGCAAGACAAGCACTGACTGGGATGCCATAAAACAGGTAATTCTTGAGTGGGATCCTGCACAGTTAGTGATCGGCGTGCCGTATAATACCGACGGCTCGGAATCGGACATGACCACCAAGGCAAGGCGTTTCGGAAGACGCCTGCACGGCAGGTTCAACCTGCCGGTGGCCGAAGTGGACGAGCGAGACAGTTCGGTGGCGGCCACCAGTCTGCTTATTTCCCAGCGCCGGGATGGCTCCCGACGCAAAAGACTGCAGAAGGAAGACATCGATACCTGGGCGGCAAGGGAAATCCTGCTTTCATATCTGGCACAACCTCGAAGCGAAGATAACTCATGACCATGCAACTCGATTCATCTGGCAAGCTGCGTCACCTCATCACGCTCAAAGACCTTGATAAACCCATGTTGGAAATGCTCCTGGACAGGGCGGACAGCTTTGTTGCCGGCGGCGGTGCGCTGCCGCGCATCGGCTCGGACTTTGCCGGGCGCACGGTAGCCAACTTGTTCTTTGAACCCAGCACCCGCACCCGCTCCTCATTTGAGCTGGCGGCCAAGCGACTGGGGCTGCACGTGCTGAACCTGGACGTGCGCACCTCCTCCCGAACCAAGGGAGAGACCATCCTGGACACGATTTACACCCTTGAAGCCATGTCCTGCGACATTTTCGTCCTGCGGGATTCGGAACCGGGTATGCCGGGCTTCATTGCCGATAACGTCGACCCATGGGTCAGCGTGCTTAATGCCGGCGAGGCAGACAGGAACCATCCCACACAGGGATTGCTGGATGTGCTCACCATGCGTCAGCACAAAAAGGATTTCTCACAGCTCTCGGTCAGCATCATCGGTGACATTCGCCATTCACGAGTGGCTCACTCGACCTCCCATGCCTTGAAAACCCTGGGGGTTGGCCAACTGCGCCTGATCGCACCCGAATCCCTGATGCCTGATGCGGATGAGTTTGCCGGGGCCGAGCGGCACACCGATATCGCGACCGGCATCGCCGACGCTGACGTGGTGATGACCCTGCGAATTCAAAAAGAACGCATGAATGCCGCCGCCATTCCGGACAGTGACAGCTATTCCAAGCAGTACGGCCTGAATCGGGAAAGACTGGCCCTGGCCAAACCCGACGCCATCGTCATGCATCCCGGACCCATGAATCGCGGAACGGAAATTTCATCAGAAGTCGCGGATGGCCCCCAATCGGTGATCCGCGAGCAAGTGGCCAACGGCGTGGCAACCCGCATGGCAGTAATGCTGACCGTGCTGGAAACCCTGCACGGCAAATGACCCGGAAACTGGAACATCCATGACAGAGAAAACTCACAGAGGCACAATTTTCCTGGAAGACGCTGAGGTCCTGCAGCAAGAAGAACATCCTGGACGCCAGTTCATCCTCCGGGTACGTGCACCAAAGTGCGCACGAGCCGCCCTGCCGGGCAGTTTTGCCCATGTGACCTGCGATCCCGCCGTACCCATGCGCCGCCCGCTGTCTATCATGCGGGCCGATCCCGAGGCCGGCTGGATAGAGTTTCTCTACAAGATTGTTGGTGAGGGGCTTGGCCACCTGTCTTCCAGGCGCCCCGGTGATTCAGTGAGCGTGCTGGGACCCATAGGCAAACCTTTCGTACTGAACCCGAAGCGCCGCAAGCCCTTGCTGATCGGCGGCGGCGTAGGCATCCCGCCCATGCTGTTCGTGGCCGAGGATATGCACCGCAATGGTGGTGACTATGAACCCCTGGTCATCATGGGTTCGGAACTGCCCTTCCCCTTCCCGACTGTCGCCTCGTCGATTGCCCTGGAAGGACTGTCCGGGCAAGCCACCCATGGCCTGGAGTCACTTGAAAAACTGGGTATTCCCAGTCGACTGGCCAGTTGGGCCGACCTGGAAGGCTGCCACCGGGGGTTTGTGACCGACGTTGCCCGACAATGGCTGGACGGACTCTCGGCAGAAGAACTCTCCCAGGTGGAGATCATGTCTTGCGGGCCGACTCCAATGCTCCGTGCCGTAGCCCAGGTAGCCCGGGACTACGACCTGCCCTGCCAAGTGTCGCTGGAAGAATTCATGGCTTGCGCGGTTGGTGGTTGTGCCGGCTGCACAGTACCGGTCAACACCCCTGATGGCGTGGCGATGAAACGGGTCTGCGTGGATGGGCCAGTGTTCGAGGCCAGGGACGTATTTCCCCCGGCCGCATAAGACCAGACTGACTAGCCGAAATTAATCCGGGCTTCCAGGTTGGACCGGGAGTCCGCATTGGTAAGCGCATCTTCCAGTGAAATCTGACCTGCCTTGTGCAGGTTCAGCAGCGACTGGTCGAAACTCTGCATACCCGATTCTGTGCTGCTAACCAGCGCTTCCTTGATAGCGCTGATATCACCCTTGAGCACCAGTTCGGAAATATGCGGAGTGTTGAGCAGAATCTCAACCGCCGCCGACCTGCGACCACTCACCCCGTGTACCAGACGCTGAGAAATAATCGCCTTCAGGTACTGGGACAGATCCAGGAATATCTGGTCGTGCTGCTGCTGGGGGAACATGTTGATAATCCTGTCCAGCGCCTCGGTCGAGTTATTGGCATGCAGGGTGGCCAGGCAAAGGTGGCCTGAACCTGACAGCGAAATGGCTGCCTCCATGGTCTCCTGATCGCGAATTTCGCCAATCAGAATCACATCCGGCGCGGCCCGGACCGCACTCTTCAGGGCCCTGGTGTAACTCGTGGTATCGATACCCACTTCGCGCTGGTTAACGATGGACTTCTTGTTCGGATGCAAAAATTCGATGGGATCTTCGATGGTCAGAATATGGGACGCCGTATTGGCATTTCGATTATTGATCATCGCCGCCAGGGTAGTGGACTTGCCGTGTCCAGTGGCACCTACCATCAGGATCAGGCCGCGCTTCAGAAGCGACAGCTCAGACAGTTTTTCCGGCATACCCAGCTCTTCCAGAACCGGCATATCCATGGTGATGTAGCGAACCACCATTGCCAGGTTTCCACGCTGGTGAAAGATATTCACACGAAAACGGCCCAGGCCAGGTTCCGAGATTGCAAAGTCAATTTCCAATTCCCTGGCGAACACTTTCTGCTGCTCGACATTCATCAGGCCGTAGGCGGCATCCTTGACGGCCTCGGGAGTGAGCTTGGTCTTGTTAACCGACAGAATCTGTCCTTCGATCTTGATCTTGATCGAGGCGTAGGTAGTGAAAAAGATGTCCGAGGCCTCTTTCTCCACCATCAGCTCGAATAACTTCCGGATATTCATTCAGCGACTCCGCTAGTGACCAATCTCATTGCCTTCAACTTGCTCCATCATCTGCAGGCTGTCAGCGCCCTCGCCGCTGGCCTTGAAGTCACGCTTACTTTCCAGCTTGACCCGCAATCGCAGCTCGTTCTTCGAGTCTGCATTGCGCAAGGCATCCTCATAACCAATCGCGCCTTCCTCGTACAAATCGAACAGCGCCTGGTCAAAAGTCTTCATTCCGAGACGGTTGGACTTGGCCATGATCTCCTTAATTCGACTCACCTCGCCCTTAAATATCAAGTCGGCAATCAGCGGCGAATGGAGCAGAATTTCCATGGCTGCAACGCGACCGCTACCCGTATCACGCGGCAACAAGCGCTGGGAGATCATCGCCCGAATGTTCAGTGACAAATCCATCAGCAACTGGGAGCGCTTTTCTTCGGGGAAAAAGTTAATGATGCGATCCAGGGCCTGGTTGGAGCTGTTGGCATGCAAGGTCGCCATACACAAGTGCCCGGTTTCGGCAAACTGGATGCCGTACTCCATGGTCTCCCGATCGCGAATCTCGCCAATCAGGATCACATCAGGAGCCTGGCGCAGTGTGTTCTTCAGCGCGTTCTCCCAGCTGTCGGTATCAATGCCCACCTCACGCTGGGTTATGACACAGCCCTGGTGTGTGTGGACGTACTCGATAGGATCCTCAATCGTGACAATGTGACCCCGTGAATTCTTGTTGCGATGATCCACCATGGCAGCCAGTGAGGTGGACTTACCGGTACCGGTACCACCTACCAGGATCACCAGGCCACGCTTGACCATGGATACTTCTTTAAGCACCTCTGGAAGCCCCAGAGAGTCTAGAGTAGGGATCGTGGTGTTAATCGTACGCAACACGGCGCCAATGGAGCCCTGTTGTACAAACGCGCTCACGCGAAAGCGACCAATGCCAGTCGGATTGATGGCGAAGTTACATTCCTTGGTTGCATCAAATTCCTTGCGCTGACCATCGTTCATGATGGAGCGAACAATCAGGGCGCTTTGATCCGGGGTCAATGGCCTCTCGGACACTGGAAGAATCTTGCCATCCACCTTGATTGCTGGGGGAAATCCCGCGGTGATGAACAAATCCGAGCCGTCCTTTTCTACCATCCGGCTCAACAGATCGCGCATCAGGCGAATTGCTTGGTCTTTTTGCATTTGTTTCTCCGTATCCTTGGTCTACCGGCCCTGAACCCGGTTTCTCAGAAAGATTCTTTATTCGTGGCGCGGAACCTGGCTTCTTCGCGACTGATCAGGCCCTTGCGCAGCAATTCCTGCAAGCACTGGTCCAGGGTCTGCATTCCCGCAGCCTGGCCGGTCTGGATGGCCGAGTACATCTGGGCGATCTTGCCCTCGCGAATCAGGTTCCGGATAGCCGGCGTACCAATCATGATCTCGTGAGCAGCCACTCGTCCCCCGCCGGTCTTCTTGAGCAGGGTCTGGGAAATAACTGCACGCAGGGATTCCGACAGCATGGCACGCACCATGTCTTTTTCCGCCGCCGGGAACACATCCACAATACGGTCGATGGTCTTTGCAGCGGAACTGGTATGCAGGGTGCCAAACACCAGGTGACCGGTCTCAGCCGCGGTCAGGGCGAGCCGGATAGTTTCCAGGTCGCGCATTTCGCCCACCAGTACCACGTCGGGATCTTCTCGCAACGCCGAGCGCAGCGCCTCGGTGAATCCCAGGGTGTCCTTGTGTACCTCACGCTGGTTAATCAGCGACTTGGCACTCTCGTGGACGAATTCAATGGGATCTTCGATGGTAATAA
Organism: uncultured Chromatiales bacterium; assembly: GCA_937128475.1. Classification (GTDB taxonomy): domain Bacteria; phylum Pseudomonadota; class Gammaproteobacteria; order Steroidobacterales; family BM003; genus CAKZML01. The sequence continues at coordinate 14,602 of CAKZML010000146.1, forward strand.
TATGATCGGGCTTGGTGTTGTTGATGTAGTTGACCATGGCCGCAAGGGTGGTGGACTTACCTGAACCGGTAGGCCCTGTTACCAGGACAATACCGCGGGGCTGCATGGAGATATCTTTGAAAATCTTGGGTGCGCCCAGATCGTCCAGGCTCAGGATTTCCGTGGGGATGTTCCTGAACACCGCGGCGGCGCCACGGTTCTGGTTGAAGGCGTTAACCCTGAAGCGCGCAAGATTGGGAATTTCGAAGGAAAAATCCGTTTCCAGAAAGTCCTCGTAATCCTTGCGCTGCTTATCGTTCATAATGTCATACACCATGCTGTGCACTTCTTTGTGCGTCAGTGCTGGCATATTTACCCTCTTCACATCGCCATCCACACGGATAATCGGTGGTACACCGGCAGACAGATGTAAATCAGAGGCGTTGTTCTTAACTGCAAACGAGAGCAATTGAGTGATATCTACGGCCATTGCCTATCCTTTACTTAGCCATTGGACTAGCTACGAGAACTCTGTACGAGTTGACATAACTCCCCTTTATATTGGCAGAGTATAACGAACCGGGGTACGACTAAAAGTGACGAACATCACGAATAACCTATTGAGTGTCCAGAAAAGAATCGCCCAAGCGGCCCAGTCCTGTGACCGTAACCCTGGCGAAATACGCCTGGTGGCGGTTAGCAAGAAGCATCCAGCGACGGATGTCACCGAGGCCTGGGATGCCGGCCAGAAAGATTTTGGCGAAAATTTTCTTCAGGAAGCACTTCCAAAACAGGCGGAACTGGCCCATCTCCCGCTAACCTGGCACTTCATCGGACGGATTCAGAGCAATAAGACCCGGCCAATTGCCGAGCAATTTCAATGGGTTCACACGGTAGATCGATTCAAGATTGCCCAGAGACTCAATGAGCAACGCCCCGATTCCCTGCCTCCCCTGAATGTCTGCATCCAAGTCAATGTAGGCGATCCAGGCAACAAGGCCGGCGCACCTTGCGACCAGGTGGCCGAATTGGCCAGGCAAATCAGCTCCCTGCCCCGGCTTCGCCTGCGAGGGCTGATGTGCCTGCCCCCGGAGAGTGAGGACATGGCCGTCCAACGGGGGTATTTTCATATTCTCTCTGACCTCAGCCGGGAAATTGGCCGACTCGGCATCAACATGGATACCCTCTCCATGGGAATGAGCGGTGATTTGGAGGCTGCGGTCGCCGAGGGAGCCACCATGGTGCGCATTGGCACAGCGGTTTTCGGCCAGCGGATCGCCACCTAGGAAAAGGGAACGACATCTCATGGACATCAAAATCGGATTCATCGGCGGCGGAAATATGGCCCAGGCAATGATCGGTGGACTTGTCACCACCGGAATGCCCACAGACATGATCCTGGTTGCCGACCCCAACGCCTCACAGCGCGAGCTGGTCTCCCATCGGTATGACGTGCAGACCCTGGCAGATAATGCAGAACTTGCCGCCTCGGTGGATGTACTGGTGTTGGCGGTGAAACCGCAAGTCATGGCCCAGGTCACCAGGGAACTGCGCAACGTCGTGCAAAAAAACCGCCCCCTGGTAGTGAGCATCGCCGCGGGAATTGAAATCAGCAGCATGCAGTCCTGGCTGGGCGATGACATAGCGATTGTCCGGGCCATGCCAAACAGTCCCTGCCTGATTCGCCACGGGATCACTGCGTTGCATGCCAACCCTGCCGCCAGTAATGCCCAACGCGGCCAGGCGCAAAAAATCCTCGAAGCGGTAGGAGCCGTCATCTGGGTCCAGCAAGAGGACCTGATGGACGCGGTCACCGCTGTCTCCGGATCGGGGCCTGCCTACTTTTTCCTTTTCATGGAAGCCATGGAACACAGCGCAAGAGTACTGGGACTGCCCATGGAAGTTGCCTGGGCCCTGGCGCTACACACCGGCGCGGGCGCAACACGCATGGCCCTGGAAAGCGGCCAGGACCTGGCCCAGCTGCGCAAGAATGTCACCTCACCCGGCGGCACCACTGCAGCGGCACTGGAGATTTTCGAAAAAGCCGGGCTGAGAGAAATCGTGGATAACGCCCTGACCGGCGCCCGCGACCGGGGTCGCGAGATTGCCCGGGAATTCGGCCAGGAGTAAGTTACTCCGATCATCTTCGAACTGAACACTAATTTTCTGGGGAACACGTGAAAGAAGCCATTTTCTTCCTACTCAACACATTGTTTGGACTGGTAATCCTGGCGTTCGTGCTGCGATTACTTCTGCAAATGGTGCGCGCGGATTTCTACAACCCAATTTCCCAGGCCATTTTACGCCTGACAAATCCCCTGGTTATTCCGGCCCGACGGATCATCCCCTCCTGGGGCAAGATCGATATGCCCACCCTTATCATCATCGTGCTGCTCCAGTGGGCTGCCGTGCTGGCCTTATGGGGGCTACAAAGCGCCTTTTACGGAACCGCCTTTCCCGGAATGCTGCCGTTGCTGTTATTCGCACTGATGGAATTGCTGCGATTGATTCTGCGGTTTTACTTTTTCGCCCTGTTTGTCTACGCCTTGCTGAGCTGGATTGGTCCACAAGGTCAAAACCCGATAGCAGGTTTGTTGACCCGCCTGTGTGAACCGCTGCTGCGGCCTGTGCGGCAAGTGATCCCCCCGCTGGGCGGGTTGGACCTTTCCGTTCTGGTGCTACTGCTGGGACTGCAGTTCCTGCTCATCGCCTTGCGTTGATATGAACTGGCTGAGCCGGGACGCCGAGAGTCTCCTGATTGACGTGCGTATCATTCCCCGTGCGTCCAGGAACCAGGTGGTGGGCATCAGCAACCAACGTCTGAAGTTAAAAATCACCGCGGCCCCGGTGGATGGCAAGGCAAATGAAGCCCTGATACGTTACTTGTCAGACCTGTTCGGCGTAGCCAAATCGCGAATTGACATCGTCCGCGGACACAGGGGAAGAGAAAAAACCGTCAGTATCAGCCCGCCACCGGAACTGCCCGAAGTACTGACCGAGCTTGTTAATCTCTAGAACTTCTGGTCTATAGTAGACATTACAGACAGATTTTCCGTCTCTCCGGGCTAGCCGCCAGGGATGACAAAGGAAAACATGCAGAAACGGAAAGACTGCGCATAAGCGCTGCGACGCCGCCCAAAGGAGATATTGAATGTCGACTAGTATCTGGACCCGATTACTATTTATTCTCTGTCTAACCGGAGCAATAACTGCTTGTGGCCCCGGCCCGGGAGAGGGCGGATCGGCCAGATCAGGCGCGCCAGCCCAGATTTCCGAAGAACTCAATTACAAGGAATTCGGAGACTACGTCCTGCATTACAACGCTATCAGTACAGACCAGATTGCACCGGCAATTGCCAAGTCCTACGGCATCACCCGTAGCCCTAACAGGGCGATGATTAATATCAGCATCCTGCGCAAGAACGAGGGAGCCACTGGGACTGCGGTGAACGCGACGGTTACAGCGAAGGTGGTAAACCTGACCGGCCAGCTCAAATCCGTGGACATGCGACTGATCACCGAAGGCGAGGCGATCTACTATATTGGGGAACTGAATGTCGCCAATGCAGAGATGTTAATTTTTGATATTTCGGCCATCCCCGAGGGCGAATCCAGGACCTTGACCGTCCGTTACAAGAAGCAGTTTTTCGACCACTAGGCATCGCCATTTAACCTCTACAGGGTAGGCATTTGCCGAGATTGAATTTTTTTTCGCCGAAACCCCATAATTTTATTATACGAGCGCCATCTATATGCTATGTTTCAGCGGTAATAACACAGTTTTCGCCTGATTTTGGGGCTAAAACATTTCAAAGACAGGAGATTTTCAAATGGCTGCCACAAAGAAGACCGCTGCCGCGGCAAAACCACCCACAAAATCAGAAATTTTTGCTCACATTTCTGATGCGACTGGACTTACCCGCAA
>CAKZML010000147.1 GCA_937128475.1 uncultured Chromatiales bacterium
GTCAGCACAGGTAACGGTAGCAACTGGTGTTGCAGCAACGCGCGTGCGCCAGAATCAAGGGGAATGTTCTGGCTAATGGTTGAGAGAACCGGATGAGCGTTCCGCAGGTATCCGTTCGCCGTGTCTTTTTTCCTGTGACCAGGAAATGATCGCGTCTAAAAAACACAAGACAATCCTGTTCCGGCTTTTCAGCCGGAACAGATTTCATTGACTAGTCGTTACCTGGCTGGCAATGCCGGCCTGAACAGGAACTATTAACCTGGAGTAACGTTCGTGGCCTGTGGTCCCTTCGGGCCTTCTTCTACCTCGAAGTGAACGGCCTGACCCTCAATTAGGGTTCGGCGTCCTTCACCGGTAATTGCACTCGCGTGCACGAACACATCCTTGCCGCCTTCATCTGGTGAAATGAATCCATATCCTTTGGAATCGTTGAACCATTTAACAGTACCCGTGGCCATCTAATCTACCTCTGTACGCACTTACTTAAGATGAAGAAACCCGCAATTTAATTCTTCACCAAAAAAAACCTCTCGCGTGACGCGACAGTACGCATCCGTTGCGAGACCTGCGGGTTTGAATAGTCTACATCACGATTTAGAAAAAAATACAAATTACCGAATTTGCGCATTTTTTATCAGTAGTGGTAATTTCGCGAGGGAGACTATGAAGAAGCATCTTCCGGAATGGCTCTAATAGCTCCAGAGAATTTTGCGATAAATTTCTCGATAATACGTGGGGAGTTTTGGATTGTGTCTTGCGTACCTGGCCGGTTGGGTTACTCTGTCGACCACTTCTTTCCAGCGGTACGCTGCGGTTCCTGTTCCGGTAGGATGTATCGATGAATCACTCGATGACTATTCCCTTTGGCGGCAAACCTGACGTGGTGGTCCTGGGCGCCGGTGCAGCAGGGCTCATGTGTGCCATGCAGGCGGCCAGGCGAGGTCGAAAAGTGCTGCTGCTGGAGCGCTCCAATAAACCCGGCAAAAAGATTTTGATGTCGGGGGGTGGGCGTTGCAACTTCACGAACCTGTATGTTGAGCCCAACCGCTTTCTGTCCGGTAATCCCCATTTCTGCAAATCTGCATTGAGTCGTTATACCCAATGGGACTTTATGGATCTTGTGCAAAGACACAAGATTGCCTATCACGAGAAAAGCCAGGGGGAACTGTTCTGCGATGATTCGTCCAGGCAGATCCTGGACATGCTGCTGGACGAATGTCACCTGGCCGGTGTGCAAATCCTGACCAATTGCGAGACGCATTCTGTGCACAAGAATGAGCGTTTTGAATTAAAGACCGCGACAGGCCCAATCAGCGCCCAGTCCCTGGTTGTCGCTACCGGCGGGTTGTCGATTCCCAAGCTGGGAGGCTCCGGATTTGGCTACCAGCTTGCCCGACAGTTTGACCTCAATGTGCTGCCTACCCGGGCCGGCCTCGTGCCGTTTACTTTCACAGATTCGATGCACGAAATTACCAGTCGCCTTTCGGGGCTTGCGCTGGAGGTTGCCGCCAGCACGCCGGACATGTCATTTAGCGATGCCATGCTTTTCACCCATCGTGGACTCAGTGGGCCCGCAATGCTGCAGCTGTCCAGTTACTGGCATGACTCGGAACAGATCAGCATTAACTTGCTTCCCTCGCGGGATCCGGCCCATTGGATAATCGAGCACAAGCGGCGCTCTCCTCGTGGCCTGCTACGCACGGCGCTGGCCGAGATACTGCCTCGTGCTCTGGTAATGGAATTGCAGCAGCTGTGGTGGCCGGAGCGGGCAGAGACTCCCCTGGCGGAATGGTCAGATCGTGACCTGGAAGCATTGGCTGAGAAATTGGCTAACTGGACGCTCAGGCCCGCGGGCACGGAGGGGTATAGAACTGCCGAGGTGACCCTCGGTGGTGTCGACACGAATCAGGTGTCATCCCGGACTATGGAATGCACCACCGTGCCAAACCTGTATTTCATTGGTGAAGTGCTTGATGTCACCGGGCACCTTGGTGGTTTTA
>CAKZML010000148.1 GCA_937128475.1 uncultured Chromatiales bacterium
AGGCTAGCCAAAGTCCGACAATGGCGATGAGTAATCTGACAGCGAATCCTTGCATAGGCTCAGCTTGGTACCAGATAAATTGCCTGTCAATACTTACCCGGGAACAATCGACCAGGTGATGTATCCAATTTATGGATTGGACCGAATATAATTCAGAACCGCGCTTAGGCTGGCGTCGTGTTACGCAATGAAAGGGAGACGAGAAATGAAGATCAAGGGAGAATTTTTGCGGGTCGCAGGGGCAATGCTTATTGCCGCCACGCTGACAGCATGCGCTTCACCTGCACCGGCGATCCAGACTGGACCCGGGGCGGAAACGACCTTTGACGGATTGGTCGCGGTAGATAACACGGCACTGTCGAAAGTATGGGTGCGCCCGGGTATTGACCTGAATGGTTACACCAAGGTTCTTCCGGTGATTACCGGTGTTCAGTACGCTGCGGCGCGCGAATACAACGGTAATATGTCCCTGCGCAGTTCAGAAAAAAACTTTCCCATGAGCGATGCGGAAAAAGAACGCTTTGAAGCTGCCGTTAATGAGATATTTCTCGAGGAATTCGCCAAGAGCACGAAATTCGAACTCACCGATCAACCTGGGGATGATGTATTGCTAATCAGGGTCGAGATCCTGGACGTGGCATCGATGGTTCCGCCTGAATCCCCCGGTCAGCGAATTTATGTTCGTTCAGTCGGCGAGGCGGGTCTGGTGCTGGAAGTCTACGACTCCAGGGAAAAGCAGATTCTTGCCCGGGCTGCAGACAGGCGTGACTTCAGCTTCCCTGGAGACCAGATTCGCATGACCTCACGTGGGCTGAGTCAGTCCCAGGTACGAACCGGCCTGCGTGGTTGGGCGCGTGTACTCGTGAGCGGACTGGATTCCATGAAGAACTAGGGTCTACAGACCTATCGGTCGCGGGTGACCTGTCGAAAGGATATGACGCAAAAGACTAGCAAAGAACGTTTGAAGTGCGTTACATTTGCTTAATCTCGTCAATCGGCAGGTCACTCGTGGCACGAACCAAGACCGCAACCCTTAATCTCCGCGTGAATCCCGCGCTCAAAGAGGCGCTCAGGGAAGCGGCTGCCCGGGACCACCGCAGCGTGGCAAACATGATTGAGTTGCTCATTCGCGAGCACTGCCAGAGCGCAGATATCCCTATTCCCGAGCAAAACGAACTGTTCCCGGAGGTCCCCGGTGAATGAGAAAACCTTTCGTACCCTGATCGAAGCCGGGGCGATAAAAAAAGTGTCAATCGTTGCCCAGGGCGGACGCTTTCACGTTGAGGCCAAGACCCCCAATGGAACGCTAACTGCATTGACCCTCAAGGGCGATGTGAAGACCTGGACTAGCCTGGACTCGGTGGCCAGGTGGGTCAGGGGCCTGGGGATAGGCACGGTAAACGTCATGCTCGGCGGCTGGCAACCCGGTCAACGCAGTCTCGGACTGTAGTCATCCAGTTGGTAATAGCCTCGCGGCCTTAGGTAAAACTCCGCATTGTTCAAATCTACGCAGGGTTGCAACGTAACCGGTATTACAGGGCGGGAGAGATCTCATGGTATTCGTGCGCGTAGTCGCTAGTGCGGCGTTGATTGGTGTGTTTCTGGGTCTGGTCGGATGCAGCGGTGGCGAGCCTGTCGTGAGTTTCTCCGCTGAGGTCAAGCAGGTGCTTGATAACAATTGCGTGAGTTGTCACGTTCCTGGCCAGCCTGGGTACGAGGCCAGTGGCCTGGCATTGGACAGTTATGACGGTTTGATGAAAGGGACCCGTTTCGGAAAAGTGGTTCTTCCCGGCGATGCCCAGGGCAGCGTGTTGAATATGCTCGTTGAAGGACGGGCAGATCCTTCAATCGCAATGCCCCACGGTGCTAATCGTCGACTGTATGCCGAAGAAATCCAGGTACTACGTCGTTGGGTTGAGCAGGGCGCCTCGAATAACTAGCCCCGGGATCACTGGATGAGTTGAATGCCAGGGATCGAACCGCGGCGCGGATACGTCAGC
>CAKZML010000149.1 GCA_937128475.1 uncultured Chromatiales bacterium
TGGCCAATGAAATGCGCCTGAGCATCCTTTGCATGCTCTGCGAGGGAGAGATGTCCGTTAGCGAACTGAACAAGCAACTGGACCTGAGCCAGTCTGCCCTGTCACAGCACCTGGCGGTGCTGCGCAGTAACAATATCGTCAAGACGCGACGGGAATCCCAGGTGGTCTATTATCGACTCGGCGACGACAACGCCACCCGGATAATTCAGACCCTGCACGAGATTTACTGCCCGCAACGAACCGAGGCCTAGCGAGACAGCGCGTAGACCAGGTCGACGTAACCCTTCTCGATCTCTGCCAGTCCGGCGGCCTTCACGCCTTCCGCTGGCGCAATCAGCATGAATTCATTCGGCCCGTGGGCGCCGGTTCCCAGCCCCAACCCGGTAAACACCATGGGTAACTTCAGGCGTTCGGTGAACTGGTAAAAAGGCGCGCTCCCGGCCAGGCGAGGCTGCACTCTCACCGTGGCACCGTAGCGATTGAACACACCGATTGCCGCCTTGACCAGGGGTGTCTCCACCGAGGTCTGGGAGGCTGGGTAGGAAGACTTGGTGACCATGCTGATATCGGTAAAGCCCTGCTCATCCAGGTGAGTGCGAATACTGGCCAGGGCCTGGTCGGGATCTATTCCCGGCGGCAGCCGCGAATCCAGCTTGGCAGTGGCGACATGAGGAAGAATAGTTTTCACACCCTCACCGGTATAACCGGACCACATACCATCGATATTCAGCGTGGGCGTGTACAGGTACTCCATTAGCGCCTCGCCACCGGTCTTGCCGTCCACCCAGCGGGCCACACCCAATTGCTGCTTGATGCGATCCTCATCCCAGGTCTTGAGCATGCCGTTGACCAGGCTGTATTCCTCGTCGCTGGGCGGGCGCACCGCATCGTAATAACCGGGCACTCGAATGGTATTGCCATCCTCGGTGGTCAGGCTGGCCAGGGCCTGGTTCAGACGCCATGCCGGCGCATCCACCACCGCCTTGTAAGAGCCATGAATCTCGTTGTTCATGGGGCCGCCATGCTCATCACCACGGGCCTCCAGTTCGAAATAGATAATTCCCTTTACGCCCAGGGAAAGGGTCAGACCACCTTCGCGATCCTGGGAATTAAACGGAAACAGGACACCGTCAGCGTGCTTCAGGCGTTCCTCGTACTTGTCGATGATCTGGGGATAGTGGGGAGAGCCCAGTTCCTCTTCTCCCTCGGCGGCAACCATGATGTTTACAGGCAGCGTCCCTTGCACATCAATTATCGACTGCAACGCATTAAGCAGGGCACGCTGGGGACCCTTCTGGTTGGTGGCGCCCCGGGCCATGAGTACGCTGCCCAGGTCATGATCCACCAATGCGCCATCGAACGGGGCCACCTGCCAGTCATCGGGATTCACCGGCTGCACGTCGTACATCATGTACAACATCAGGGTCTTTTCTGCACCGGCATCGTAATAACCCCATACCCCGGGATGACCGTCGGTGGACACCAGTTCTGCCTCGGCAAAACCCATGTCTTCCAGGTCCTGGCGAAGCAGTTCCGCCATCTCCAGCACGCCATTGTTCTCGGCACTGATAGACGGCTGGCGCACCCAGCGCTGCAACTGGGCAACATGACTGTCCAGGTTTTGATCTATGTGGGCATACACGTCAGCGTGATCGCCGTCGTACGCAGCAATGCTGGTGGGATCAAACGCCGGAACATTCTTGATCTCGAAATGAGGGCGCACCGGCTCATTGGCGGCGGCAGCCAGCGGGGTCGGTGTGGGGTCGGTGCAGGCCGCGACAGCCAGGACAAGGACAGAATACAAAACCGGGCGAAGTGTGAGATTCATTGCAGGCTCCAGAATAATTCTGCAGCAAGTGTACCCCAGTCCGGCGAATCTTTGCCCGGCGTGAAAACCGCTCCGAATCTTATTCTTCGGAAACCCTGCCCGCCTGCTCCAGCGAGGTAAAGTCGAAAAGATTCATGTCCGCCAACTGGGAGGGCGCAACATTTCGTATGGCCCGGAAAATCGTTTCCATGCGTCCCGGGCTTTGCTCCTCCCACTGGGCCAGCATGGCCTTGATCATCTTGCGCTGCAGGTTCGGCTGGGAGCCGCACAGGTTGCAGGGAATGATCGGAAATTTTCTGGCGTTGGCGTAACGGCTGATATCTCGCTCGGAGCTATAAGCCATGGGACGGATAACCACGTGGCGCCCATCATCGGAGCGCAACTTGGGCGGCATTGCTTTCAAGGTGCCGCCATGAAACATATTCAGGAACAGGGTCTCGATGATGTCGTCACGGTGATGGCCCAGCGCAATCCGGGTAATGCCATTTTCCGCCGCCCAGGTATACAACGACCCACGGCGCAGACGTGAACACAGGCTACAGGTGGTCTTGCCCTCGGGAATCACCCGCTTCACCACGCTGTAAGTGTCCTGTTCGATGATGTGGTAATCCACCCCGATGCTCTGCAGGTATTCCGGCAGGATGTGCTCCGGGAAACCCGGCTGCTTCTGGTCCAGGTTCACCGCGATCAACTCGAAGTTCACCGGCGCACTGCGCTGCAGTGACATCAGGATATCCAGCATGGCATAGGAGTCCTTGCCACCGGACAGGCAGACCATGATCCGGTCGCCCTCGCCGATCATCTTGTAGTCGTCGATGGCCTTGCCCACCTGCCCACGCAGACGCGCCTGCAACTTTTTAAAGGTGCTGGACGTGCGTTCGATTTGTTCTGCCGTGGCGCTCAAGACCGGTCTCTCCTGATGATGGAGCGCGATTTTGCCACGACTGGCCCAGGAAGTTGACCCCGCAGACGGGTTTTATTCATCATCCGGTGCCGGGATTCGCGGTTTGCGGGCCCGCAACTCATAGTACATGGATAGCGTCAGGGCCAGCCCCAGGGGCTCCAGGACCATGTTCAGCAGGCCGCCAAACACGATCTCGGCGATTCCACCGGAAAACGCTTGCTCCCACCCGAGAATTTCCAGGACCACGGCAACGGGTACGACCAGCGCGCTGACAATCACCACTGCGCCAACGATAAGCAGCACGATAAATCCAAACGCATACCACCATTGGCCTTCCACCAACCTGAAGCTGGCCTCCAGGGACTTGATAGGCCCCCGGCCTTCCAGCACCAGGTACATGGAATAGAAACCAAAGGCGACCATCACGAAGATGCCAGGGATTAGCAGCACGAAAAAGCCAATGGCCATACCCAATCCATATAGCAGCGTTGCCAGGCAGAAGGGCAAAAACGCTCTCATGGCCGCATTAAATTCGTCATCAATATCGGCCAGCAGACCGCTGGCAATATTATCCAGCCGGCGCAGCATGATCATCGTCAGCAGCATGCCCAACAGGGTGCTGACAACACTGAGCGCCAACATGCCAAAGGATTCGCCTTCCAACACTTCAGGGTGACGTTCTGTATAGACGCTAAACCAGGAATTCAGCAATCCGGCGGCCAGGGCCAGCATCCACAAGCTGGAAAATGCCGCCACGAAGAGCGACCAGCCATTTTTGAAAACCCCGCCAGTGCCCCGCGGCTCAGTAATCTGGAAACTCATGTGAACTCCTGGTCTGGATGCCTTTCGCAGGCATCAGTTTGACGGACCCAACGAGGCATCTCAAGCAAGCCGGTCCGCAAGCGTTCTCAGGCGGGACCTATACTGGATTGCCGGATGAGGCCTAGAATCGTCCTACGAGGATCAGGAATGCGGATGAACGCCCTATGAGCCAGCTTGCCAACACCCCCGAACCGCCCTACTACGCAGTTATCTTTGCCAGTTCCCGTCACGACACTGATGAGCCGGCCTATCAAGACACTGCGGCGCGCATGATGGAACTGGCGGCACGCCAACCGGGGTTCCTGGGAGTGGACAGCGCCCGCAGCGACGCACTGGGCATCACGGTCTCCTACTGGCAGGACGAGAACGCCATCAAGGCATGGAAGCACCAGGTTGAACACACCGAGGCCCGACGCATGGGGCGTGAGAACTGGTACCGGGAATTTAGTTTGCGGGTTGCCAGGGTGGAAAGAGCCTACGGACTCCAGGGCGACGACTGATTGGGGTGAGCAAGTCTAGCCGGGCTCCGCATCCGACAGGAAACGCATACTGATTCGCAAGCCAGGATTCACGTTCTCCAGTTCCAGCCGCGCGCCATGCATGCCGGCCACGGCCTGTACCAGGGAAAGCCCAAGACCGCTTCCGGAGACTTTCGCCGAGTCAGCACCCCGGAAGAAACGCCCGGTTACCCTCTGGCGGTCCTCTTCACTCAAGCCCGGGCCCTGGTCGGTGACGCTCAGGAATATCGAGCGTTGGTCCTTGCCTACCTGCAATTTCACCTCACCGGTGCCCGCGTATTTCAGTGCGTTATCGATGAGATTGATCAGGGCCTGGAACAACAAGTCCCTGTCCCCGTTCAGGATAATCCGGGAGCCTTCATAGCTCAGGGTCACTCCCTGGTCTTCGGCGCTGGCCTGGTACAACTCACAGGCGTCGGCAGCCA
>CAKZML010000150.1 GCA_937128475.1 uncultured Chromatiales bacterium
GGGTCGTAAGCGGACGGACGGATTGACTAGAAAGGATCTACGTTAGTGTCCGCTAAATGCCTCACCAAGCCCGCTATACCCTGGTCAGCTGCACTGCCTCAAAAAGGAGTCGATGCGGTCAAACACGATATTGATCGTATCCGTATCCGGCAACGTCGTGATTCTGAAATGATCCTTGTAAGGCGTGTTGAAGCTGCTGCCGGGCGCCACGAGAATGTGATGCTTTTCCAGCAACTCGTAGGCAAAAGCCTGGTCGTCCAGCTTTCCGTGAAAGCGTTCGTCCAATCGAATAAACGCGTACATCGCACCCATTGGACGCTCCAGGTGCAGGTAGTCGCTCGCAGCCACGCGTTCAATGACAGCTTGCCTGGACTGATATAGCCGACCACCGGGCATCACTAGTGGTTCAATACTCTGAAAACCGCCCAGGGCAGTCTGTACGGCCCACTGTCCCGGGACGTTGCTGCACAGTCGCAGGGCCGACAAAAGTTCCATCCCGTGGATGTAATCAGTCGCCCGTTCAAGATCACCAGAGAATACGCACCAGCCGACGCGATAGCCGCAGGCCCGGTAAATTTTCGACAGCCCCGAGTACGTGAGGCACACGGTTTGGGTTACGAGGGTTGCCAAAGGAATGAACTCGGCATCGTCATAAACCATCTGGTCATAAATTTCGTCTGCCATGAGCACGAGACCGTGTTTTTCTGCGATCTCAACAATGCTCTTCAGCGTCGCGAGATCGTAGACCGCGCCACTGGGGTTATTAGGATTGATGACCACAATAGCCCGGGTCCTGGGGCTGATAGATGCCTCGATATGGGCGATATCCGGTTGGAAGCCATTATCCTCTGCACAGCGGTAATGTACGGCCTTGCCTCCGTTAAGTGCGACAGCGGCGCTCCACAGCGGGTAATCCGGACTTGGGACCAGGACCTCGTCGCCGGGATTCAACAGCGCTCGTAGTGACAGGTCGATTAACTCACTGACACCATTGCCGATAAACACTTCTTCTACCGTGATGCCGGAGATGCCGCGATTCTGTTGTTGCATAACAACCGCTTCGCGGGCCGGAAAGATGCCCTTTTGGTGACAATACGGCTCTGCCAGGGCGAGATTCTCGATCATCGCAAGCCGCATGGTTTCCGGGGTTCTGAATCCGAACAAACCTGGATTACCAATATTCAGCGAGATTATCTCGTAACCGCGCTTTTCAAGTTCGAGGGCATGATTCGCCAACTGACCGCGAATCTCATATCGAACGTCCTGGAGAACTTCGCTACTTTTAATGGACATACTTTTCAA
>CAKZML010000151.1 GCA_937128475.1 uncultured Chromatiales bacterium
ATCACCCGACCCCGTCAATTGCGGAAAGTGCCTAGTCCTTGCGCCACGCTAAGATCGAGTTAAGCTCATGAAGAAAAACGAGTTTTTAATTCAGCCCAGGATCGTAGCAGATTGGCGTTGGCGTGCCAGGGGAACCAAAAACCGCCAGTGGTCAGGAATGACCGAGGCCGAACATTACAATCCTGTAACTTACTGAAAAAGGGAGCGAAAGGATGATTTGGGAGGGGGGAGGGTGTGGATTCGACCGGGTATGAGGTGCCGGGAAGGCTGCCCATATGGGCCCAGGCTGGGGCTGTCCCGGCTAAAAATATGACCAATAATAAGGCTGCCGGTGAATCTGGCGAGACAGTAAATTATTTACTCAAAACCAAAATTTGGCTCCACTTTAGCCGGTTTCTGTCGGAAATCCCGCATGCTGCCAGCCAAAGATGCCTCCATCAACGTTGATGGCTTCGACGCCGCCGTGATAGCAGCGAATTACCGCTTCACGGGAGCGTCCGCCCATGGCGCAGTGTATAAGGATGCTTTTTCCTTCAACCGCAGGAATCTGGGCCGGATCGAATGAGGAAAGGGGCAACAAGATGGCTCCCGGGATCCTTAAACGGCGGTATTCCTCGACTTCACGACAATCCACGAGGATAGCCTCGTCGTTCTTGAGCATAGTGGCGGCGGTTTGTACGTCAATTTCCTTGGGGAACATGCATCGAATCCTTAACTATCTTTTACTTCATTACTGTTCGGCTTGGGGATACACTCCCGGCGAGAACATAGAAGAGCGAGCCCATGAAACATTCACACCTGAAGTTGTTACTGTTGTCCGCATTTTTGCTGCAGGCAGGCCAGGGGCAATTAGCCTCCGCCGACGAGCAGGTTACACACAACCTGTCCGAAGCGCAGAAACTGGCACGGGAGTTTAACGCCCGACTGCGGGCGAAGCTACATCTTGCGATAGCAGAAGAAGGGCCCCTGGGCGCCATCCATATATGCGCCACCCATGCCCCTGGCATCGCGGAAAGACTTCAGGAACAGCATATTACGGTCAAACGGACCAGTGATCGTCTTCGAAACCCCGAAAACGCGCCCGATATCTGGGAGCAACGCATTCTGACGTTTTTTGAGCAGGAGCGTGAGGCCGGCGCCGATTCGGCTAATCTTGAGTTTTACGCCCAATTCATCGACGAACGGGGCACGGTCTTCCGCTATGCCCGAGCAATTCCAACCGGGGCCGAATGCCTGATGTGCCACGGCGACAACCTGGCGCCGGACATCGCAGCTGAACTGGCCAGGCGTTATCCGGAGGACAAGGCCAAAGGGTATATGGCCGGCGACATCCGTGGAATGGTCAGCATCAGTATTCGCGAGCTGAACTGACCTCGTAAAAAAACAGTGAGTTATTACTTTTAATAACTCTGATAACTAACTGTATTACCTAATTAAAAACCTATCCAGCCAGAGGCCAGGCTCTTTCCAGAATCGCTTTGCAGTCCACGCCTCTAGGCAGTGAACCGTACAGCTGCCCGTGGCTTCCAGAGAGACGCGACGCGACAAATCCATCGCTAACGGCATCGTTGCCGGCTCGAATCAGCAGTGATGCCTGCATCCCCAGGGCCATGGCCTGGGCCAACTCCCTGGCGCGATACTCCAGTTCCTGGGGATCACCAAGGTCATGAGCCAACTCATCCAGCCAGGCATCGAAGGTCTTGTTCGCACCCCGAGCCAATGACAATTCCGCCATCAAGGCCTCAATGCATCCCGGATCACGACCCGCGGCCCTGAGCATATCCAGCGCCTGGATATTGCCGCTACCTTCCCAGATAGCGTTGATCGGGGCTTCCCGGTAGAGCCGGGGCATCATCGTATCTTCCATGACGCCGCTACCGCCGATGCACTCCATGGCCTCATA
>CAKZML010000152.1 GCA_937128475.1 uncultured Chromatiales bacterium
ATGCTGAAGCCGGCGCCGGCGGTGGTTGCCTGTCCATCGGATACGCTGATCAGGATGTTCGAGTAGATACCCACATGTACACCAGAGGGTATGCCAGACAAGGTGCCGGTGGCCGAGTTGAAGTTTGCCCAGATCGGAAGGTTCTGGATGCTGAAGAGCAGGGAGTCGCCATCTGCGTCCGAGGCGGCGGGCGTGTAACTGTACGCGCTGCCTTCGGCAACCGAGGTGGCGGGATTTCCACTAATAACCGGAGCGGTATTCACGGTAGGCGTGGTTTGCGCGTTGACCTGAATACTGAACGGGGCAAGTGAGACGCTGAATTCGCCATCACTGACGCTGATCTCGATTGCGCTGGTTGTGCCGACGGCGGCACTGCCGGGTGTGCCGGATAGCACGCCGTTGGTGCTGTTGAAGCTGGCCCAGGTCGGCAGGTTCCTGATGGCGAATGTAAGGGTATCGCCCTCCGGGTCACTGGCCTGGGGCTGGAAACGGTAAGCGCTACCGACAATGACCGTTGTCGCGGGAGAGCCTGAAATGCTTGGTGCCTGGTTGGGTTCGGGGGGAGGTGTCTCGGACACTGGCTCCACCACGATCTCCACGGGATCACTTTCCGTCAGGCTGGTTCCGTCCGATACACCGAAGCGAACGTTATGACTCCGGCCACCGTCGCTGTTGCCCGGCCTTCCAGACAAGGTGCCTTTCTTTTCATCAAAAGTTGCCCAGGAAGGCCTGCCTTCCACTGAGAATGTCAGCTTGTCACCATTAACATCGCTTGCCGACAATTGCAGGGTGAACAACTCGCCAACCGTAGCTGTGCCGGGTTCAGGAACATATAGGGAAGGGGGCTGTTGCTGACTACCATTTGCCCCTGGGGCGGAGGGTTCACTGCCACCGCCTCCACAGGCACTCAACATAGCGGCGAGGAAGATCCAAACGAGGTGTTTGACGGGGAAAGAAATCTTTACGACGGCGCTCATTGTGTTGATCCTCCAGGATCGTTCTCTCGAAACAGGTGCTCGTATCGAGGCTGTCGAACGCCGGGTATCTGGAGGGGGGGGCAAAACGTGCCGTCGTGGGGCTGCCTGCGCCATGGGGGCGCATCGTCTCGGGCTCTGATTAGAGAGCCTGCTTCGGCAACCCCGCTATCCTAGGATTTCTCCCGTAGACCGGTGGCTTTGCGTCCCCGCCTTTCGACGGGTTTGCCTTTTTCAAGACAGACCTTTTGGGGTCCGATTCCCGAGCCAAATATTCATGACTCGAGTGCCTCGCCGGCAACGCATTGCCAGGTGGTCTTTGGGGGGGGAGGAGAGGGGCGCGGGAGAAGGACTGGCGTCCGGCGCAACACTGGTGTCGCGCTTCTCTGGCGGCCCCGCTGTCCTAGGTATTCCCGTAGACCGGTGGCTTTGCGTCCCCGCCTTTCGACGGGTTTGCCGTTTTCAGAGCCTGTTGTGTGTGGTCGTGTTATCAAGGGCTTCACAACAGGTACGCACTAATTGTTGCGAAAAAGCAGAAACGAGTAAGTGACCCACGTCTCAAAATTGAGAATTTCTGTGACTTATGTCAAATGCTTTGTGGGCCGCGTCACGGATTTTCTCACCCGGCAGCCGGATCGAATTAGGATTCAAAAGGCCAATTAAATGCGGTTCGACCCCGGTTTCCTTTCAGAGAAATAACTCGTGTCATTAGGGCTTTTATGAAACCGAAAAAATCTTGGTTGCCGACAGTGTGATAATTTGTGCTCAGGTGAGTACACTCCGGTTAACAAAAAAAAGCTCAGTCTTTCCGTCTCGGCGGTAAATAAGCAAAATACATGGCAAGGGATCCACAGTCGGTTTAATTGCGGTTCGACCCCGATTACTTGCGATTACTTGTGGACATTCTTCGGGGAGGACGCTTGATCAGAGGAACCATTATCAGTGTCATCGTGGGAGCCGTATGGATCGCCGGGGTCGCACTGCTGCTTACACGAGATCGCCCCGCAGCCGAGCCCCAGGTCATAGTTCCGACCGGTGCACTGACCAGCGAAGACTCAAACGCCGACGAATCACGTAGCTGCGATACCGTGCGAGATATTCGCCTGGCGGAGCAGGTGGCGGCTCTGGAGCAATCTGTCATCGATACTGCCGTACTCAGCGTCGAGGTATTCACCAGCGGCCGGGCTCGTTTGCTCCAAAGCGAGAGCTCAGGAGCGAGTTTTTCCTCAACCGATGAGTTTATGGCTCAGCAAGGAAGTGATCCAGATACCCTGGTTGATGGCGAAGCCATAGAGGCGCTGAAAGCCCAGGCATACCGGGTGTCGTCCCTTGATTGGGGAGATCGGCTTGGGGTGGTGCCCTTTACCTCTGGAATTAAATTGGAAGAGCAGAACATTGGCGGCAAGCAATTGATGGTCGCTGAATTCCCACAGCTCAGCATTGCCTCCCCGGAACAACTGGACGGGCTGGAAAAGGCCGCCCAGGGGCAGGGCGATATGGTCCTGGTGGACTCTCCCGGCGTATCCGTGATCAGGGTCTCCCGGGTGGGCTTTTCCTGCTCCCTTCGGCATGCCCTGGTACTTGTCACGACAAGCTACCTCTCCGGTGGAAACACCGACGTGCACCATATTGGCCTGCGGCTGACAGGTGGGTCGTGGCGGGTCACCAGCAGCTGGGTGCAACACTTACAGACCTGAAGGGCCTACGATCGCAGCTCTGCTTTGAACCAAAAATCGGGTGAAGAGAGGACTCTCCAAGCAAGATACCCCTCACTTAACGCACCTCTATAACTGCGCATAATGTATACAAGGGGTATTCGGTAATTCCGTATATGGGCGAATACTATCAATGCGCTACGGTCCAATCTCCTGAATACATTTTGTAACCATGGGCACTATTCAGAACATTCGCCATTGTGATGCGGCCATCCAAGGTCCGTAGCACCAATTCGATCTTCGAAAATCATCATCGCATTAATCGAGTTGTTACTAGGGGTGTGAAGCAGGCCATAGCACAGCTGCAAAAGCCTGAATTATCCACTGGATGAAATTGATAGGAGAACGGTCAAGTGATTAGGACGATATTTATACTTATTCTTGCATTGATGCCTCAGATTGGCATGACCGCTGAAAAGTTCCCCGAACCCTTTGGACTTACGTGGAACATGACAGAGACCGACCTGAGAGGTATAGGCTTCTCTCCAGCCACAGATGACGGTGACCTAAGCATATTGACATCTGTCTCCGCACCCAAAGCCTGGTCAAAGGCGGAGTCCTATTTCGCAGTGACTTACAAAGGGAAATTAGTAAAGGCAGGAGCAACATCCGTTAACTTTACTAATGATATTTATGGGTCCGAAGGAAAGGCTGAGTTTGCACGTCTTAAGGCATTGTTGACCAAAAAATACGGAGCGCCGCAAAGTAGCTACGAAAGAATTGGAGGCAAATTGTATGATGAGGCTGATGAGTTTTATCAATGCTTGGAATACGCGGGTTGCGGCGCCTATCTGGCAACGTTTGAAATGGTTGGTGGATTAATAGGGCTTCAATTAGAAGGTAAGCGGCGTGGGGAAGGCTATATAAGACTTTTGTATGAAAGCCCCGAATTTTCTATCGCGAAGGCGAAGATAGAGCAGGGCAATCTCTCTTCTGACGAGGATTCGCTCTAAAACTTTGTCAAAAAGAGGCATTTCCATGACCGCATATAGAAGAAATTTGATTCTTTGTTTACTTTTGAGCTGGTCAACAATTGCGTGCAGCAATGAACTTACAGGTGAAAAGGACGCTGTACTAAAGAGAGACGCTAGAAACGAGGTGGTCGATTTCACCTTGACAAGTAAGGACGACGGATTGGTTTTTTGCTTAAACAAGCTTTCCGGCAATGCAAGTGCAATGGATGTTTTCAGGGTGTTTCTGCACTCAGCAGAGGAGTTAAAGGATAGGAAATTTAAAAATGTCGAACTTTGTTTCCGAAACGAAACCAAATTTATCTTGGGCGGTGACGACTTTACATTAATGGGTAAAGAGTTTGAAACGCAAAATCCATTGTATACGATCCGAACATTTCCAGAGAAATTGGCGTTACCAGACGGAAAGGCCGCATATGAAACGCACAGAGGGGGTGTTCTCTATCTGATGCAGGCTCAAATGGCAGACTTTCAGGACATGAACGGCAAGTGGTTCCTAAACGAATTGGCCGCTGAAGAAAAGGCCAAAACTGATGCGTTACGGCCAACGGAATTTGCAACCGAAAACGATGCGCTCTAGGAGTGGTCTTCTCGAGACAATATCCACTTCTTCGACCAGCAGGTCCATTTTCGCTCAGTGATTATTTCGCGCATTGTATACAAGAGCATTTATTAGAATAGTTGCGAGTTTTCCGTTGCATCTTTTTTAATTCCCACCATGTGGTACAAACCGCTTAAAAATCGTCTCACTAACCGGCCCTTCGCCTCCCTTGAATGTCATCGTAATTCCCGTTAAATAGAACGATTCCGCTTAGACTAAGTACAAAAAGAAACTTGAGGTCGAACCGCAATTAAGTTTCTCGATGGATTGGGTTTTGATTTTTTGCACAATCGGGGTCGAACCGAGGTTTTCGAGAGACACTAGAGCCTGTTGTGATCTAATTTGGCTTTGACCAATATTCCTTCCCGGTGAGACACGATGCAGGCCATACAAACACACATGATTGACTGTCCCTGTTGTGGGGAGAATATCGAGCTTGTCATCGACTGCTCAGTATCGCACCAGGAATACGTTGAAGATTGCAGCGTATGTTGCAGGCCGATAATTGTTTCGGTGGAATGCACGCCGGACGGGGCCATCGTTGTCGAAGGCCGTTCCGAAAGTGAGTAGGGAGGGGAGATCGTGACTCGATGGGCGTTGAACCGAGGTTGCCCGGTTCCTTGTTTCTAGCTCTCGTAGAGATTGGCCTCCATGCCGGTAACCAGACCGTTTTTCAGGGTGTAAATAATTTGGCTGGTAGGTAGGGGCAGGTCACCCTCTTTTGTTTCCCTGATAACCGTGGCAAGCACCCTAACCCGGATATCTCCGATTACCTCTGTCGCCTCGATCTCATTGATCTCAACCCTCATCTGACCATAGGCATTGTGAAGGTCCTTAATCATCAGGCAGAAATCGCTATGGCCCCGGTAAAACGTCAGACCTGGTCTGGCCAGTGGTTGCCAAACGACATCTTTATCAACCAGGGCCAGGGCGTCAGCCTCGCGACGTTCTGCGATTGCAGTAAGTAGCGCGATAACTGTCTCAGAAGGATTCAAGATGCATTCCTTTACAGGGGTCAGGGGGGTAGGCGCGTGCATTATTACTATCAGTCGAGTTGCTATCCAGTAGGTCAGCGACTAATCTTCAAGGTAATAAGGAAAAATCGGGGTCGAACCGAGGTTTCCGAGACTGGCTGGACCGCATTGCGAATTAATTGCGGTTCGACACTGATTTCTCACAGTAGAGGTTTTATGAGCGTACTTCTTAAATGGCTTGTTGGCTGTTTTGCCGCCTTCGGTCTTGTAGTGGTCATTTGGGGTGCATATCAGTACTACGATTCTGAGCGAACTCGGGAAGCCAACAAGGATGAGCAGTTGGCTTGGGAAAACCTACAAAACAATCCGGTACAGGTTTCAGGAGACGAATTCTTTGTTTTTGTTGGTGAACAGCTAAATATTGAATTTATCCCGGAAGACATTAATCCCGACACAATCATTCAATATGATCATTACGAAGCCACGTACCGTGTGGTTCAAGCAATCTGGGGCAACTACCAGGAAGATACAATCGCGTTTTCTGTTTATGATCACTATGGACTGCCACCATTTGCAAACGATAAGTACACAATGCTATTCGTTACCAAACAGGGCCGTGGTTGGACTCAGGAGTTGTACCAGGCCTACCCGGTGTCCAGAACTGAGGAAGGAGACTGGGCGTACTGTGGAGACCCCACACCAGAGCGATGGGAGTCCGAGCCGGCGGAAATGCACAAAGTCGTTTTTGACCCGCCAGTGTATTTCGATATCCGTCATTATAGTGAGTCAGGACTAGCGGAGAGGTTTCCTGCGCCCATATGGGAGCACGTATCGGACAGGGCGTATTGCGTCATGGGTACAGGCCCCGAAGAGCTGTTTAGAATCAAAAGGGAAGGGGTCCTAAGAGCCAGGGGATTGTCTTTTGATCTGAGGTGGGCGCTTTGAATGATTAGGCGAATCATAGGGCTTTTTTCCGGCGGTCCTTACTATTTACGTGTCAATCGTGAGCGAATCGCGATTCGCGATATTTCCAGTGGGAAGTCCTTCCAGATTCGTGCGGTAGGGAAATTGGGGTCGAACCGCAATTAAATATCGAAACCTGAATAAGAGAGAATATGTGCCTGTTAAATGCGGTCACCCTGATAAGGTTTAGTTATGTGTTATGACTGAATACGTCGAGCCAACTTTGAGGACGCGACAGCTATTCTTCTTAGCTGTCATTTTGCTAGCTGGCTTATCGTTATTTGCATTCCGTCTTGATGTGTACTTTCCGCCAGTCAGTGATTGGCATCAAATGCAACAACGTCTGTTCGTTGTGATCGTACTTTCAAACTTATTGAACATTGCATTGTCGATTTGGGTGATTAACCTCACTCGACGTGCTGTCCGGTGTGGCCAATGGCCACCGAAGGGAATGAAAGTCCCATTCCGAACGAAGATAAAGAGAATCAAAAAGCCCAGGATTGCCTGGCTGTTCCTGACGGTATTTTTGTGTGTATTCACATTGAATACCCTGTTGCCTTGGTTCGGGTATGCAATGAACGAAAAGATATATCTAATTCAAGAGCAGTATGAAGAGTTCAAAGAAGAGTATGAGGAACTCAAGGAAAAGCATGAAGTCTCCGAGAAATTAGGGTCGAACCGCAATTAGGTTGTGATACGGAGTCGCAATGAGATTCTGGCCAACAGCAGGGCGGGGCACCCGGATGTCTCCCGAGTGAACTGGCGGGACGATACCCCCGGGCGACGCCGCTGTCGTCTGTTCACGGGTGATGCGATTCAGTTGGGCCTCCGGCAAGACCCTGATGCATTTCCCGGTCGAGTCTGTTTCAAGGATCTGAAGGTACATCACCTGGTTCGGGGTATTTGTTGGCTTGCCGGCACTTCGGCCATCATCCTCATCAGGAACACACTTTGACTGGCTGGGGCTGATTTGCAGGAATCGGCCCGGAATGACAGAAGGGGCCAGGTGAACAATCTGGAGTATTTAGCCGGATCATCCCCTTAAATTGCATATCTAGAACTGCGCATAATGTATATTATGTTAAATCATAGATATATCTCAACAAGAGAATGGTCAAAAAGCACCCACTTAATGTGATCTATTAACTAACGTAATTACAA
>CAKZML010000153.1 GCA_937128475.1 uncultured Chromatiales bacterium
TTACATGAGGCCGGTTTGCAGTCGGGCTGCTTCGGACATCATGCTCTGGTTCCAGGGCGGATCAAATACCAGTTCAACGATCGCAGCCTCGATGGTAGGAATCATCTCGACTTTCTCTTTTACATCCTGGACGAGGATATCGCCCATTCCGCAGCCGGGAGCGGTGAGGGTCATGGTAATGATGGCCTGTCGAAGGCCGTTTTCCACGTTCATCAACTGGCAACTGTATATCAGGCCCAGGTCGACAATGTTGACCGGAATCTCCGGGTCAAAGCAGGTTCTCATCTGCTCCCATGCCAGCGCTTCAACGTCTTCATCCGAGGCGTCCTCGGCCAGTTCCGGCGGCTTGGTCGGTTCTTTGCCCAGGGCGTCCGCGTCCACCCCTGCGATGCGAAACAAGCTGCCCTCTATGTAGATCGTAAAGCTTCCACCCAGGGCCTGGGTAATGAACCCGTGGCTACCGGCTTTCAAAGTTACTTCGTCACCGGCGGGGATGATTACTCCGCGGCAGTCCCGTTCAAGAGTGACGGGTTCGTTGCTATGCCCGAACATGCTTACTCCGTAGTGACGGCATCGGACTGTTTGTCCAGTGCCGCTATCAATGTGTGCCAACACAGGCTGGCGCATTTTACCCGCGAAGGATATTCGCGGACACCGGCCAGTGCGGCCAGCTTTCCAAGATCCATGGGATCCACGTCTGTGTCTGCACCAGTGAGCATGTCATGAACCTGCTCGTACAGTTTCCTGGTCTCGGACTCGGAAAGCCCTTTGACCGCCTCGGTCATCAACGATGCGGAGGCAACGGAGATCGCACAGCCAGATCCCTGGAAGGCCAGGTCATCTATGTGTCCGTCCCTGAGATTCAGGTAGACGCCAAGCTTGTCTCCACACAGTGGGTTATATCCCTGGGCCTCATAGTCTGCCGGATCGATGAGCCGGAAGTTCCTGGGGCTTCTGTTGTGGTCAACAATGATGTCCTGATACAAGTCCCTCAGGTCCATTATCCAAGTACCTCGCGTACGCGTTGCAGTGCTTCAACCAGTTTGTCGATATCGAGGCGCGTATTGTAAATGCCCAGGGACGCTCTTGCAGTAGCCGGGACCTTGAAAAAGTCCATGACCGGCATGGCGCAGTGGTGTCCGGTGCGTACCGCGACACCCTCGGTATCCAATATGGTGCCGATATCGTGGGGATGTGCCCGCTCCATGACGAAGGACATCACGCCGGCCTTGTGGCTGGCGGTGCCGATCATTCTCAGGCCCGGTATGTTCTCCAGCGCCGAGGTGGCGTAGGCCAGCAGTTCCTGTTCCCG
>CAKZML010000154.1 GCA_937128475.1 uncultured Chromatiales bacterium
GCACCAAGTACCTGGAGGAGCCGATACTCGACAACATCAAGCGCCAGGCCATGCAGGTGGATTTCCTGAGGGAACTGCTGCGCAGCGATTCCATCTACATCGCCAGCAATGTGACCGTGGATAATCTCAGCCCTATTTCGACTTTCCTTGGCAAAGTCGGCCGCTCAGACATGGGTGGACTGGCCCTGGAAGAATTTCTGAGACGTCAGCGACTGCACAGGGACGCTGAGATCCAGGCCATGAAGGATGTGCCGGAATTCATCAGCAAGGCTCGAGAGATATACGGCTACGAGCACTTCATCAACGATGCCGGAGGCAGTGTTTGCGAGCTGGATGACGCTGAGATGCTGGCCGCATTGACCAATAGCACCCTTATTCTCTACCTGCGACCCGATGAAGACATGGAGCAGGAACTGATCAAGCGAGCGGTTTCCAATCCAAAACCCCTTTATTACCGGGAAGACTTCTTCCAGGGGCAATTGGCTGTCTACCTGGCAGCGCGTTCACTGGCGGGTCCCGGTGAGATAGATCCCGACGATTTTGTGCAATGGATATTTCCGCGCCTCAGCGCTCACCGCAAGCCCCGCTATGAAGCCCTGACCGCTGAGCACGGTTACGCGGTAGATGCGGAGCAGATATGCAGCCTGCGTGATGAGCAGGATATCAACGACCTGATTTGCGAGACCCTGGAC
The DNA here is from genome assembly GCA_937128475.1 of uncultured Chromatiales bacterium. Lineage (GTDB taxonomy): Bacteria > Pseudomonadota > Gammaproteobacteria > Steroidobacterales > BM003 > CAKZML01. Next base: position 693 of record CAKZML010000154.1, read on the forward strand.
CGGGACTAGTCTGCCGGCGCTGCCCGATCCGCGTTGGTGAAGGCCCGGATCATCGTGGCCAGCAGAATCATTGCGCCACCCCCAAGGGCTGCGATGCTCGGCTCTTCCCTGTGAACCAGCCAGGCCCACACCGGGCTAAGCACAGGTTCGAGCAACAACAGCAGCGACGCCTCCAGGGCTGGCACCTTGCTGATGCCCCGGGTCAGGAAAAAATACGCCAGGGCTATCTGGGCAACCCCAAGGTAAACCACGATCATCCAGTCACCAACCGGTGCCGCTGGAATAGGAAATGCCATGGTTGCGGCGGCCAGGCAGGCAAGCACATTGCCAGCCACCACGCAGGTCAGGGCCGAATTCTCCTCCTCCCCGCCCCGGCGCGACTGCCAGCGCAGACCCAGCACGGTTAATGCCCAACTCACACCCGCACAGGCAGCAAGAATATTTCCCCGCACTGGATCGGTAGCCGCTGCGGTGACGGTTTCCTGTCCCATCAGCAATAATGCCAGCCCGGCACCCAGTACCAACATGAGCAGCAGATCAACCTTGTGTACCGCCTCCTTGAGCAGCAGCGGCCCAAGTATCAGCAAATACAAGGGCGCGGTAGATTGCAGGAAGATCGCATTGGCCGCCGTTGTGAGTTTGTTCGCCAGGGCATAAAAAATCATGGTCGCCGCAAAACACACGGCCACACCCAGCACCCCGGGAGTCCATGCCTTGCGAGCCTGGGGCAGGAGCAGCCAGATAACCCCCGCGGCCAGTGCGCTGCGCATGCAGGCCACCTGCCAGCCGGTAAAGCTGAGCAACTTAATGGCAGCCCCGCCGGTGGAAAACAGCACTGCAGCACCCAGCAACGATACCCTGGCGGCTTGACCCGATTGCATCATCAACCCTAGTGCAACATACGGGTTCGGATGGTGCCCTCGATTTCTCGAAGGGCCTTCACCAGGGGCATGGCATCTTCCAACTCAACATCCATCACCACATAGCCGATGGATCTGGAGGTTTGCAAATACTGGGAAGCAATGTTCACGCCGCGATCGGAAAACACCCGGTTAATTTTTTCCAGCACACCCGGAAGGTTTTGGTGGATGTGCAGAATACGACGCTTGTCGTAGTGATCCGGAATGGCTGCCTGGGGAAAATTCACTGCTGTCATGGTGGACCCGTTATCGCTGTACTTAATCAGCTTGCCGGCCACTTCCAGGGCAATATTTTCCTGGGCCTCCTGTGTGCTGCCACCGATATGCGGTGTCAGGATGACGTTATCAAACGCCCTGAGGGCAGAGACAAACTCGTCATCGTTGGATTTGGGCTCGGTCGGAAAAACATCTACCGCTGCGCCATGCAAGTGTTCGGATTCAAGCGCGCCGACCAGCGCGTCGATGTCCACCACTGTCCCTCTGGAGGCATTGATCAGGTAACCCGCTTTTGGCATCAACGCCAGTTCCCTGGCGCCAATCATGTTCTGGGTTTGGGGAGTCTCCGGTACATGTAGTGAAACCACGTCAACACCGGACAATAATTCATGAAGACTGCCCACCGGACTGGCATTGCCCAGCGGAAGTTTGTGCTCGATGTCGTAGTACAGCACCTGCATACCCAGGCTTTCCGCCATGATGCCAAGCTGGGTACCAATATGACCGTAACCCACGATACCCAGCTTCTTACCGCGAATCTCATAGGCGTTCGCTGCACTTTTTTCCCAGATGCCGCGATGAGCCCGGGCATTCTTTTGGGGCACTCCACGCATCAGCAGAATGATCTCGGCGAGCACAAGTTCGGCGACGCTGCGAGTGTTGGAAAATGGTGCATTAAACACCGGTATACCAAGCACCTCCGCCGCCGCAAGATCAACCTGGTTGGTACCGATGCAAAAGCACCCTACCGCCGCCAGGCGCTCCGCGTGGGCAAGCACCTCGGCATTAACCTGGCTGCGTGATCGGATGCCCAGAAAATGCACCGTCTTGATCTTCTTTTTCAGTTCCTCATGAGGCAAGGCATGAGACAAACTGATGATGTTCTTGTAACCCGCATCCTTGAAAGACTGGATCGCGGATTCATTCACGCCTTCCAGTAAAAGGATCTTAATTTTTTCCTTGCTAAGAGATAGTTTTTTCATGGCTCTGCCAGGTTGGATACCCAGCGGATAATCCGCTGGGATTGGTGTGTTGTAAGGCGGCGAATGAGTCTTGCTCAAACACCTTCAAGCATCAAAAACTGCGCCTTCGCAGCATCCTTGCGAATCGAGATAGCGTGTTGATACTCCGGCGAGTTGTACCAGCGCCGGGCAGTATCCAGATCAGGAAATTCGATCAACACCACCCTGCCGCCTTCTGCATCCCCTTCCAGGGTCTCGAGCAGTCCGCCCCGTGCGAGGAAGTGTCCTCCATACCTGGTCACTGCCGGTCCCGAGTGCTGCTTATACTCTTCGTACGCATCGGGATCCGTAACATTTGCCCGAACGATAACGTAAGCCTTTGAGCTCATCTGCCTAGTCCTTGGCCTCGGCGGCCACTACTAAAACCACTTTCCCAATGGCCTTTCGGCTCTGCAGGGAAACAAAACCTTTCTCGAAATCCTCGAGCGGGTAGCACTCGCGAATATTCGGTCGCAACTCGCCACTGGCCAGCCAGGTCATTAGCTGCCGGAAGCTGGCGGCGGCGCCTGCTGGATCCCGCTGCACCCATGCACCCCAGAATACGCCTACCGCACTCGCGCCCTTGAGCAGCAAAAGGTTCAAGGGCAGTTCCGGAATGGACCCACCAGCAAAACCGATCACCAGGTAACGTCCGCCCCAGGCCAGGCTGCGAATCGCCGGGATCGCCAATTCAGCCCCTACCGGGTCATACACCACGTCCACACCTTTCCCGCCGGTAATTTCCTTTACCCGGGTCTTGAGATCTTCTTCAGCGTAATTAATGAACTCACTGGCCCCGGCTTCACGCGCGGCATCGAGTTTTTCAGCAGAGCTGGCCGCGGCAATAACCCTCGCCCCCATTAACTTGCCCAACTCCACGGCGGCAAGGCCCACGCCACCGGCAGCACCCAGCACCAGCAAGGTCTCTCCGGCCTTCAGGCCCGCCTGGTGTTCAAGGGCGTAGTGGGAGGTGCCGTAGGCTGTTGCCAGGCTGGCAGCGACCTGCATGGAGAAGCCCTCGGGTATCGGCAGCACGCGCTGGGCATCGGTCACCAGTTCCTCGGCAAAGGCACCGGTACCGGCCAGGGCAATCGCCGGCTGACCGGGTTTTAGATGAGTAACCCCTTCGCCAACCTCCAGTACCCGGCCCGCGGCTTCAGCCCCTGGCACGAAAGGCACATCAGGACGGTCCTGGTACAGGCCGCGGATAATCAGGGTGTCCAGGAAATTAAACGACGCTGCATGCACTCCGAGCTTTACCTGCCCCGGCCCAACTACCGGAGATTCGATCTCCTTCAGGGCGAGTTTTTCGGGACCACCAAGCTCACTACAAACTACCGCTCGCATGCCGTACACCTTCTGTCAGTCAAACGAGTATTATGCCGCGACCCGGGACCGGTAACACGCGATATACAAAGTTTCTTTTAGGTTTGCCAGGCGAATGAATGTCCCGAAGCCCCAGGCGAGCTAAAAAAACCGGGTAGCGGGGTCGGGACCCACGCTACCCGGTAATATCTACTTTCTACTCACTGACAGCGGACTGTTGATCCCAGGCCTTTTGCGCCCTGTCGATGATGTAAGCGTGAGTGGCATCCGCCTCGTCAGCGCTCATAATCTGTCCATATGCAGGCATGCCGGCCTTGAAGAGGGCACCACCGAGCACGATGGCGTGAAAACTCTTGTGGACCGACTCACTCATGTAACGCAGGTCCGGAACAATGCCACCACTGACAGCACTTTCTCCATGGCAAATACCGCAACGCTGGTGGTAAACCCGCTTTCCCAGGGCCAGTTTTTCATCGGAAATATCCTGGCCGGGAGGCTTGGGCATCACCCGTTCCACCGTTTTCAGGGCGGGCAGTTCAGCCTTGCCATCAAGCCTGAAAACCAGCAACTGGTTCACCATCTCAGTGGTGCCTGGCGGATAGGCAGCCCCAAGGAACAAGGGGAATACTCCGCCCCAGCCGGCCATCACCGCGATGTACTGCACGCCGTCAACCTGATAGCTGATGGGTGCGGCGACGATGCCGGTCTGTGAGGGGAAGCTCCACAACTGTTCGCCGGTATCCGCGCGTAAGGCCAGGAACTGGCCCAGTGGGGTGCCCTGGAATAACAGGTTGCCGGCGGTGGACAAGATTCCGCCGTTCCAGGGCCCGGGATGCTCCACATGGAAAGCTTCTTCCCGGGTTACCGGGTTCCAGGCAATAATCCGGCCCTTGATCATGGCGGCCAACTGCTGGGCAACCGCCTGATCTTCGGGCATCGCCGCCAGGCTCGCATCCACCCCCAGGTTCCAGTATCCGGGTGCATACTTAAACTCCGGATCCTTGCCGTAAACAAACGGCACTTCCTGGGCCGGGATGTACACCAGTCCGGTTTCAGGGCTGTAGCTCATGGAATGCCAGTTGTGGGCACCAAACGGCGACGGCAAGGCAAACGACGGAGCCTCCGCAAACCTGGCCTGGGGCGTCTCAACCGGGCGTCCGGTCTCCATGTCCACGTGACTTGCCCAGGTGGTCTGGACGAAATTCCGGGCAGAAATCAGTTCGCCAGTCTGGCGATCCAGGACGTAGAAGAATCCGTTTTTCGGGGCCTGCATCAGCACCTTGCGCTGCTTGCCGTCAATCTCCAGGTCGGCAAGGATCATCTGCTGGGTGGCAGTGTAATCCCAGCTATCCCCCGGGGTGGTCTGGTAATGCCACACATAGGCCCCGGTATCGGGCTTGAGAGCCACGATAGAGGAAAGAAACAGGTTGTCACCACCACCCGGACTGCGGATATGCCGGCTCCATGGAGAACCATTACCCACTCCGATATACAGAAGATCCAGCTCCGGGTCATAGGCCATGGAATCCCAGACCGTACCGCCACCGCCGATCTTCCACCACTCACCGCCTTTCCAGGTATCCGCGGCACCTTGCAGCACCTCGGATTCAAATGGCAAGGAGGGATCGCCAGGCACCGTGTAGAACCGCCATACCTGCTCACCGGTATCCGCATCGTAGGCACTGACGTAACCCCTAACCCCAAACTCGGCCCCACCGTTTCCGATCAGGACCTTGCCCTTCACGACCCGGGGGGCACCTGTAATGGTATAGGGACGCTCTGGGTCTGTTGTCTGAACACTCCATTGCTGCTCGCCGGTCTTGGCGTCCAGGGCCACCAGGCGTCCATCCAGCGTGCCGACAAATATGCTGTTACCCCAGGCCGCAACGCCCCGGTTCACCACATCACAGCAGGCATAGCGCGCCCATTCCGTGGGTACCTTGGGGTCATAACTCCAGAGCAGTTCGCCACTGCGCGCATCCAGCGCATAAACCAGGCTCCAGGGACCGGTGGTATAGAGCACACCATCGAATACCAATGGAGTCGCTTCTGTTCCACGGCTAGTCGGAAGACGATACGACCAGGCCAGGCCTAGACGGTCGACATTGTCAGAATTGATTTGCTTGAGAGGACTAAAGCGCTGCTCGTCATAAGTCCTGCCATGACTTAGCCACTCACCTTCATCGGCGGCAATAATTCGGGCCTCGGTCACCCCGGCTTCGAGCCCCGTGCTCGTCGCTTCCTCGACTTGCCCGGCATTCCCGGGCGTCTTGCCGCAACCGGCCAGGACTACGACCAGCGCAACCGCCGAGAAACTGTGCAAGCAGCGCTTGCTCCAGCCAGAACAACGTCCAAACTGTAATGCCATGTTATCTCCCTGAATACTCTAATCGGCGCGAACCACTTCCTGGTCAATAGCGCCAAAAATGCTTACTCCATCGGAATCCATCATTTCAATACGCACGCGATCTCCAAACTTCATAAACGGTGTGTGCGGCTTGCCATCTGAGATGGTCTCCAGCATGCGTACTTCTGCAAGGCAACTCGAACCCAGGCTGCGATCGTAATTCGACACAGTCCCTGACCCAATGACTGCCCCTGCTCCAAGGCGTCGGGTCAAGGTAACGTGCTGCACGAGCCTTGGAAAGTCGAAAGTCATGTCCACGCCTGCATTGGGCTGCCCCAGCAATTGGTTATTGAGATGGGTGACCAATGGCAGGTGTACCTTGCCGCCGTCCCAGGCATCCCCGAGCTCATCAGGGGTCACTGCTACCGGGGAAAAGGCTGAAGCGGGCTTGGACTGGTAAAACCCGAACCCTTTGCCCAGCTCTCCCGGGATCAGGTTTCGCAGGCTCACATCGTTCACCAGCATGACCAGCTTGATGTGCTCACGGGCCGTGGCCGCATCAGTTCCCATGGGAACATCATCGGTAATCACCGCGACTTCCGCTTCCATGTCGATGCCATAGTCTTCGCTGGGCACCACCACCGGATCCCTGGGGCCGATAAAGTCATCCGAACCGCCCTGGTAAACCAGCGGATCTTCCCAGAAGCTCGGGGGCATCTCTGCGCCACGGGCCTTGCGCACCAACTCAACATGATTCACGTACGCGCTTCCGTCTACCCAGTGATACGCCCTGGGCAGCGGCGATTCGGCCTGCGCCGGATCAAAGGTAAATACGTTTTCGCCAGCGCCGGCATTCAGGGACTGGTAAACCTGGTCCAGGGCGGACTCACATTCAGCCCAGTTATCCAGGGCGGCCTGCAGTGTCGGCGCAATATGCGCCACCGCACAGGCGCGGGTTAAATCACGACTCACCACGACCAGGGTTCCATCCCGGGTTGCAGACTTCATGGTGGCAAGTTTCATAGCTACTCCTTGTTTCTTGATTCGACTCGGTGCCCGGCAGGCCAGGCCCCGAATTGTAGCAAAGCTCGGCCCAGGTCAGAGCCAATCTGGAATTCAGCGATTCTGGGCGGGGTATTAATAGGCTATATTAACGGTTACAGGCGCCGCCGACTCGAGGTAACAACGCCAGCACGCAGACAGGACAAGCAAAATGACCCATAAGAACCCCCTGGCCATGATCACTGGCTCATCATCCGGTATCGGCATTGAACTCGCCCGGGTTTTCGCAGAGGAAGGTTTTGACCTGGTCCTGGTGGCCCGGCGACAGACTGAACTGGAGACCCTGGCTGAAGAACTTCGCGGAGCCCATGACATCCACTGCACCGTGCTTCCATGCGACCTGACGGCTCCCGAGGCCATTAGCAACCTGGTTAAATCCCTTCCCAAGCACCCCCTGGACGTATTGGTGAATAACGCCGGCGTGATGCAGATGGGTGGATTCGCCTCGGATAAACTGGATAGACAGTTGCAGCAGATTCACCTGAACGTGCTGGCCCTGACAGAACTGACCCATCGTTGCCTGCCTGCCATGCTCAAGGCAGGCAAGGGTCGCATCGTAAACCTGGCCTCGGTCGCTGCCTTCCAGCCAGTGCCCTACCTGTCGGTCTACGCCGCTACAAAGGCCTATGTACTGTCATTCACCGAGGGGCTGTCCGAAGAACTCAAGGGAACCGGGGTAAGTTGCACCGCCGTCTGCCCGGGCTTTACCGATACACCAATGATTCGGGGCAAGAAGAACACCGAAAAGAAACCCGCCCTGCTGCCCATGGGTATCGTGTCGGACCCTGCGTTTGTCGCCAGGGAAGCCTTCTCCGCCGCCATGGCCAGGGATGTAATCCACGTCCCCGGCTTGATGTACAAGGCCATGTCCACCCTGTCCCAGCTACCACCTCGATTCGTGACCAGGTCAATTTCAGGAATGTTTGGACGCCGCAACGCCAGGCGAAAATAAGCAGTAGAGCGGCCCGTCTAAAGCCCCAGCGCAGCATCGCTGACAAAGGGATTGCTCTGCCTTTCCTTGCCGAGGGTACCCACCGGCCCATGGCCCGGTATGAAGCGCACCTCATCACCCAGCGGAAACAGCCGCTCGCGTATGGACCTCACCAGGGTGTCAAAGTCCCCCCGGGGGAAATCCGTGCGCCCTATCGAACCCTGGAACAGCACATCCCCGACGATGGCAAGCCTGGAAGGCACATGGGCGAACACCACGTGACCCGGGGTGTGCCCCGGACAATGCAATACGTCAAGACTGATGCCGCCGACGCTGACCGTATCCCCATGCTCCAACCAGCGCTGGGGTTCAAAAGCCTCGGCCGGCGGGAAACCAAACATGCGACTTTGTTCTGGCAACTTGTCGATCCAGAACTGGTCTTCTTTGTGAGGTCCTTCAATCGGTACCGACAGGCGTCTCGCCAATTCGGCAGTGGCCCCTGCATGATCGATATGAGCATGGGTGAGAAGAATCTTTTCTACCGTTACGCCATGACGTTCAACCTGCTCGAGCACCTTGTCCAGGTCGCCACCGGGGTCCACCACGGCCCCCAGGCCGTTGGCAGCATTCCAGACGATGCTGCAGTTCTGCTGAAAAGCAGTAACCGGGACGATGGCGACCTGTAAACCGGTCGCCCCTGGCTCAGTACCACTCATCCTGCATCTCCGTGAACAATCCATCCCTCTCAGCCAGGATTCGGGCATTGGTGTTTACCCTTGGCAATTCATAGGTACAGAAATAGTGGCAGGCCTTGAGCTTGCCCTGGTAGAACGCATCGTCACTTCCCGGCCTGTCTTCAAGGGCCTTCAGTGATATCCGCGCCAGCCGCAACCAGGTCCACGCGACGAGCAGGTGACCGAGACTGTCCAGGTACAAGGTGGCATTGGCCAATGCCTTCTCGGGCTCTCCCTTTCCTGCATCGGCAACCAACATTCCGGTAACCCGGATCATATCCTCGGTTGCCTTGGCAATCAGTTGTGCATAATTGGACAGGGCCGGTGTCACGCTTACACGGGCGCAATCCTCCCTGACTTTTCTCAGTAGCTGGCCAAGTGCCATTCCGCCGTCCATAAACACTTTGCGGCCCAGCAAGTCCAGGCCCTGGATACCGTGAGTACCCTCGTGGATCGGATTCAGCCGATTATCCCGGTACAAGCGCTCAACCGGGTACTCCCGGGAATAGCCATATCCACCCAGGACCTGGATGGCATGCTTGTTCGCCTCGAGACAGTATTCCGAGGGCCAGCTTTTCGCGATGGGCGTGAGCAACCCCAGCAGGCTGCCCAGGGCCTTTTTCTCCTCAGGGTCACTGGCAATCATTTCCTCGTCCAGCAAGCGGGCGCAATACAGACTCAATGCCAGGCCACCCTCGGTGTAGGCCTTCTGGGCAAGCAGCAAGCGCGCTACATCCGGGTGCTTGATGATAGCCACCGGCGCCGCCTCGGGATCCCGGGAAGTCACCGGGCGACCCTGGGGCCGGTTCATGGCGTAATCCAGGCTATGCATGTAGCCGCTGTATCCCAGCGCCGCCGCCGACATCCCCACCGCAACCCGGGCCTCGTTCATCATCTGGAACATATAGGCCAGACCCTTGTTGGGCTCACCTACCAGGTAGCCTTCACACTGCCCACCCTCACCGAAATTCAGCAGGGTATTAACCGTGCCTCGCCAGCCCATCTTGTGATTCAAGCCGGCCAGGGCCACGTTATTCAACTCGCCGCTTTGTCCTTGCTCATCCACCAGGTTGCGCGGCACGACAAACAGGGAAATGCCTCTCACCCCGGGAGGTGCTCCGGGAATCCTGGCCAACACCATGTGGACAATATTCTCGCTTAGATCGTGATCCCCGCCGGAGATCCACATCTTTGTTCCACGCAAACTGTACCGGTCGTCATCCAGGGGCTCGGCCATGGTGCTGATATCGGCAAGGGAAGATCCTGCCTGGGGCTCGGTCAGGCACATGGTTCCGAAAAAACGTCCCTCCAGCATCGCCGGAACAAAACGTGCCTTCAATTCGGGGGAGCCAAACGCGTTCAATAGATTTGCCGCGCCCGCGGTGAGCATGCCGTAACCGTAGAAACCTACGTTTGCACTGGCGAAAACCGCCCCCGCCGCCTGGGTGGCAATCCAGGGAAACTGCATGCCGCCATCGTCTTCCTCAAAGGCCGCGCCAATAAAACCCGCCTCGGAATAGGCGTTCACGGCGGCCGCCGTCTCGGGAATCAGCTTCACCTTGCCGTCCACAAACTCGGGTTCTTCTATGTCCACCTTGGAGGCATAGGGAAGGAATTCGTTCTCGGCAATCGCGTAGGCGGTATCCAGCAATCCATCGATAGTGTCCACGTCGTGGTTCGCGTAACGCTCGGAATCGAGCAACTCACTGACGTTCAAAAATTCCTTGAGCAGAAAATCAATCTCTCGGCGACGGATCAGCATGGCTTTGAATCCTTTTTCGACTTGTGAATCCAGGTTGACGTAACCCGGCCGCAACTAGGATAGTGACCCAGGAG
>CAKZML010000155.1 GCA_937128475.1 uncultured Chromatiales bacterium
TGAGCATTGCCTACGAGGACCGGGAAAACGGAACCGTGAAGCTGGTAAGCCACTAAAGGGGCCTAAATTAACTGGGGACAGGCACTAATTAAAAAATAGGTGACTGTCCCCAATTTACGAGGTTTAGTTGCGGTTCGACCCTGTTTTCCCTTCCGGACTCATTCTGGTTTCTGATTGCGAGACTTCTCCGATGTCCAGGCGTATAAGTAGTCTTATTGTAAGTTGCGATACAGCCAACCCGGCCCAAACACGGGAACTCAAAGCAACAGGTCGCCGCGTGTTCGGAGTAGACACGGACAAACGCTTAAGGGAATTGTGATCGAGAGAATATTTCCCACTTTCGCGAGGACGAGAATCATGAAAACTCTGACTAGTCTGATGCTGGTATGCCTATTGGCAGCGTGCGGTGGGGGCGGTGGCGGTGGCGGAGATGATTCGAGCGGCGGTACGGACACCTTTGGGATTTCGGGCTCGGTCGCGAGTGGTCTAACGGATTCGGCCGTACCGAGCGTGACGATAACACTGTCGGGAGCCGCATCCTCAACCACATTCACGGACGGGACAGGACACTTCAGTTTCGCCGGACTCGCGAATGGAACCTATACGATAACAGCGAGCCTCGTGGATGCTGTATTCAGTCCAGACAGTCTTACGGTGACCATTAGCGGCGCAAGTGTCAGCAGCCAGGATTTCTCGGCCCTGCGTGGATCACTCATAGGCTCCAATATCCAGTTTCTGCCTCAATTTTTTCTGAGCAGCGATCAATTGCGCGTATCGCTCCATAGCGTTGACGGCAACATGGTTTTCACCGATTCGAGCAACACGCCACTTAAAAAGCAGCCATTGGATGGCTCACCTCAAATCGCCCTGGCTAACCGATTCGGCACAGCGGAGAACGTTGTGTTGTTTGACGGAAGTCTGTTTTGGATAGAAGGCGGCAACTTGAGCAGGATGACTCCCGGTGGCGTGACAACGGTGCTTGCAGTCGGTGAGCGCGATGTTGGCGCCGATGTAACAAACGACATCGTAGTCGATGCCAATTACGTTTACTGGGTTGACCAGGCACCCAACCAGGCATGCAGTCCGCCGTGTGACTGGTTAATCGAGAGAATTCCGCTGACCGGTGGCAACCCGGTGACCCTGGCAACTGCCGACAGGCGTATCGCCTCCCTGGCGGGTGACGCCAACAATATTTACTGGGAAGAAGAGAGTATCGAGCCATTGGACCCCGGCTGCGAATGCGGCAGCAAAATCAAGGTCGTTTCAAAGGCGGGCGGTGCTGCTACGGTTTTGGTTGATGGCTGGCTCAACGGGACGCTGCCACTACCGCCGCCTGGCTATACTCCCGGCTCCTGGCTTCCAGTCGGTGGAATCGCTGTTACAGCCTCGGAAATTATTTTCGTGGTGCAGGGCGGTTCAAGTTATACATTGAAATCGATACCAACAGCGGGAGGCGCGATCAGTGACCTGGCGAGTGTCGCGTCGATTGCAGGCCTTGCAAGGAACGCGGTACTGGATGTCTCGGTCAGTGGAACAGACATTTTCTGGATCGATACGGCGAATAGCACGGTGAGCACGACGCCGGTAACAGGCGGGGCGGTTGTCACATTGGTCGGTGGCCTGGTCGAGCCGGGCGGACTTGCCACGAACTCAACTACGGTGTTCTGGACGGAATCCGGAGCGTATGGCGGTTGCTGCAAAGTAATGGGCGAGGGTACGGTTCGGAAAATTCCCTTGACCGGCGGGGTTGCGAGCGCTGTAGTGATTGGTCTCGATAATCCTGCTGCCCTGGCGGTGGATGCCGCCAATGTGGTTTGGAGCGAGCAGTGGAGAATCGCGAAAGCCCCGACCGGTGGCGGCTCAATTGCAACGCAGGTGAGCGGCATTTCCAGCGACATGGCGCGAATCGCCATCGCCCAATCCAGGGTCTATATCCTGGATGGTGACCTCGTCAAGGTAGTACCGCTGGCCGGAGGGAAAGTGGAGAAGTTCGCTTCAGCCAAACTCGGTTCGATCGGTGATTTCTCAGTCATGAATGTGGATATCGCAGCCGACAATGCGACTATTTACTGGACGATTCGTGGCGTGGTGGGCGCACCAATTGTGCAGAAGCTCGCCGTCGCGGGCGGTGTCCCGATCATCCTTGCGAATGAAGCCATTAATCCCGCGCCCCAGGATTGTTACCGGCGCATTGCCCTTGATCAAGCGTATGTCTACTGGAGCGAAGGCTCGTCAGTGCATCCGGTTGGTTGTGCAGTCAAGAAGGTTCCTCTCAACGGTGGTGCGGTGACCACTCTCATCGATCAGGCTTTCCTGGCAGACTTCACGGTTGATGGTGTCAACCTCTATTTTTCGGAATTTTCAGGATCGACAATTCAAAGGATGTCGGTTGATGGTGGCGCTACGTCAACGGTCGCAACGAGCGTTGCGCCCCTGGTGTTGACCAATGATGCTGATAATCTCTATTGGCTTGATTTTCAATACGACACGGTAGGGACGATCTCAAAGGCCGGTGGCACAACCAACGCTTCAATGCTTCCGATTGATATCGCAATGGATCCGTTTCTCGCACTTGATGGTTTACTCGTTACCAGCGAAGGGCTCTATTTTTCCGAAGCTCAGACAGGTTCGATCTATCGTCTGTACTAGGATCGCGATTGGGAAAAGGGTGTCAGATTTATGTGTGTAATTTTATTGGGCCAATAAAAAAACCTGACACCTCTATTTCCATGTCTTTGTCTTTCCCCTGATTTCGGGAGATATCCATGTACACGACCCGCGACGTTGCCCTCGTGAGCCTGGCCATTGCCATCCTGGTCGCCGGATGCGGCAGTTTGTTTCAGCAGAACATCAGCACAGACTCACCGCCTGTAGCGCTCGGGGAAGACGGACTTATCCTGGGTTCGGTGACGGCCCCGCCCGTCTATTATCACGAAACCCTGGCGTTTCATTACCGCTCCGTCGGTGATGGCGGTAAAACCAGTGGCCTTATTACCTCCGCAACGACCATGGCCTCGATTATTACCAAGGTTCCGCAATGCGATGAGGACGGTCTTGCGGACCAGTGTGGCCGGCTGTTCGCCATCAGGCTGCCTGCCGGTGAGTACGAGATTTACGCTGTAAATGAAATGGAGCCTGGTGCCAATCATTACCAACTCCCACCGCTGGGGTTCGCAGTGGCAAAGGGCAGGGCGAGCTATCTGGGAAATCTGCACACCCTGTTTTGCGAGGGTCTCGTGCGCAGTACCCGCGGCGCCATCCTGGGAGGCGACCTATCCGTTAGAGACGAGTACGACAGGGATGTAGCGCTGCTCAGGGCAAAATACCCCCAGCTTGCCGAGGCAAGCATCGACAAGCAGCTTTTGCCCGACCGGGCCTGGCGCTGGCGGGTAGATTACGAGCCCTACGACTGGGGCACATGTGTCTCGAATTAAGGTGCCTGTCCCCCTAATTCCTATACAACTTCGATAAACCAAATAAAAAACCAATAAAACGATGTGGTTACGGGTGTGATTCTCGTTAAGGTAAAAGCGTGGTGTAACTTCTTGCGAGGTTGTCACTTGACAACCCTCCGAGAAGCACCTATTTTCCACACAAAGACA
>CAKZML010000156.1 GCA_937128475.1 uncultured Chromatiales bacterium
TGTCCCCTTAATTGAAAACGGGGCCATTGCGGCCCCGTTTTTTATTGCTCGGTGTTATTGCCTGGTATCAGGCCCGTGCTCGTGCCCTGGCTTTTTCCTCAACCGCTTCGGGGCCGAGTTTCTCGCCTTCCAGGGCTGCCACGATGGTGGCGCAGGTCGCGTCACCCAGCACGTTGATACTGGTGCGGCACATGTCCAGGATGCGATCAAAGACGAACAGCACGCCGATCGCTTCCACTGGCAGGCCAATGGCCCCCAGGATGATCGCGATGGCCACAAGCGAGGCGCTGGGGATGCCCGCGACACCGATGGAGGTCACCAGGGCGATCAGCACCACGGAGAACTGCATACCGAAGGTCAGCTCCAGTCCGTAGGCCTGGGCCAGGAACATGGCGGCCACGCACTCGTACAGTGCCGTGCCGTTCATATTCACCGTGGCGCCCAGGGGCAGCACGAAGGAGCTGATCTTGTTGGAGGCGCCCACGTTCTTCTCCAGACAGTCCATGGTCACCGGCAGGGTGGCCGAGGACGAGGCAGTGGAGAAGGCAGTAAGCAGGGCCGGTGAGACGGCCTTGTACAGCCACAGAGGGCTTACCTTGGCGATTACCTTGATCAGTATGGGCAGGGTAACCACGGCATGGAATGCCAGCGCGCCAAGTACGGTCAACGCGAAGACCAACAATGGGCCCGCCGCATCAAACCCGGTGCGTACGATGGTTTCCGCCACCAGGCCGAAAACACCGATGGGCGCGAATGCCATGACAAACTCGGTCATTTTCATCATGACCTTGAACAGCCCATCCCAGAATCGGAATAACGGCTCGGCCGCCTCGTGCTCCAGCCGGGTCATGAAATAGCCAAACAGGATGCTGAAGAAAATCAGTCCCAGCATTTCACCCTGGGCTGCGGCGGCGATGATATTCGGCGGCACCATACGCAGGAAAATTTCCACCACGTCGCCGGCGCCCTTGCCGCCAACCTTTGCCGCCACATCCGATACATCGGCATCCAGGGCCAACAAATCTCTTGCAGGCTCACCGTCTACCAGGCCCGGCTCCACCAGGTTCACCAGGAACAAACCAATCAGGATCGCAAACAGCGTGGTGGAGGCGTAGAACAGGATTGTCTTGCCGCCCAGTCGTCCCAGGTTGCTGGACGAACCAATACCGGCCACACCCACCACGATGGACGAGGCGATCAACGGTACGATCAACATTTTCAGGGCGTTGATAAACATGGTGCCGACAAAGTCGAACACGCTGACCAGGGGCACGCTAAATATAGAGGTGTCTTCGGTTATCAGTCGGCCAATAATGCCGGCTAATACCAGTGCAATCAGAATCTGCCAGTGCAGCTTCAACTTGAACATGTGAACTCCCCTAAAATCAAAAACGGCGCTGGTCTGAATTTACAGCATAAAAAAAGGGCCTACCCTTTTGGGGGTAGGCCCTGGTTTTCTTTACTGCTGCGGAGCGTCTGGCGTATCGTCTTCAAATACTGAGATCGAGGCCTTGTCCCGTAGGTCCTGGACGTAGCTTTCGAAGGTGGACTGTCCGATTTGCTGGGCCATTGCCCGGCGGGCTGCAAGCCGTGCCTCGGCAGAGGATGCCCCCGGCATGCCTGGCAGGACCTGGCTGATGGTAAACACGACGTAACTGCCATCACGCAGCTGTCTGCCATTTGCCACCGGTGCATACTCCGGCTTGGCTGAACGGAACACCGCAGCAACCAGTTCCGCAGGCGCCTGGCGATCCGCACGATTCATCATCCGGGCGGGCTGGAACTCGGCATTTTTACTTTCTGCAGCGGCTTCCAGTGAAGCGCCCTGCTCAACGGCTGCCAGCAATTCGCTACCGGCAGTAGCGGCCATTGCCACGGCCTGCTGGTTCTTCAGAACCTGGGCGATGGCCTCGCGGACCGCCTCCAGGGGCTGGGCCTGGGGCTGCTGATGATCGGCGACCCGCAGCACCACGGCATGCTTGTCACCCAACTCGATTACCCGGCTGTTCTCGCCATCTTCCAGCGAGGCCATGCTAAACGCGGCTTCGGCAATTTCAGGATGACCGGGGAACAACGAATTATCGGCCTTGGTGAAACCAGGAACTTCCTGAATCTTCAGACCCAGTGCCTCGGCGGCGCTGTCCAGTTGATACAGGTTCTCGAAGGCCAACTCGGCAAGGGTCTCAGCGCGGTTGTAATAACGCTCACCGGCCTGCTCCTCGCGATAGCGGGCTTCCAGTTCCTCACGCGCCTCCATGAAGGTGGGCATGACGCCGCCGTCAATCGCATCCACACGCAGCACGTGGAAACCAAAGTCGGAACGCACCGGATCGCTTACCTCACCCTGGGCCAGGGCGAAGATGGCGTCTTTCAGTGCACCTTCAAAGGTTTCAGCATCCACCCATCCCAGGTCACCACCGGTACCGGCAGTACTGGAATCGGCAGAGGCTTCAGCCGCCACTGCAGCAAAATCCTCGCCGCCGCGAATACGGTCGGTAACAGCCTGGGCCTGGGCCAGCGCAGCTGCCTCATCATCAGACTGGATAAGGATATGCCTGACCTGGCGACGCTCGGTAACGCTGAGCTGGGCCTTGGTCGATTCGTAATAGCTGAGCAGATCATCTTCAGTGACCTGGATGTCGCCGGCCACATCAGCTCCCCGGATTTCCAGGTAGCGAAGGGTCACGGTCTCAGGCGTCAGGTAGGAATCTGCATTCTGCTCGTAATAGGCCTGTATTGCGGCATCGTCAACCGTAATAGCCTCTTCGAACTGCTCGGGGAAAATCGTCGCCACGGACACTTCACGCTTCTGCTCGAACAATTCGATCAGGCGGCGGGTCTCGGAGGAGGTCAGGAATTCAGTAGCGGCAATACCGTCCTGAAGTTGTCCCATCTGCAGGGCAACCCGCTGCTCAACCTCGAAAGAGGTGGGGCTGCGACCAACACCGGCCAGGCGAGCGTTGTAGCTATCCAGGGAAAACACACCGTCCACCTGGAAAGCTTCCATGGAACGAATGCTCTGGTGTAGCTGCTCATCACCCACGCGGTAGTTGCGCTTGGCAACGCGCTGGGCCAGCAGTTCGCGACGAATCAGGTTTTCCAGGGTGGCGCTACGAATCTGCTGCAGCAGCACTTCGGGCAACTCGTCCTGGTAGGTCCTCTGGGCCTGTGACACCTGGTTCTGCACCGCGTTGCGGTAAACATTGGTGGACACTTCCCCACCATCTACCAGCGCGATGTAGTCACGATTAAAGAATCCAAAGTCAATGCCCCAAAAAATAAAGGCAATGGCGATGATGGCGATGATCGAGCCTGATACCCAGCCCGTCATATTGTCACGAATTCTCTGAAGCATGTGACCCCGGTTCGTTTGATTGCAGTTGGCGCATTATGCGCCAGTTTTAAGCCTACGGGCAGACACTTATGCGTCTAACCCTCGTTTTTCTTCTTTGCCAGGAACATCCCTGATCAAAAAAAAAGGCGCCCTGTGTAGGGCGCCTCTTTCGAATTGGCGGAGTGGACGGGACTCGAACCCGCGACCCCCGGCGTGACAGGCCGGTATTCTAACCAACTGAACTACCACTCCTAATTCTGGTGGGTGCTGACGGGATCGAACCGCCGACATTCGCCGTGTAAAGGCGACGCTCTACCATCTGAGCTAAGCACCCTTCGACAAGGTCAGCACCTAGCGAAGGCGCGCTAGTTTACGGCATCCTTCAAAGCTTTACCAGCCTTAAATCCAGGTGCATTACTGGCGGCAATTTGGATGGTTTCGCCAGTACGGGGATTGCGGCCTGCACGGGCAGCACGGTGCTTCACAGAGAAGGTACCAAAGCCTACCAGAGATACCTGGTCGCCCTGCTTCAGAGTGGCGGTAATGGAGTTAACCACGGCATCTACTGCCTTGGTTGCATCGGCTTTTGACAGACCAGCGGCCTCGGCAACAGCATCAATCAGATCACCTTTGTTCATAAACAACCCTTCTTTTTTTGAAGTGAAAAAAGAACGCCCGGCGTCATGCTCGGGGCGTTTTGCGGGGAACGGCGTTTTGGTCTCTTTATGATCCACCCCGCCAACTGACTTCCCAGTTAGGCGGCGTGTCCGCCGCGTCCGTCCTCGAATTCGCTTGAATTTATACCAGCGAAAAAAAAGCACTGTCAACAAAACTGACAGAAAAGAATTTGATTTTCCCCTCTATAAAAGGGTCTTGAAATATTTCCCTATAAATACTAGTGCATTCACAAAGTTCTGGTAGTGATTGATTTTCCAGACAACCTGCGAAGTCAAGTACGACGTATCAGGCTGAAATAGCATTCAGCAAAACATTTGCATCAGGCAAAGAAAATGGCTCGAACACTGGGTCGAGCCATTACTCTGCGGCATCAATGCGCATGAATTTCCTTGGCAGCCTCATCAGATTTCGCCGCGCCTTTCGGGCCTTTCTTGCCTTCCGGGCCCCGAACAGGCATGTGCTGAAGAGCCAGTTCCAGAACTTCATCTATCCATTTAACAGGACGAATATCCAGATGATCTTTTATGTTCTTCGGAATCTCTGCCAAATCTTTCTCATTTTCCTCGGGGATCAGCACCATCGAGATGCCACCGCGATGAGCTGCAAGCAGTTTTTCCTTCAATCCGCCGATGGGGAGAACCTCGCCGCGCAGGGTGATTTCGCCGGTCATGGCCACATCTGAACGCACCGGAATCCTGGTCAATGCGGACACTAGAGCCGTGCACATGGCGATACCTGCACTGGGGCCATCCTTGGGCGTAGCGCCTTCGGGAACGTGAACATGCACATCAAGTTTCTGGTGAAAATCTTCATCCACACCCAGTACGGCTGCCCGACTGCGCACAACCGTCATGGCGGCCTGGATGGATTCCTGCATCACATCACCCAGCTGACCGGTGTGAATCAGCTTGCCCTTACCGGGCACGATGGCCGCCTCGATGGTCAATAATTCGCCACCTACCTCGGTCCAAGCCAGGCCAGTCACCTGGCCAATCTGATCCACTTCCTCGGCACGACCGTAGCGGAAGCGACGCACGCCCAGGTACTTGGGCAGGCTCTTGGGCACCACGTGCACCTTGCCCTTGCGAGGCTTGAGCAACAATTCCTTCACCACCTTGCGGAAGATCTTGGAAATCTCGCGCTCCAGGCTACGCACGCCCGCCTCGCGGGTGTAGTAACGAACCAGGTCACGAATCGCACCCTCGGAGATCGAGACCTCTTCAGGTTTCAGACCATTGGCTTCGATCTGCTTGGCCACCAGGTAGCGCCTGGCGATATTCATCTTCTCATCCTCGGTGTAACCGGGGATGCGAATGACTTCCATACGATCCAGTAACGGAGCAGGAATATTCAGGCTATTGGCGGTGCAGACAAACATCACTTCTGACAAGTCGAAATCGACTTCCAGGTAATGGTCGTTAAACGCGTTGTTCTGCTCCGGATCCAGCACTTCCAGCAGGGCCGAAGACGGATCACCACGGAAGTCCATGGACATCTTGTCCACTTCATCCAGCAGGAACAGCGGATTACGCACGCCTACCTTGCCCAGGTTCTGAATGATCTTGCCGGGCATGGAACCGATGTAGGTGCGACGGTGTCCACGAATCTCGGCCTCATCACGCACGCCACCCAGTGACATACGAACGAACTTGCGATTGGTGCTGCGGGCGATGCTCTGCCCCAGGGAGGTCTTACCCACTCCGGGCGGGCCCACCAGGCACAGGATCGGGCCCTTGGAGTTCTTCACCCTCTGCTGTACCGCGAGGTACTCAAGAATGCGTTCCTTGACCTTCTCAAGACCGTAGTGATCCGCTTCCAGCACATCGTGTGCCTTGGCCAGGTCATGATGGATCTTGCTGCGTTTTTTCCACGGCGCCTTGAGCAACCAGTCTATGTAGTTGCGCACCACGGTGGCTTCGGCAGACATGGGAGACATGAGCTTCAACTTACCCAGCTCGGAATTTGCCTTTTCACGGGCTTCCTTGCTCATGCCGGCCTTTTCGACCTTCTCTTCCAGGTCCTGCAATTCGTTGGGAGCATCTTCCATCTCGCCAAGCTCTTTCTGAATGGCCTTCATCTGCTCATTCAGGTAATACTCGCGCTGGCTCTTCTCCATCTGCTGCTTGACCCGACCGCGAATACGCTTCTCGATCTGCAGCACATCAATCTCGCCCTCGATCAGGCCCATGATGTGCTCAAGACGCTCACGTACGCTCTGGATTTCCAGGATGGCCTGCTTCTCGGAAAGCTTCAGCGCCATGTGGGCGGCAATCGTGTCGGCCAGGCGACCGGCTTGCTCGATGCCGGCCAGTGACGCCAGGATCTCCGGCGGCACTTTCTTGTTCAGCTTCACGTACTGCTCAAACTGGGACATCACGGAACGGGACATTACGTCCAGTTCACGCTCGTCACCGGCCACGTTCTCGGGGAGCACGGTGAAGTCGGCGGAGAAAAACTCGCCGCTGTACAGCTTGTCGACCTTGGCCCGCTCGCCACCTTCAACCAGCACCTTTACGGTTCCGTCAGGCAGTTTCAGCAACTGCAGGATGGTAGACAGGGTGCCAAACTCATACAGGTCATCGGCCGTGGGCTCATCAATATCGGCTTCTTTCTGGGAAACCAGCAGGACTTGCTTACCATCCTCCATGGCCTTGTCCAGGGCCAGGATGGAGCGATCCCGGCCGACAAACAGCGGAATCACCATATGGGGATAGACCACCACATCGCGCAGGGGCAGCACGGCTACCGCGCCACGCGCTTCATCGGTGGCAGGGGTTTCAGGGGTTAAATCGATTTTCTGTTCAGACACGCTTCACCTCATGGCCCGGCTACTGCCGGACGCAATAACTAACTGGGGTCAGATATGGGGGCTCTGGGCAGGAATTCAATCACGCCGGCAATTCTCCTGCGGTGCTCCAGTAATCTGGGTCCGCGGACCGGCTTGCGCCCTATCAGGAAGCAGAACCAGCAGGGCGCTTTTCTTCAACAGCGTCCAGCTCGTGATCCTCAGACTCGTAGATGACATAGGGCTTGGTGTCGCCCTCCACTACTGCCTCGTCCACCACCACCTTGGTGGCGTTGGTGGTCGATGGTAAATCGTACATGGTGTCCAGGAGTACGTTCTCCAGGATGGTACGCAGGCCACGGGCGCCGGTCTTGCGAGCCATGGCGCGCTTGGCTACCGCTCTCAAGGCCTCGTCCCGGAAGTCCAGCTCGACGCCTTCCATCTCGAACAGGCGGCGATACTGCTTGGTCAGCGCATTCTTCGGTTCTACCAGGATCTTGACCAGGGCGTCCTGATCCAGCTCCTCGAGGGTGGCCACCACAGGCAGACGACCCACGAACTCGGGGATCAGGCCGAACTTGACCAGGTCCTCGGGCTCCACGTCGTGCAGCAACTCGCCCACGCTGAGGGCTTCCTCACTGCTCTTGACCTCGGCCACGAAGCCGATACCGCCCTTGCTGGAGCGGCTGGAAATCAGTTTTTCCAGGCCGGCAAAGGCGCCGCCACAGATAAACAGGATATTTGAAGTATCCACCTGCAGGAATTCCTGCTGGGGATGCTTGCGTCCGCCCTGGGGCGGTACCGAGGCGACAGTACCCTCGATCAGCTTCAACAAGGCCTGCTGCACGCCCTCGCCCGACACGTCGCGGGTGATGGAGGGGTTGTCAGACTTGCGAGAGATCTTGTCGATCTCATCGATATAGACGATACCCGTCTGGGCCTTCTCCACATCGTAATCGCACTTCTGGAGCAACTTCTGAATGATGTTCTCCACGTCCTCGCCAACGTAACCCGCCTCGGTGAGGGTGGTGGCATCGGCAATGGTGAAAGGCACATTCAACAGGCGGGCCAGGGTCTCGGCCAGCAAGGTCTTGCCGCAGCCGGTGGGGCCGATCAGCAGGATATTGCTCTTGGACAGTTCAACTTCGTCCTTGTACTTCTCCGAACCCTTGTTCTCCAGGCGCTTGTAATGGTTATACACAGCAACCGAGAGAATCTTCTTGGCGCGGGCCTGGCCGATGACGTACTCGTCCAGGACGGCATTGATCTCATGAGGCTTGGGTAACTGGTCCCCGATGTGTTCCGAACGCTCTTCCAGCTCTTCCCGGATGATGTCGTTGCACAGCTCTACACACTCGTCACAAATAAAGACCGACGGGCCCGCAATCAGCTTGCGAACTTCATGCTGGCTCTTACCGCAAAATGAGCAGTAAAGCAGCTTTCCGTCTTCGGCGGTGCCTCGGGAGTCTCCAGTCATTACATTCCTCTAATATTCAGCAGTAGTGCCGTGTTCCACTAACGCTATTTTTATATCACGCGGGGCACGGTACATGCAAAGGATCAAGCATGGTGTATTTTCGCCATGTTTGACCTATGCATTTGATTTATAACGAAAAGTTTATTCCGCCACTGGTGCAGCCGAACGCTTCTCCAAAACATGGTCGATCAATCCGTACTCAACTGACTCCGAAGCGCTCATAAAGCGATCCCGGTCGGTATCGGCCTCGATCTTGGCAATTGTCTGGCCGGTGTGCAGGGCCAGGATGCCATTGAGCTGGTCACGCACCTTCAGAACTTCCCTGGCGTGGATATCAATATCCGAGGCCTGGCCCTGGAAACCGCCCAGGGGCTGGTGAATCATGGAGCGTGAATGGGGCAGCGCGTAACGCTTGCCTTTCTGACCGCCCGCCAGCAACACCGCGCCCATGCTGGACGCCTGGCCAACACAGATCGTGCTCACATCGGGCTTGATGTACTGCATGGTGTCGTAGACCGACAGGCCGGCGCTCACCGAGCCACCCGGGGAATTGATGTACAGGTGGATATCCTTGTCAGGATTCTCTGATTCCAGGAACAGCAGCTGGGCAACCACCAGGTTGCACACCTGGTCCTCGACCTGCCCTACCAGGAACACAACTCGCTCCTTGAGCAAGCGAGAAAAGATATCGTAGGAACGCTCGCCCCGTGCGGTCTGCTCGACCACCATGGGAACCAGTTGGGCATTTATATCCATCAGCTTCTCTCCGGATTATCCGGCCTGGCAGGGGAATTAACCCTGCGGGGCGTCCAGTTTCATCAACTCTTTAAATGTCGTCTTCTTGTCCGTCACGGTAACCTTTTCCAGCAACCATTCCACGACCTGCTCTTCCATAACCAGGTTCTGCACCTGGCCCATGGCCTGGGCATTGCCGCGGTACATATTAATCATGTTTTCCGCGTCATCGTAGTCGGCGGTCAGCTGAACCAGCTTCTCTTCCACCTTGGCGGCATCCAGCTTCAGCTCGTTCTGGCGAATGACTTCACCAATCAGCAGGCCAACAGTGACACGCTTCCGAGCGGTCTCCGCGAACAGCTCCGGCGCGGGCAGCTTGCTCTGGTCCTGGATACCCATGCGACGTCCGGCATCCTGCTGCAGGCTACCAATTTCCTGCTGCACCAGTGCGCCAGGCACCTCGATGGGGTTGTTCTGCACCAGGGCGTCCATCAGGGCATCTTTCATCCGCTGTTTTACGGTCTGTTCCAGTTCGCGGGTCATGTTGCCGCGGACTTCCTTCATAAATGCCTCAAGACCACCTTCTTCCACGCCAAAGGCCTTGGCGAACTCGTCGTCCACTTCCGGCAGGCGGCTGGTCTCAACTTTCTTCACGGTAATCGCGAAGACGGCTTCTTTGCCCTGGAGGTTCTCGGCCTGGTAGTCCTCGGGGAAGTTCACGGTGATATCCCGGGTATCGCCGGCCTTCATGCCCTTGATACCGGTTTCGAAGTCAGCCAGCATCCGGCCTTCGCCCATCACGAACGCATAGTCTTCGGCCTTGCCGCCGTCGAACAGTTCGCCATCAAGCGTGCCTTCAAAATCGATGGTGGCACGGGTGCCATCTTCAGCGGCGGCGTCACTTTCGTCCCACTCGCTACGCTGCTTGCGCAGGCTCTCAAGCATTTCCGTGACGTCTTCGTCAGCGATTTCGGCGACTGCACGGCTGACCTTGATCTTCTCCAGGGGCTCGAAAGTCACTTCCGGGTACACCTCAAAGGTGGCCACGTATTCCAGGTCTTTACCGGGGGCCATGCTGGCGGGCTCAATCCGGGGGTTACCGGCGGGGTTGAGCTTTTCCTGAAGCAGGGCTGCACTGTAGCTGGACTGGATAACCTCGCCGACCACTTCCTGGTGTGCCTGGGCGCCATAGTTCTGGCGCAGCACCTTCATCGGTGCCTTGCCGGGGCGGAAGCCCTTGATCTTGGCGGTACGACCCAAACGGGTCAGGCGCTTTTCAACCTCGGTGTCTATCTCGGTAGCGGGTACCGTTACCGTCACTTTCCGTTCCAGACCACTGGTCGATTCAACTGAAACCTGCATCCTAAATCCTCGATAAAAACGATAATGCGCCCTCATGCAGGCGCATCTCAAAAAACTAACCCAAATTTAATGGTGCGAAAGGAGAGACTCGAACTCTCACGGGTTACCCCACAGGAACCTAAATCCTGCGCGTCTACCAGTTCCGCCACTCTCGCGCCGAAGCCAGCATCGGTGGGTTGCACTTTATCCCGTAAAAGGTGGCAATCCCGCTTACGCCGCGGCTCACGAACACGGCAGTATAACAAATGTGTGGCTCATCAGTAGAGCCAATTCATAGAGAAATGCACATACCGGGCCTGCCCATAAT
>CAKZML010000157.1 GCA_937128475.1 uncultured Chromatiales bacterium
GATAACGTGCTCTCCCTGCGCGTGAATGGAAACTTTGATGATTGCCAGCGAATGGTTAAACAGGCCTTCGCCGACGCTAAATTTAACCAGGCGGTTCGTCTGAGTTCGGCGAACAGCATTAACCTGGGTCGCCTGTTGCCACAGGCGGTGTATTACGCCTGCGCCAGTTTGAATTACTGGCGGGCAACCGGGGAGAAGCTGAATTTCGTCATCCCCACCGGCAACCTGGGTAACGGGCAGGCCTGTGTGTGGGCGAAAACCATGGGCTTTCCGATAGGCAAGATTGTTTTCGCCACCAATGAGAACAGGCCAATACCGGATTACCTGGAGACCGGGAACTGGGCCCCTGGAGCCAGCGTCGCCACGCTTGCCTCGGCCATGGACGTAGGCAATCCATCAAATATGGAGCGTCTCCGGGACCTGCTTCCTGATGTGGGGAAAATGCGAGCAGCGGTTAGCGCCTACCCGGTATCGGATGAGGATATTCGACGGCAAATATCCCGGGATGAGGTGGCCAGGGGTGAGACCTGGTGTCCCCACACTGCCACGGCCGCCCACGTGTACGACGGTTTTTCCGAGACCGAAAAGGCGCAATCATGGGCGCTGGTAGCGACGGCCCACCCGGCCAAGTTTGAAACCATCGTCGAGCCCCTGGTGGGTCATCCTGTTGAAATACCTGATGCGCTGGCACGCTTGCTGGATTTGCCGACTCACGTCAGCGATATCGAGCCTGATTTAGAGGCACTCATCGACGCGGTGAAGTAGACTTGCGGCTGAACTGATGGACCCGGTTTTGATCGGTGATTTCGATAAACGTATTTTCCTTGGGCGTGCGCTGGAAATGGATGACCTTCCGTACTACACATTGGCAGGATTGATTGCGATTGGAATCCTGATCGCGGTATTTGTCGTGAGGCGCAGCCGCCAGGCCCTGACTCTCAGAAAGGTAGCCAAACACATATCCTTTGAATGGGTGCAGGACTTCGTGCTTCCTGACGGCTTCGACGGGGAAATCCAGATTGATCACCTGTTGCTTACCAGCAAGGGCCTGGTGGTACTGGATGTGAAAGAGGCTGAGGGAAATATTTTCGGCGGAAACCGTATGGAAGAATGGACTGTGATCTCCAGCACAGGCCGCTATACGTTTCGCAATCCCCAGGGGCTGATCTTTGACAAGGTGTCCGCAGTAAGACGCCTGGTCCCTGACGTTCCGGTAAAGGGATACATCCTGTTCACCAATCAGGCCCGCTTTGAAAAAGGCCGTCCTGATGATGTGCTGAAGCTAGAAGAACTGGATGAGATGTACGCGCCGGTTGCGCGCTCAGACCAGATGCTGGATGCGTTCCGGTCTCACTGGGAAAAACTGATCAAGGTGGGTCATCCGGCGGCCAAATGACCGCCGAATGACCTTTCAGGTCTTAGCTGGAAAAGTGCAAATAGTGATCGGCCAGGACCTGGCTGACACACATGGTCACTTTCTTACCCTTGTCGATGTGCAAGAATTCGTTAGGGCCGTGGGCGTTTGAGTTCGGTCCAAGCAGACCGGTGATCAGGAACTGCACACCCGGGAATTTCTCTCCCAACATACCCATGAACGGAATGCTGCCGCCGGTACCCATGTACATGGCATCGGCGCCGAAGAATTCCCTGGATCCCGCATGCATGGAGTCTTCCAACCACTGGGCGACTTCAGGCGCATGCCAGCCACCCATGGCGGATTCCACCTTGAACTCGACATCGGCACCCTGGGGAGGGTTGGTCTCGACGATTTTCTTCACCGCTGCAGCGGCTGCGGCCGGGTCCCCGGTGGGGGGCAGGCGGAAGGACAGTTTCAAGCTGGTGTAGGGTCGCAGGGTATTGCCGGCATTACCCATGGCCGGTATGCCGTCGACGCCGGTGACGCTCAGGGTGCTGCGCCAGGTGTTGTTCAGCAGCAGTTCCACGATGTCAGTCTTAACGGGGCGCATATTGCCCGCGTAAGGCAGTTTCTTGTAGACCATGTCGCCCAGCACTTCCGCGGCGGCTTTGGCCTGCTGGAGACGCTGCTCGGGGATCTTGGGCTCAAGCTCCGGTACCCGGGTATCACCGGTGTCGGGATCTTCCAACCTGTCCAGGACCTGGCGGGTTACCCGGAAACTGGAGGCGCAAATACCGCTGCCGGCACCTGAGTGCACGCCTTCGGTCAGCACCTGGGATTTCAGGGTGCCTACCAGGTTGCCGCGCAGAGAGGTGGTGCACCAGAGTTGATCGTAGTTGCCACATTCAGCATCCAGGCAAATTACCAGCGAGGGTTTGCCGATACGCTCTTCCAGGGCCTCAATGTAATAGGGAAGGTCTTGGCTGCCGCTTTCTTCACAGGCCTCGATGATCACCACGCAACGGGCGTGGGGAATCCCCTGTTCCTGGAGGGCACGAATGGCCGTCAGTGAACCGAATACGGCGTAACCGTCGTCAGCGCCGCCACGTCCATAGAGTTTGCCGTCCTGAATAACCGGCTTCCAGGGCTCGAAGGGCTCACGCCAGCCGGAGAACTCGGGCTGTTTGTCCAGGTGACCGTAGAGCAAAACGGTCTCGTCGCTGTCGCCGGGGATCTCGCAAAACAGCAGGGGGGTGCGACCGGGGAGGCGGGCGACTTCCACTTTCATTCCCTTGATGGGCTGAGAAAGACACCAGCGTTCCATCAGGGCGACTGCCTCGTCCATATAGCCGTTCTTTTCCCAATCAGGGTCAAACAATGGCGACTTGGCTGGGATTTTGATGTATTCGCAGAGCTCTGGAATGATGCTGTCATCCCACATTCCGCTTACGAATTCTCTGACCTTTGCTGAATCCATGGTGATCTTCCGTAGACAACTAAAAAACTGATTCTACCGAATGCCCCTCATGGGTGCATCTTGGGATAAACCGAGGGTTGCCACGCGGGCATCTCGGGGCGGCTTTACTCTGCAAGCGGCGGCAGGTCGAAGAAGCGGTTGGCGTTTTCGGTGGTCAGTCGCGCCAGTTCCTGGACGCTGCGTCCGGTACATTCGGCAACGGTTTCAAGCACATGGAGAAGATGCATGGGCTCGTTGCGTCGGCTCTTGGGGCGGGGCTTGAGGTCCCGGGGCAGTAAATAGGGCGCATCGGTTTCTATCATGAGCCGGTCATCGGGTATTTCGGAGACGAATTCCCGCAAGTGCAGTCCGCGGCGTTCATCGCATATCCAGCCGGTAATTCCGATGTACAGGCCCATCTCCAGGTAGCTCATCATCTCTTCACGCTCGCCGGTGAAGCAATGGGCCACTGCCCGGGAAATTCCCCCGATGTGCTCACCGAGTATCGCGGCGAAGTCGTGGTGGGCATCCCGCTGATGCAGGAATACCGGCAGCTGGTTTTCTTCGGCAAGTTCCAGTTGCAGGTGAAAGGCCCTGGCCTGGTCCTCGGGGGGGGAGAAATTTCTGAAGTGGTCCAGTCCGCATTCGCCCACTGCTACGACCTGTGGCAGTTCGCACAGCTCCCGCAACGCGCCAATCGCGTTATCGTCCAGTTCGCTTGCGTGGTGCGGGTGTATGCCTGCCGTGGAAAAGAATCGCCCTGGCGCGGTAGCGGCCAACTGTGCAGCCTGGACGCTGGCCTCTACGGTGCTGCCTGTGATGATAAAGCGATCCACCCCTGCGGCCTGGGCCCGGGCGACGACTTCATCCCTGTCATGAGCAAAGCTGTCGTGGGTGAGATTGATTCCGATGTCGACCAAGTGCATGGGCTGTAGACCTGACTTTCCAAGCTGAACTGGCGTGGGATTGTAGCGGTTTTGAGACCCCGGCGCAGGGCCGGGGATGTCTTGCTAGTCGTTCTGCCAACTGAATGCAGTGGCGCCTATCAGCAGGAAGATTCCGCTCATGAGCAGCAAGGTACCCAGCTGGGGCATGATCTGGGCCAGGGTGGCCCCATCCAGCATCACTGCCCGTGCCGATTCCAGGATCAGGGTGAGGGGAAAGATCTTCGCCAGTTGTTGAATGATGGGGTGGGTGCCTTCCAGGGAAAACCAGACACCGGAGACCAGCATCATGGGCCAGGTCAGCATATTCAAAATGCCACCGGCCAGTTCTTCGCTACTCACCCTTGCGGCCACAAGCAGGCCAAGACTGATCAGCGAGACCGAACCGATTAGCGCCACCAGGAACAGGGTAAGGAGGCTGCCCTGCATTCGGAAGTCGATAAAGTACTGGGTGCCGGCGTAAACAAAAACCGTCACTGCCATGATCAGGATCAGTCGCGAAAGCACCTGGGCGACGATGAATTCTATCGGTCGCAGGGGCGTGGCATTCAAGCGTTTGAGGAATCCGTTTTTCCGATAACGAACCACCACGTAACCCACGCCAAATAGACAACTGAACATCATGTTCATGCCGAGGATTCCCGGCAACAACCAATCCACATAGCGCACCGCTTCACCGCTGACCTCGGCGCGCTCTATAGTCGGATCGGTCTGCAATAGCAGTCGCTCGAGAATATATCCCTTGGGTGAATCCGGATTAACCCAGTAGCGTGTGCTCGGCTGCAACTGGATCAGCATATCGATTTTGTGTCGCCCGACCTTGCGTACGGCATCGGCCTGGTCCGTCGCCGAGAAGAATTGAACATAGCGTGTTGTCAGGAAGGGGTGAGCCTCAGTATTGATTTCCGCTGCATCCTGGAGAACCCCCACCTTGTACATGGGGCGACCATCTCCGGAGAATATGAATCCCAGTCCCAGCACCAGTAGTACAGGCAGGAAAATATTCCATCCCAGTGTGCTGCGATCCCTGAGGAACTCCAGGTTGCGTGCACTCATTATCGCCACGACGCGTTTGATCATGTGCGCAGTTCCTTGCCGGTTAGTTCAAGAAACAGGTCTTCAAGATTTCTCGGTCTTACTTGCATGCGATTCAGGCTGATGTTGCGTTGAACCAACTGGGCGACAGCCTGGTTCACGTCAGGGGTGAATATCTCAATGCAGTCACCGCGTTCGAGCACCGGGAAGGGGAATCCCTCTAGACCCGAGGAAACGTCTTCCCTTGGAAGTTCCAGTACCACGTCCTCGAAGTGTTCTTTTAGCAAGGTCTTGGGTGAGCCCTGGGCGATGATCTTTCCATGGTCCATGATGGCGATTTCATCGCAGAGCCGGTAAGCCTCTTCCATGTAATGGGTGGTGAGAATGATGGTCTTGTTCTGGCCTCGAATCTGTTCCACCAGTTCCCAGAAATTCCGCCGTGCCTGGGGATCCAGTCCGGTGGTGGGCTCATCCAGGAACAAGACTTCGGGGTCATTCACCAATGCCAGTCCCAGCAATAGCCGTTGACGCTGACCACCGGAGAGCTTGCGGTTGTCCTGCTTGAGAATTTTCTCCAGTGAACACATCCGGATGACGTCATCCAGGTCCGCGCCGTGATCGTACAAATTCCGGAACATTCTCAGGGTTTCGAAAACACTGAGGTGATCCTGCAGCGCAGTACTCTGGAACTGTATGCCTACCTCATCCCGGAAGCTGTGATCTATCGCTTTGCCTTTGTAGAGAATCTCACCGCCAGAGGGTTTTACAATTCCCTCCATGATCTCGACCGTGGTGGTCTTGCCCGCCCCGTTGGGGCCGAGCAGTCCAAAGCAGCTGCCGCGACGAACGGAAAAACTCACCCCGTTCACCGCGGTGACATCGGGATATCGCTTCACCAGGTCCCGGACTTCAAGGACCTTCTCAGCGTGCCCGCTGTCGGGACTGCTTTGGCTGTTCTGGCTGATCTCTCTAGCGCTCCCAGTAGAACGGCGCCCGCGGCTGCGGATGATTGCCTACTTCGTTCATGCTGCGTGCATCGTACAAACGACCGTTTGCCATTACGTAACGAATGCTTTCGGTGTTCTTGATATCCACCAGGGGGTTTTGCTCAAGAATGACCAGGTCAGCAAGCTTGCCCACTTCAATGGAACCAATTTCGCTGTCCATGCCCAGGTAACGCGCGCCGGCGATGGTCGCCGCCTCGATGACCTTTAGCGGAGTCATTCCGCCCTGGGCCAGCATCCACATTTCCCAGTGGGCTGCCAGGCCTTCACGCTGTCCATGGGCGCCCAGCTGAACCGATACACCGGCCTTGTTCAGCTTGTTGGCGCCTTCGGCGACGATGAAGTGGTTGTAGTCCCACTCGGGGGCTTTTTCACGGCGCACCGAACGGGCTGCCACCAGGCCGGGAGGCGTGAAGGTGGTCAGTCGTGTGTTATCAAATACATCGTCATGCTGGTACCAGTAATACTCACCACCCAGGCCGCCGTATGCCACACCCATGGTGGGGGTATAACCGGATTCGGTCTGTGACCAGAGTTGAACAACGTCGTCGTAGAACTTCCCGATAGGCAGGCTGTGTTCAATGCCAGTGTGACCGTCCAGCAACATATTCATGTTCAGCTGGAACAGGGCGCCGCCCTCGGGAACCACGTTCATGCCAATCTGGCGCGCGGCTTCCAGCAGTTGCTGGCGCTGGTTACGACGGGGCTGGTTGTAGCTCTTCACACTCTCGGCGCCAATCGCCTTCATGCGGCGGATATGCGACAAGGCGTCTTCCAGGCTGTCCACGTGAGCGGTGAAGTCTGTGGTTGCTCCGTACAAAATCCGACCGGTGCTGAAGATGCGTGGCGCGGTAATTGTTCCTGCTCGTTGCATCTCTTTAGCGGTGAATATTGAACTGTTGTCATTTGAGGGGTCATGAATCGTGGTGACGCCGAATGACAGGCTGGCGTAGTTGTACCAGTTCTGCTGGGGGACCACTTCGTCACGGCCCTGGCTGCCATGCCAGTGTGCATCCACGATGCCCGGCATAATCGTCATACCACCGGCCAGGATAAGCTTGGCATCCTCGGGAATCGGGGTGTCCACACGACTGCCCACGGCGGCAATCTTGTTACCGTCGATGACGATCACGCCGTCTTCGATCACCTGGTCGCCATTCATGCTGATGATCCGCACGCCGGTGAAGGCCAGCTTGCCCTCGGGCTTGCCGTGGGGAACCTGGAAACCAATTTCGCGGGACTGGACGTGGGCACGGGCGGTGTCCTCGTCCTTCTTGTCGGTACTGAATAATTCAGTCTTGGCCTGGTTCAGGGGAAGCGAGAATAACTTCGGTCCCAGTGACCAGTGCAGTTGTTCTCCATCACCGGACCAATGCAGGTATTCACCCGCATCCGAGGATAACTGGACAACCGGCAGGTTGTTCATCTTGGGACTGACTTCCACTGCCTTGCCGGCCATGGGAAGCGGGGTGAGCCAGGCGTTGAAACGCTCACGGAAGGCCAGCCACTTGCCGTCGGGAGAAACACTGAAATCGGTGGCCCAGGTGCTGGATGCCAATACCTGTTCTTCACCGGTGCTCAGGGTCCTGCGAACGAATTCCAGCTTGCCGTCAGGAATTTCCTTGATGTCGTAGGCGCCGCCACTTGAGCGTGTGTAATACAGCTCGTTGGCGGTCTTTCCATAGCGCGGCGACTGGCCATCACGGATCAACAGGTCGGGCTTGCCACCCTTTGCCGCGATCTCGTAAATACCGGGTTCTTCACCCCACCATGGAGAGCGAACGTTATCCCCGGACATTTTCCTGAAGACAATGCTTTGGCCATCGGTGGAGAAGGCCGGTTCGGCGTAGTGTCCCGGGTCAGGGGTAATCACTTCGCCCCGGCCGCCGCTAGCGGGCATTACCCGCACTGCGCCCAGTTCCGCATCATTCCAGCTGACATAGACAATCTTGCTGCCGTCAGATGAAAACGAGGGATAGATTTCAGAATGATCATTCTGCTCGGTGAGCCTGACCGGTTCGCCGTCAGGAAGATCACGTCGATACAAGTGACCGAGTGCTGAATAGATTACCGAGTTGCCATCGGGTGCAACGGTGACCCAGCGCAGCATTTTCACATCCACCTGCTCGGGTGCAACCGGGGTTGCGAATCGAACTGTCTTGCGGGCGCTCTCGGTCTTCTTCACGTGGAAGGGGATATCAGTCAGTGTGTTGCCGGCCAGGTCGAAGCGATTCAGCTTGCCCGCTGACCAAAATACCAGTCCGTTACTTTCGGGCAGCCAGGCCATGGTCGGGAACAGTCCGTGAATGGCCCAGGTTTCCTGGTTGTCCCTGTCCAGCTTGTCGTAGACCGGAGTCTCGATGCCGCTGTTCAGATCCTTGATGAACAGCACGGTGTCTTTGCCAACCCGCCTGACGAAGGCCAGCCTTGTGCCATCGGGTGAGGGGGTGGGGCGCACGGCGCCACCAGGGCCGCCAGCCAGTCGCCGGGTTTCACCTGTGCGCTGGTCAAGACGGTTGATTGAATAGATACCGCTGTGGGGGTTCTTGTTGTATTCGAAATACGGCCCGGGTGTGGTGTCCTGGCTGTAGTACAGGAAGCGGCCGTCCGGGGAGAATGCGGGCTCGTTGATATCTTTCTGGTCGGTGTTTCGATCCACCAGTTGAATGCCCTTGCCACCAGCCACGTGATACAGCCAGATTTCACCGGCACCCAGTGAACGCTGGCGAGTGAAGTGCTTGCGTACCGCGATGTAGTCGCCGTCCGGACTCCAGGCCGGGTTGTGGACCAGGCGGAAATCTTCGCTGGTGATTTGCCGGGCCTCTTCGCC
Source organism: uncultured Chromatiales bacterium (assembly GCA_937128475.1). Lineage (GTDB taxonomy): Bacteria > Pseudomonadota > Gammaproteobacteria > Steroidobacterales > BM003 > CAKZML01. The sequence continues at coordinate 8,627 of CAKZML010000157.1, forward strand.
CTTGAGGTTCATGGTCCAGAGATTCTCGGCGCCGTCGCGATCACTGATGAATGCGATCCGGGTTCCGTCCGGGCTGAATCGGGGCTGCATGTCCCAGGCCATTCCACTTGTCAGGGCCGTGGCCTCACCACCGGCAACCGGGATCAGGAAAATATCGCCCAGCAGGTCGAATACCAGCTGGCTGCCGTCGGGACTGATGTCCACGCTCATCCAGCTGCCTTCCGAGGTGTCGATGTTGATTTCCACCGTATCGCCGGGAGGATTGCTGATATCCCACTGCGCGTCCTTGGCCACGTCCTCGGCGTGTAATCCGACGAAGGGCAGCAGGGAAGCGAATAAAAACAGCGCAATTCTGGTCATTTTCATGAGTAATTTCCGGTAAATCGAGATTTTGCCTGGCGCCGCGGAGGGATGCCTGGCCTGATGCTGGAGAATGCTAACGTATTGCCGGTGGGCAGTCGATTGCCCGTGCATTGATGATAGGCAAGCACGCCCTGCCTTGGTACGCTTGCCACGGCGCTGGATTCCCACGCCGTGGCCGAATTCGAGGAACAGACGATTTCTGAGCAGTTACCCCTTCTGCAGCCGCTGGAACTGACAGATTCCTTTCTTGTTCGTGAGAGCGGACGAGCCAGGCGTATGTCTATTCACGTGCATCCCCATGGTCAGGTGGAGGTGGTGGTGCCCAAGCGTACGCGTTCGGCCGACGTCCAGAGCTTTGTGGTGAATCACCGGGACTGGATAGAGAAGGCCAGGCGCTCCATGGGCGTGGATAATATGCCCAGCGTGGCGTTGTTTCCCGCCGAAGTGAGGTTCCAGTTCGTCGACCAGGCCTGGACGGTCACCCGTGTACCTGCAAAGAGCCGGATTCGTTTGCGTGAGTCCGGCGGCGAACTGCGGCTGCATGGCGCTCAGGATGACGAACTGAAGATGTTTGTGTCGCTACAGAACTGGATTAAGGAGCAGGGCAAGTTACACCTGGTTCCGCGGCTGGAGGCCTTGTCCAAAGAAACCGGCCTGGGTTTTCGACGAAGCCAGATTCGTCTCCAGCGCAGTCGCTGGGGTAGTTGTTCTTCCCGGGGATCGATCAGTCTCAATGCGGCGGCCCTGTTTGTGGAGCCTGCCCTGGTGGACTACCTGATCCTGCATGAACTCAGTCATACCCGGCATATGAATCACTCAGCGCGATTCTGGAATCTCGTAGACTCCCTGTCTCCCGGTGCGCGCAATAGCGATCGCGCCTTGAACCGTGCCTGGCGTGATGTTCCCGCCTGGCTATATCGGCGCTAGTGCCATGATCCAGACCAGCCAGGGTGGAAGTTCTTTTACCCCAGCAGTTAAAGGCCTGTTGATCGCCAATGTGGGCGTTTACCTGCTGATGGTGATGGGCTATGACAGGCTGATGATTGCCCTGTTTGCGCTGTGGCCACCGGGCCTGTTCATGCCCTGGCAGCTGATCAGTTATTCCTTCCTGCACGGTGATTCCGGACACCTGTTTTTTAATATGTTCGGTCTATGGATGCTGGGTACCCAGATTGAGTTCTACTGGGGAACCCGTCGTTTCCTGATTTTTTATTTGGGATGCGTGGTGGGTGCCGCGGCGGCCCAGTTGCTGGTTGGGTGGCTCAGTGGCCAGATGTACCCGACGGTGGGTGCCTCGGGGGGCGTGTTCGGCATCTTGCTCGCGTTTGGCATGATGTTTCCGGACCGCAAGCTGCTATTGCTGTTTTTCCCGGTGCCCATCAAGGCCAAGTATTTCGTAGTGGGATACGGCTTGCTGGAACTGTGGCTGGGCGTCTTCGGCATGCAGACCGGGGTGGCCCATTTTGCCCACCTGGGCGGCATGCTTGTCGGATTCCTGATGATTCAACACTGGCGTGGCCGCTGGCCATTTTCCACACCGGCCGTGCGAGACCGGTGAGACGCTTGCCCCGGTTCGTGTTGCACCTGCTGTGGTGGCTGACACTGCCCCTGTTCGTGCTGACCATTCCCCTGGGCCGGGAGGCGAAACGCCGGGCGCTGAAAATGCCCGAGGCCCCGGGTGAGCGTCACGGCACCCAGGGCGGTTCCCTGGATGATTTGCCGGACGACCCGCTGCGTATGCTGATGATCGGAGAGTCGCCGGTTGCCGGGGTGGGCGTCAGTGAATTCCGGGAGAGCATCGCTGTACAGGTAGCCGAGCACCTGTCCACTCTCAGTGGCGTCCCGGTGAGTTGGGCGGCAATTGGTCGTAACGGTATCCGGCTGGGAGAATTGGTGGAAACCCTGGGCGAGCAAGCACTGCCCGTGTCCAACTGGGTGATATGGCTGGGGGGAGTGAACGACACCACCAGCCTGACCAGTCTTGCCAGCTGGCGCCGACAGTTGTTCGAGTTGGGGCGGCTTGTTACCGAATCAGGCCAGGGAAGGCCGGTATTTTGCCCGGTACCGCCTTTGCATCAATTCGTTGGGATACCCCAGCCCCTGCGGTTCCAACTGGGCCTCAGGGCGAGCATGCTGGATCTCGAGCTAGCCAGGGTGTGCAGGCAAAACGGCTGGCAGCGGCTGGAACTGGAAATCCCGTCAGCCGCGAGCCTGCTGGCGGCTGACGGCTACCACCCCTCGGCCAGCGGCGCTGACCGCCTGGGATTAATGATCGCTGGTGCGGTATTGCAGTCCGGGGCTAGCCCTGGTCAAGCAACTCCCGAAGGTTGATCACCGCCGAATTGGCCCGGGCCAGGTATGAAGCCATCACCAGGGAGTGATTCGGGAACATTCCGAATGCCGACCCGTTGAGAATCATTGGACTTCCCATGGGCTGAAGACCGCCTTCGAGTTCGCGAATGATCTGCCTGAGGCTGACCTCTGCGTTCTTGTCCTGGAGGACCTGCTCAAAATCAAACTGGGCAGCACGCAGGAAGTGGATTAGCGCCCAGGACGTACCACGGGCCTCGTAAAACACGTCGTCGATTTCCAGCCATGGGGTCTTGACCTGCAGGCTGTCGGCTTTTGGTGTGCTGGCGGTAGCGGAGGGATCATTGGCCAGGTCGGTGTTGACCCGCTCCTGTCCCACGCTGGCGCTCAGGCGCTGGGAAAGACTCCCCA
>CAKZML010000158.1 GCA_937128475.1 uncultured Chromatiales bacterium
TGGTGAGTTCCTGGACGGCTTGCAGCCGGGGTGAGCATCCTGTGAAAAAAATCTATACAACGGATTCGCTGGTCACTGTCCAGCACCTGAAAAACCTGCTGGAGCAGGAGGGCATTCCCTGCCTGGTGAAGAACGATCAGATGTTCACCCTGCGTGGCGAGGTTCCTTTCACCGAGGTCTGGCCCCAATTATGGGTCATGAGGGACGAGGACCTTCAGCAAGCCGGTGAAATCGTAGCGGAACACCTGAAGGGTCCGGCGGCGGATCTTCCCCAGTGGGATTGCCCGGATTGCGGGGAAAATCTGGATGGTCAGTTCACCGCGTGTTGGCATTGCGGTGGCGAGAGACCGAGGGTGGATTGAACATCCGCGTGTGGGTGGTTCGATTGACTCGAATCGGTCCGCTCTTGCTCACCACTTTCCGAATCCCGCCCTCACCCGACGTGCTCATGTAATTTGTTCCACTCGCATATCAGGTTGATTGGGGCAAAAACTCGTGCGGTATTTCCACGATGGGATCGCTGATAATGGATCCATGTCAACGTCGCTAAACAAACCTTGCATCGGAAAGAGGAGCGAGGCAACCACTCGGGATCATGAACGATTCATTGATCGCCATCGGCTGGTGTTGCTGCGCTACCTTGACGGGGTGGCTCCAGGATCGGCAGAAGGGCTCGATACTCTCGGTTATATAGAAAGGGTGCTTACGGAGTGGCAAGAAACCTTCGGCAAGTCTGAACTAACAGATCCGACGCCGGAGGAGAGGACATTCTGGTTTGCGTTGTACCAGCTAGAGGAGTTGGTCGAAAATCCCGGTCCTCACATTGATCCATACGAAAAGTTTCTGATGCAGAATCTGGTCGAAATCCGGGAATTACTGCGGCACCGGCGGCCGCTTCCTGAGCACCGTTTCATGGCAACAAGACCCGATGGAACGTGACGGAATCACTGATGATCGTTACCCATACAATTGAAACAGAAGAATTGGAGTCGCAAACCGCAATAAATTCGATTGCGTTAGATTCCTTCCGAAACCTCAACCAGCGGGCCTGATCACTGTCCAGCTCGCGTTGGCGGATCGGCATGTCGGGCCACCAAGAATAAGGGCCCCGGTTGGGGCCCTTATTCTAATGGTCATTGCACAGTGTGAAAGCTACTCCGCTGCATCCGGGTTGAGAACTCCAACCGTTGGTTGCCTTCTGCGCTGAGACTTGGGAGGCAGCAAATCTCGCATTGCATCGAGCTTGCCAAAACATAGCAAGCGATCGTTTGCCTGCAAGGTGCGCGCTTCACGCGGATTGGGGATTACGGTTGTGCCACGATATAACGTGAGTACATTGATATCGCTGTCTCTGAGTTTGGTTTCCGTGATGGTTTTGCCATCGAAATTCGATCCGGCACGAATCAAGATTTCACTGACACCATAGCCAC